>NZ_VFTI01000001.1:0-383570 GCF_006439515.1 Mesorhizobium sp. B3-2-1 | reverse complement strand
GGCACATCCTACGACCCCAACAAACACCCCGCCGCTAGCTTCTTGCTCACAACAGGTTGACACAGGAAGTCTCATGCAACTAGGAAGATCTGGTACAAGGGCTGAAAACCCACCTCCGTCCTCGATCGCAAGCGGCGCGATGATGACCGGATATTCGAGTCTGTCAGTCATGTCTCTTTGCCTCGTCGATGAATGTTACGGGTTTCCGGATATTGCGGCGCATCTGCTCCAGCCGTTTGCTCATGGATTTGTCTCGGACGTTTGAACTGCTACCGCCGGTCCATGTCCCGCTTGAACTGGTCGAAGATCGTTTCCACGCCCTTCTGGTATTCGTCGCGCTGCTGGGCGCCGGTCTCGAACATCTTGCCGAAAATGTCGTCGAACGGGTTCCTTGGCCGGCCGCTTGGATTGGCTTGCGGCTGTGGTGGCTGGCGCTGCTGCGGCTGCGGCGCTTGAGGCTGTTGCGGGGTGGGCTGCCCGCCCGGCATGCCACCGAAGCCTCCGCCTTGCCGCAGCATCTCCTCGAAGATTTTCCCCAGCGGGTTGTCGCCGTAGGGACTCTGTGTCTGCTGTGGCTGGGGTTGGCTTTGTGGTTGCTGCGGCGCGCCGCCGCCGAACATGTCCTGCAGCACCTTGCCGAGCGGGTTGTCACCGTAGGGATTTGGTGCCGGCTGCGGCTGGCTTTGCGGTTGCGCCGAGCCGCCGCCGAACATGTCCTGCAAGACTTTGCCGAGCGGGTTGTCCATCTGCGGCGGCGGCGACTGGCGCTGTTGTGGCGCCGGCGCCTGCATGCCGCCTTGCCGCATCATCTGCTCGATGATCTCGCCCAGCGGATTGCCGCCACCCCCAAGACCAGCCGCGGCCTGCATCTGATTTGTCGTCTGCTTGAATAGTCCGCCCATCACCATCGAAGCGATCGCGGGCAGCATCTGCTGCAGGATCTGCTGGCTGACGCCGCTCGCCTGCGCCGCCTGGCTGGCCACCGCGCGCGACAGCTCCTTGGAGCCGAACAAATGTCCCAGGATGCCGTTGCCTTCATCGACGCCTTGGGGCGAGAAGGCGCGGGTCGCGTCCTCGAAATACTTGGCGTGCTGGCCGCTTGCCATCGCCGTCATGAAGGCGCCGAGCCCGTAGGGATCGGCGGTATTGCGTTGCAACCCTTGTGAAAAGGCCGGCAGCAGTGCTGCGACCGCCGCCTGTGTCTGCTGCAGCGAAAGCCCGTATTGTTGCGCAAGCGCCTGCATGCCGTTGCCGTTCTGGGCCTGCGTCAGCATGTCGAACAAGGTAGGCATCGGCTTCTCCTCCGGGAAATCCTCAGGTGAGAGCCTAATTCGTTTCAATGCCCGATTGAAGCAGCTTTTGCCGCTCGCTAGCGCGCGGGGTTAATAGGCATATTCCATGAATACCGGCTCGATCGAGCCGCCCCAGCGCGTGTGATAGGCCGACAGCATCTCCTCGGCGCTGGTCGTGCCGCGCGCCACGACCTCGTCGAGCGTGTTGAGGAACGAGGTTTCGTCGTAGCCGTCGCGGTTCCTCTTGCCGCGGTTCTTCAATCCGGTGCGCGAAATGGCCATGACGTCGCGGGCGACTTCGCGCAGCGTGGTGTTGCGGAAAGGCGCGGAAATACCGAGTTCCGGCACCGCATTGCGCATGGCCAGCACTTCCTTGTAGGTCCAGCTCGACGTCAACGCCTCGGCCGCGTCAAGCGCCGCCTCGTCGTAGAGCAGCCCGACCCAGAATGCCGGCAGCGCGCAGATGCGCCGCCAGGGACCTCCATCGGCGCCGCGCATTTCCAGGAAACGCTTCAGCCGCACGTCGGGGAACAGCGTCGACAGGTGGTTCGCCCAGTCGCCCATGGTCGGCAGCCCGTCAGGCACTTCATTGCGCGCGGCCCCGGCCATGAACTGGCGGAAAGAGATATGCGTCATGTCGTGATAGCGGCCGTCGCGAATGACGAAATACATCGGCACGTCGAGCGCCCATTCGACATAATCGGCGAAACCGAAATCCGGTGAGAAGCAGAATTCGAGCAGGCCGGAGCGTTGGTTGTCGGTGTCGCGCCAGATGTCGCCACGCCAGCTCTGCAGCCCGTTCGGCCGGCTGTCGGTGAAGGGCGAGTTGGCGAACAGCGCCGTCGACAGCGGCTGCAGTTTCAGCGACACCTGCATCTTGCGGCGCATGTCGGTCTCGCTCTCGAAGTCGAGGTTCACCTGGATCGTGCAGGTGCGGTACATCATGTCGAGGCCCTTGGTGCCGACCTTGGGCATGTAGCGCGTCATGATCTCATAGCGCGACTTCGGCATTTTCGGTGTTTCGGCCAGCGACCATTTCGGGCTGCCGCCGAGGCCGAGGAAGCGGATGCCCATCGGCTCGGCGATCTCGCGCACCTGCGCCAGGTGGGCATTGCCCTCGCGGCAGGTCTGGTGGATCGTTTCCAGCGGCGCGCCGGAGAGTTCGAACTGGCCGCCGGGCTCGAGCGAGATCGCGCCTTGGCCTGTCGGCTCGACCAGGCCGATGATGCGGCCGTCGTCCACGATCGGATCCCAGCCCAGCTTGTTCTGCATGCCTTCAAGGATGGCGCGGATGCCGCGCGCGCCGCCGTAAGGCACCGGCGCGTTGCCATCGACATAGAACGGGAATTTCTCGTGCTCGGTGCCGATGCGCCATTTTTCGCGCGGCTTGTTGCCTTCGGCCAGGTGCTCGACAAGCTCGTCAATGCCTTCGATGGGCCGGAAATCGGTTGTGTCGCGCGCCATTGTCAAGCCCTCAAAGGCGGTTGGACCCACCGCCGGCGCTAAATGGACGAAATGTCAGTAGCCGATCAAGCGAAAAATCCTGAGCCACAGGTCAAGAGGAATTGAAGACCACGGCCGGCAAACCCCTCTTGCAAGAGACAACGTCCTACCAGTCGCCAATTGTTGCCTGCATCACCGCAAGCGCCGCCACCGCCGCCGTGTCGGCGCGCAGGATATGCGGCCCGAGCGGAATGGCGGTCACGAAGGGGAGCGCCCGCAGCATCTTGCGCTCCTCGTCGGAAAAGCCGCCCTCGGGCCCGACCAGCAGGGCGAGCTTCTTTTCCTTTACCGCCTGCAAGGCAGGCAGCGGGTTGTTGGTCGAGGCGTCCTCGTCGCAGAAGATCAGTCGCCTTTCCTTGTCCCAACCGGTCAGCAGGCGCTCGAATTTTTCCGCCTCGCGAACCTCCGGCACCGCCAGGATGCCGCATTGTTCGGCTGCCTCGACGACATTGGCGCGCAGGCGATCGATGGACGGCTTTGCCACCTGGGTGTGCTGGGTGATGACCGGCTGCAGGACGCCGGCGCCCATCTCGACTGCCTTCTGCGCGAGATAATCGAGCCGGCCCTGCTTCAGCGGTGCGAAGCAGTAGATGAGATCGGGCAGGGGCGGCTGCGTCCGTTGCGGCGCCAGTACCTTCAGCCGCACCGATCGCTTTGATTTCGCTGATATCGCTGCCGACCACTCGCCGTCGCGGCCATTGAAGACAAGGATCTGCGCGCCTTCGGAGAGCCGCAGCACATGCACGAGATAATGGCTCTGCTGCTGGCTGGGCTCGAACTCGATGTCTGGCCCGAGGTCATAGGGCACGAACAGACGTTGCATCTTGTAGTTGGCGCGCATGGCCGAGGAATGGGCGAGGCGGCCGCCGGCGTCAAGCCTTGGCGGAAGGATGCCACACGGGTTGAAAGCCATGACGCAGGACGGCAAGCGTCGTCTGCGGGGTCAGCAGCACAAGCGTCTCATCCTCGAACCGATCAAGGCTGGTTGGCGGGCCGTATCCGGAAAAGGCCCATGGCAATGCCTCGCCTTTGCGCAAGGCATAGGCGTTGCCGCCGGCTGCGATCATCGCGCCGTCGGGCAGGCGGGCAAGCGCATCCATCGCGACAGCCGGCCGCTTGCCGCCCGACGACAGCCGCTCCTTGTGCAATCGCTTGTCGACCTGCGGGGCGCGCGGCTCGGCAATACCGAAGGCTTGGCCGAAGCGGGCGACAAAATCCCTGGCCCGTTCGCGCTGGCAAAAGAAACAGGGGCGATGTCCGGCCGCGAGCGCCGTCACCTCGTCGAGAAAGAACAACTCGGTCCAGCCGGCCTTGCCACCGGCCCGGTTGCGGCCCATCGGCTCGCGCCGCACATTGCGGAATTGACACACGCAGATGACCCAGGCCTGAAGCGCCCAGCGCTTTTTCAGGAGAGTCCTTGTCGCGGGGTCGTGGATGATGCCGCGATTGCCGGTGAACAGGCCACGCTCCGGCACGGCGTGGATGGCGCCGAACGGATCGACCCGGTTCTGCAGTGGCATAGTCTTCTCCGCGTGCTCGCATCTTGGCTGAAATGCCGGCGCCATGATATCGCTCGTGGCACCTTTTTCATGTCAGCAGGGTTTTCGATGCGTGTGCTGGTTGTCCAGAACTACGACAACACCGGCCTCGGCCAGGTCGGTGCGGCACTGGCGGAAGCGGGTGCCGATCTCGATGTGCGCCTTCCCTACATGGGCGATCCGCTGCCTGAGGACGCAACCGGCCATGATGCCATGGTGGTGCTCGGCGGCGGCCAGAATGCGCTGGCCGACGAAGAATATCCCTATTTCCCGGCGCTGCTCGAACTGACCCGCGATTTCGCCGGCAAGGACCGCGCCGTGCTCGGCATCTGCCTCGGCGGCCAACTTGTCGCCCGCGCCTTTGGCGGCGAAAACCGCATCGGCGGCGCCAACGAATTCGGCTGGCGCGGCGTGTCGCTGACGCCGGATGCCAAGGCCGATCCGGTGCTGGCTGAGCTGCCGGAAAAGTTCCCGACCTTCCAGTGGCACGACGACACGTTCGTGTTGCCCGAAAACGCCGTGCGGCTCGCCGGCAACGATGTCGCCGAAAACCAAGCGTTTCGCGTCGGCCGCGCCGTCTATGGCTTCCAGTTCCATTTCGAGGCCGACCGGCCGATGGTGAAGGATTGGAGCTCCTCCTTCGCCCCGACCATTGCTGCGCGCCATCCCGACTGGGCCGGCAAGCTCGATGGTGAAATGGCCCGCAACGGTCCCGACGCCGATGCGGCTGGTCTCGCCATCGCCCGTGCTTGGGTGGCGACCATCTAACGTCCGCTCACGGTTCGCGTGACATAATTGGCACGCGGCCATGAATCCGTCTGGGGAAAACCTTTTCATCCTTGGCTTGTGTCCGGCCGCCATCCTAGAAGGCGCGCGCCCTACGCTGGCTGTGCAACCGGGATGAACCTTTTGTGTGACCCGTGCGACACACCATCGATACAGAACACGCCTAGAAGCGCGAAATCGTCGAAACTTTGAAGCGATTTTTCCATTTCAACGCATTGGTAACCGCCTCGTGCACAGATGCAGGAAGCTCAACAAGAGATGACCTCCGTGAAAGCAGCGCTTCTGTCCTTTGTCATGCTGTCCGCCATTGTGCTTTGCGGTCTTGGTATTTACGCCGCCGATGCGGCCAACAACCACAACGCCGTCGACGGCTACGGCGTCACCGCTTCCCTGCGCTAGGCCAAGGCATCCGTCGCGCCCTCGGGCGCCGGGTCCTCAAGGCTCCTTTATCGACATTTCCAGGATGCGTTTGTCTGCGCCGTCCACGACGAGCGCGGTCAACATGCCTGACTGCCAGGCAAGCGTGTCGACATTGACGCGGTTGGCCATCACTTCCGCCTCGGGGACGGGCGTGTGGCCGTGCACCACGATCTTGGCGAAGAGGCCGGTGTGGTCGTGAAAGACGTCACGGATCCAGATCAGGTCCTGCGGGTTCTGATTGTCCAAGGGAATGCCTGGCCTGATGCCGGCATGGCAGAAGAAGAAGTCGCCCGATGTCATCGAGAACGGCAGCGATCGCAGGAAGTCGACATGACTTTGCGGCACGGCGTCGAGCAGGGCTTGATGGCCCCTGCGCACGGCTGATTCCGCCTTGCCGAACCAAACGCCGGTGCCGTTGTTGATCGTCACCCCGTAGGATTGCGCGGTCTGGATGCCGCCGAAACGGATGAACAGCCCTTCGGGGTCGGGCGTCTTGAGAAAATCGAGAAAGCCGATGTCGTGATTGCCGGCCAGCATCATGTTTCGCGGATCACGTTCGCGCGCCTCGATCAGAAAGTCGATGACGCCCTTGGAGTCCGGTCCGCGATCGACATAGTCGCCAAGATGGATGATGCGCCAGTCCGCGACCAGGTCCCTCGCGATCTCGGCCTTGATCTGTCCGTGCATGGCGGCCAGCAGGTCGAGCCGGCCATGCACGTCGCCGATCGCGTAAAGACGCACGCCGTCCGGCCCATGTGCGTCGAGGAAATGGATGCCAGGTTCCGCCAAGGTCTGGATATCTCCGTGGTCAGATGTCACGGACTTAGCGTCGGAGCTGCTCCTTGCCCATGTCGGTGACCAGACGCTTTCCGCACAGCGCCAGCGTGATGTCCATCTCCTTGCGGATGATTTCCAACGCTTTGGTAACCCCTTCCTTGCCCAGCGCGCCAAGGCCGTAAAGAAATGGCCGGCCGATATAGGTGCCCTTGGCGCCTAGGCACAGCGCTTTCAAAACGTCCTGGCCGGAGCGGATGCCGCCGTCCATATGGACTTCGATTTGGTCGCCAACCGCATCGGCGATTTCCTCCAGCACCATGATCGACGATGACGCGCCATCGAGCTGCCGCCCGCCATGGTTGGAAACGATGATCGCGTCGGCGCCGGTCTTGGCCGCCATCAGCGCGTCTTCCTTGTCGAGGATGCCCTTGAGGATCAGCTTGCCGCCCCAGCGTTCCTTGATCCAGGCGACGTCCTTCCACGACAGTTGCGGATCGAACTGCTCCGTCGTCCATGACGACAGCGAAGCCACATCGCCGACGCCCTTGGCATGTCCGACGATGTTGCGGAAGGTACGGCGCTTCGTGCCAGCCATGCCCATCCACCAGCCAGGCCGCACCGCGATGTTGGCTATGTTGGCCAACGTCATCTTGGGCGGCGCCGAAAGCCCGTTGCGGACGTCCTTGTGACGCTGGCCGAGGACCTGGAGGTCGAGTGTCAGCACCAGCGCCGAGCATTTCGCCGCCTTCGCCCGGTCGATCAAACTAAGCACGAAGTCCTTGTCGCGCAGCACATAGAGCTGGAACCAGAACGGTTTCTTCGTCACCGAGGCGACATCCTCGATCGAGCAGATGCTCATCGTCGAGAGCGTGAACGGCACGCCGAATTCCTCTGCCGCCTGCGCTGCCAGCATCTCACCGTCGGCATGCTGCATGCCGGTCAGGCCGGTCGGCGCCAGCGCCACTGGCATCGACACTTTCTGGCCGACCATGGTCGATTCCAGCGAGCGGTTGCTCATGTCGACCAGCACGCGCTGGCGGAACTTGATCTTCTGGAAGTCTTCCTCGTTCGCCCGATAAGTGCTCTCGGTCCAGGCGCCCGAGTCGGCATAGTCGAAGAACATCTTGGGCACGCGCCGGCGCGCGAGATCCTTGAGGTCTGCGATGGTGAGAATGTCGCTCATGATGGTTCCCGCTTGATCGAATTGATTAGGAGCGTCTGCGCGCCGGTTCGTTGTCGCCGGCTTCCGAACGCTGCCGCAGCCTCAGCCGCGACACGCGTTGCCAGTCGCCGCTGCGTTCGGCTTCCGCCATCGAACGCTCGACATAGGTCATGTGGTCCATCGCCGCCTGGCGGGCGCCGGCTGGATCGCCGGCCTTGACCGCGGTGTGGATCGCCCGGTGCTGCGTCAGCAGCGCCTCGCGTGCGCCAGGCACGGTGAACACCAGCAGCCGGTTCTGGAACACGCCTTCCGACAAGAGCCGGTAGCAGGAGCGCAGCGTGTGCAAGAGCAGGATGTTGTGCGCGCATTCGCAGATCGCATGATGGAACTCGACGTCGATCTCGGCCTCGTCGTCGAAATCGCCGGTGCGATGCGCCTCGTCCATGCGCGCCATGATGCGGTCGAGCAGGGCAAGGTCCTCGGGTGTGGCGCGCCGCGCCGCGTATTCGGCGGCTATGCCTTCGATCTCACGGCGGTATTCCAGATAGTCGGCCACCGCCTTGCGATGCGTCGAGATCAGGTCCGCCACCGGCTTGGTGAACAGCTGGCCGATAATGTCGGCGACGTGCGTGCCGCCGCCCGGGCGGGTCGACAGCAGGCCGCGCCCTTCGAGCGCCTTCAGCGCATCGCGCAGGATGGGCCGCGACACATCGAACTGACGTGCCAGCTCGCGCTCGCCGGGCAGCCGGTCGCCGGTGCGCAGCACGCCTTCGAGAATGAGGCTTTCGATCTGCTGTACCACCTCGTCGGCGGTGCGCGAATGCTCGATCCTGGAGAAAATGTCGCTCAAAGGAAGCGCCTGGAGAACGGAATGATGTCGCGCAGATTAAGGCCACTGTCGCCAACTGGTCAAATTATTTATCCAATTCGTCTCGTTCGGTCGATTCTTGCGCCGCGCCGGCATATCGCCTCGGGCTAAACTTTGCTGTTTACGTCCCTTGCCGATTGCAGCAAGACGACGCCATTGCACGAAGGGTCGAAACCAGGGGGACCAGACGTGTCGGACGAGACGTCCAATCTTGAATTCCAGCCGCGCAGCCAAGGCAGCGTCATGGGCTTTCCGGCGCATGAAGGCCGGCCCGGCGCGCTCGGCGAGGTTCATGCCCGTCCGCATCCGTTGGTCGAGAAGCCGCGCGTGCTCGTCCAACTCTCCTTCATGACCGAAGGCGGCTCCGCGGTCGACCATGCCGTGCTTTCCGAACTGTCGCGCCGCCTCGGCATCGCCGCCCCCGAGCGTCATGCCCGCCACCACGCCATGAAATGGGGCAAGGGCACGCTGCGCTGGGAGCGGCACACGGAATTCTCGACCTATCTCTGGGAGGGGCCGCTGGCCGAGAATGGCCGGGGACAAGAGGATTCGCCCTTTGGCAACGGCTTTTCTCCGCCGGGAACCGTCATCTCGGGCATCCGGCTCGAGATCCGCAAATGGACGCAGGCGAACGAGAGGCTGATCGCCGGCTTCGACCCGACCAGCCTCTGTCATTCGCTGGTCGAGCGTGGCAGCGCGGCCATCGTCACCGACTTCCGTCAGGACGGCGACGGCATGACCCGCATGCTGGTGCTCGACCGAGGTCTCACTCCGGCCAGCACCGGCGCGCTGTCGCAGCGGCTGATCGACATCGAGACCTACCGCACGCTTGCCATGCTCGGTCTGCCGCTGGCGCTCACCTTGTCCGGCCGCGCTCGCCGCATCGAGGACCGCTTGGCGCAGACGACGCTGGAAATGAAGGCCGCCGAGACGCGCGACAACCAGACGCTGCTCGCCGACCTGACGGAGCTTGCGGCCGAACTGGAGGCCGATGCCGCTTCCAGCCTCTACCGCTTCGGCGCCAGCCGCGCCTATGACGGCATCGTCACGGAAAGACTCGAGGCGTTGGATGAGGAGCCTGTGCAGGGCTACGACACCTGGGCGGGCTTTCTGCTGCGGCGCATGGCGCCAGCCATGCGCACCTGCCGCTCGGTCGAGGAGCGCCAGGCCAATCTGTCACGCAAGCTGACGCGCGCCACCACGCTGCTGCGCACTTGGGTCGATGTCGAGGTCGAGAAGCAGAACCGCGACCTTCTCGCCTCGATGAACAACCGCGCCCGACTGCAACTGCGCCTGCAGCAGACCGTCGAGGGTCTCTCGGTCGCCGCCGTCTCCTATTACGTTGTCGGTCTCATCGGCTATGTCGCCAAAGGCGCGTCGGTATTTGGCCACGCGTTCGCGCCGGAGGTCGTCACCGCCGCCTCGGTGCCGTTCGCCATGCTGCTGGTCTGGTGGGGCGTGCGCAGGGTGCGACGGATGCATTCCGAGCCCGCGAAACATCCGGGCGAATAGTCCGCACTATGCTTCGCACGCAATAGATGTGCAGCGGCAGATTGCCGCTGCGGAAGCCTTGCATGCGTCCGTCGCCCCGACGCCATCAAAGCAAGGTTTGCAACAAATGCCTCTAGCTGGTAAATCATTTTTACCAGTCGAGTGGAGGAAGTGCCGATGTCCGGCCTTGCCATGCCCAAGCCAGACGCCGGGACGCTGCGCCGGCGCAACGAAATCGTCGGCGACATGCGCATCATCGTGCCGGGCGAGGGCGTGGTCGACGCCGCCAACGAAATGCGCGCCTTCGAAAGCGATGGCCTGACCGCCTACCGGCAGGTGCCGCTGGTCGTGGTGCTGCCGGAGACGGTGGCGCAGGTCTCGCGCGTGCTGAAATACTGCAACGACCGCAACATTCGCGTCGTGCCGCGCGGATCCGGCACCTCGCTTTCGGGCGGTGCGCTGCCGCTGGAGGACGCGGTGCTGCTGGTGATGAGCCGGTTCAACCGCATCCTCGAGATCGATTTTCCCAACCGCATCGTCGTCGCCCAGCCCGGCGTCACCAATCTCGGCATCACGACCGCCGTCGAGCAGGAGGGCTTTTACTATGCCCCCGATCCATCCTCCCAGATCGCCTGCTCGATCGGCGGCAATGTCGCGGAGAACTCCGGCGGCGTGCACTGCCTGAAATACGGCCTCACCGCCAACAATGTGCTCGGCATCGAGATGGTGCTGATGAATGGCGAGGTGGTGCGGCTCGGCGGCGGCCACCTCGACGCCGAAGGCTATGACCTGCTCGGCGTCATGACCGGTTCGGAAGGTCTGCTCGGCGTCGTCACCGAAGTCACCGTGCGCATCCTGAAGAAGCCGGAGACGGCGCGCGCCCTGCTGATCGGCTTTCCGACCAGCGAGCAGGGCGGCCAGTGCGTCGCCGACATCATCGGCGCCGGCATCATTCCAGGCGGCATGGAAATGATGGACCGGCCGGCGATCCATGCCGCCGAGGATTTCGTCCATGCTGGTTATCCGCTGGATGTCGAGGCGCTGCTGATCGTCGAACTCGACGGGCCGAGCGTCGAGGTCGACCATCTCATCACCGCGGTCGAGGCGATCGCCATCCGCAACGGCTCGACCACGTGCCGCATCTCGCAGTCCGAGCAAGAGCGGCTGAGTTTTTGGGCCGGTCGCAAGGCGGCCTTCCCCGCCGTCGGCCGCATCTCGCCCGATTATTACTGCATGGACGGCACCATTCCGCGCAAGGAGCTGCCGCGCGTGCTGGCCGGCATGCGCGAACTGTCGGAGAAATACGGTCTCAGCGTCGCCAATGTCTTCCACGCCGGCGACGGCAATCTGCATCCGCTGATCCTTTACGATGCCAACGTGCCGGGCGAACTGGACAAGGCCGAAAGCTTCGGCGCCGACATTCTGAGGCTCTGCGTCAAGGTCGGTGGCGTGCTCACCGGCGAGCATGGCGTCGGGGTCGAGAAGCGCGACCTGATGCCGGAAATGTTCAACCAAATAGACCTCGATCAGCAGATGCGCGTCAAATGCGCCTTCGATCCCAACCATCTGCTCAATCCCGGAAAGGTGTTCCCGCAACTGCGCCGCTGCGCCGAGCTCGGCCGCATGCACGTGCACCGCGGCCAGGTGGCATTTCCCGACATTCCGAGGTTTTGAGCTGATATGTGGGCGCGTGAACACCCCCCTCTGTCCTGCCGGACATCTCCCCCTCAAGGGGGGAGATTGGCAGTTCGTGCGCTTCGCCTTTTCTTCAACGCAGAAGATTGGAGAAACCCTGCGCGACATCTGATCTCCCCCCTTGAGGGGGAGATGTCCGGCAGGACAGAGGGGGGCGCGACAGAACTCGGCCTATCCTGTTTCCCCCGCTTTGCGGGGGCGAGGAATCAGGTGCGAATATGACCATCTTCAGCCCCCTGACCCCAGATGAAGTCCTCTCCACCATTGCCTGGGCGGCGGCAGAGGAAACATCGTTTGAAATCCTCGGCCATGGCTCCAAGCGCGGCATTGGTCGTCCGTTGCAGACCGAGCATACGCTCGACCTGTCGAAACTCTCGGGCGTGACCCTCTATGAACCCGCCGAACTGGTGCTGTCGGCCAAATCAGGGACGCCGCTGGCCGAGATCGAAAAGCTGCTGGCTGAAAACGGCCAGCAGCTGGCCTTCGAGCCGATGGATTACGGCCCGCTGCTCGGCGGCGAGCCGGGCAAAGGCACCATCGGCGGCGTGCTCGGCGCCAACCTGTCCGGTCCGCGCCGGCTGAAGGCGGGCGCCGCGCGCGACCACATCCTGGGCATCAATGTCGTCTCCGGCCGTGGCGAGGCCTTCAAGTCCGGCGGCCGCGTGGTCAAGAACGTCACCGGCTATGATCTGTCGAAGCTGATGGCCAACAGTTGGGGTACATTGGCCGTCTTCACCGACGTGACCTTCAAGGTGCTGCCGGCGGCCGAGACCGAAATCACGCTCGCAGTTCGTGGCCTGCTCGATGATGCCGCCTGCGCCGCCATGGCCCTGGCGCTGGGCTCCAGTGCCGAAGTGTCGTGCGCCGCCCACCTGCCGGAGCGCATCGCCGCGCGCGTTGCCGGCGGTGCGCTCGGCACCGAAGCCGCCACGCTGCTGCGCGTCGAAGGCTTTGGTCCGTCCGTTGACTATCGCGTTGCAGCGCTGAAAACACTGCTCGGCAAGGCCGGCCCGCTGGAGGAGATTGCCAGTGAGACCGCCAAGGCAATCTGGTGCGATATCAGGGATTGCAGCCCCTTCATCGATGGCAGCGAAAAACCGGTCTGGCGGGTCTCGATGACCCCCGCCCGGGGCCACCAGATGATCCTGACGCTACGCATGCAGGCAGCCGTCAGCGCCTTCTACGACTGGCAGGGTGGGCTGGTGTGGTTGCGCATGGAGGAGGGCGACCCGGAAGCCGCGCTGCTGCGTGGGCTCTTGAGAAAACATGGCGGCGGCCATGCGACGCTGGTGCGCGCTACCCCTTCCCATCGGGCGGCCCTGCCGGTGTTCGAGCCGCAGGCGCCGGCATTGGCGGCGCTCAGCCAGCGGCTGAAACAGGAATTCGACCCGAAGAACATCCTCAATCCCGGCCGCATGGCCTAGGACATCAGAGATGCAGACCAATTTTTCGCCCGCACAGCTTGCCGATCCGCATGTCGCCGAGTCGGAAAAGATCCTGCGCAAATGCGTGCATTGCGGCTTCTGCACCGCCACTTGCCCGACCTATGTAACGCTCGGCAACGAACTCGATTCGCCGCGTGGGCGCATCTACCTGATCAAGGACATGCTGGAGAACGGCCGTCCCGCCGACAAGGAGATCGTCACCCATATCGATCGCTGCCTGTCCTGCCTCGCCTGCATGACCACCTGCCCGTCGGGCGTCAACTACATGCATCTGGTCGACCATGCCCGCGCCCATATCGAGGAGACTTACAAGCGGCCGCTGCTCGATCGCCTGACCCGCGCCATGCTGGCCTTCGTGCTGCCCTATCCCCAGCGCTTCCGCGCCGCGCTCAAACTGGCAAAACTCGGCAAGCCTTTCATCGGCCTGTTCGAAAAAATCCCGGCACTGAAGCCTCTCGGCGCGATGCTCAAGCTCGCGCCGGCATCGATCCCGGCAGCCTCGCCAATGGCCTTGCCGGGCGTCCATGCCGGGCAGGGGGCGAAAAAGGGCCGCGTCGCCATCCTGACCGGCTGCGCGCAATCGGTGCTCGATCCCGCCATCAACGATACGACCATCTCGCTGCTGACACGGCTCGGCGTCGAGGTCGTGGTACCGCCGGGCGAGGGCTGCTGCGGCGCACTGGTTCATCACATGGGGCGGGAAAAAGCCGCCCTTGCCTCGGCCAGGCAGAATGTCGATGCCTGGACGCGCGCCATCGAGCAGGGCGGGCTCGACGCCATAATCATCACCGCATCGGGCTGTGGCACGACGATCAAGGATTACGGCTTCATGCTGCGCCTCGATCCGGCCTATGCCGACAAGGCCGCGCGCGTGTCGGCGCTGGCCAAGGACATCACCGAGTATCTGGCCGCCATCGACCTGCCTGAACCCGTGCGCAAGCCTGGCACGGTTGTCGCCTATCACTCGGCCTGCTCGATGCAGCACGGCCAGAAGATAACGCGCCAGCCGAAGGAGTTGCTGGCCAAGGCCGGTTTCGTCGTGCGCGAGCCGCGCGAGGGGCACCTTTGTTGCGGCTCGGCCGGCACCTACAACATCCTGCAATCCGAGATTTCGGCCAGGCTGCGCGATCGTAAGGTCAGGAATATCGAGGCGACGGGTGCCTCGATCGTCGCCACCGGCAACATCGGCTGCATCACGCAGATCGCATCCGCCGCCAGGATGCCGGTGGTGCACACGATCAAGCTGCTCGACTGGGCCTATGGCGGGCCGAAGCCGGACGGCGTTACGGAAGACAGCCTGGTCGCGGCGGAATAGGCGTTCGTTTCATTGCTACTCGGCCGCGAGCCTGTCCGACGTGCCATAGGTCGCCTCATAGAGCGCGCGCTGGCGGCTGAGCGCGACCATTGTGTTGCGCAGCAGGATCGCCACCGTGATCGGGCCGACGCCGCCCGGCACCGGCGTGATCCAGGAGGCAACCTCGCGCACGCTGTCGGTGTCGACGTCGCCGACGATGCGGCTCGTGCCATCAGGCCCAGTTTCGGAATTGATGCCGATGTCGATGACGGCCGCACCCGGCTTTACCATGTCGGCCTTGATCAGGCGCGGCCTGCCGACGGCGACGAACAGCGCGTCGGCGCGGCGCGCATGGGCGGCGACCGATCGTGTCATATGATGGCAGACGGTGACGGTTGCGCCCTCGCTCATCAGCAGGAAAGCGATCGGCTTTCCGACGATTTCGGAATGGCCGACGATCACGACTTCGAGCCCCTTGAGGTCGAGCCCGGTTTCCTTGAGCAACTCGACCGAGGCCGCCGCCGTGCAGGGCGCGAGGTCGAGCTGGTTGTAGACGATATTGCCGATCGAGGCCGGGTGCATGCCCTCGACGTCCTTGAGCGGGTGGACGGCCGCCTGCAGAGTCTTGATCGGGATATGCGCGGGAACCGGCCGCTGG
The DNA here is from genome assembly GCF_006439515.1 of Mesorhizobium sp. B3-2-1. Taxonomy (NCBI): domain Bacteria; kingdom Pseudomonadati; phylum Pseudomonadota; class Alphaproteobacteria; order Hyphomicrobiales; family Phyllobacteriaceae; genus Mesorhizobium; species Mesorhizobium sp. B3-2-1. Next base: position 368,641 of record NZ_VFTI01000001.1, on the reverse strand, counting down.
ATGATGATGCCGGTGACGCGCGGATCGGCGTTCAGCCCGTGGATGGCTGCTTCGAGTTCACCCGAGGTGATGGTGGCGGGAAAGCGCCGCTCCTCGAAATCGATGCCGGCGAGCTCAGCCTTGGCGCGCTGGTTGCGCACATAGACATCGACCGCGTCGGTATCACCGACGGTGATCGAGATCAGCTTGGGCGGAAAGCCCTCGGCCTTGGCTATGGCCGCGTCCTCGCGCACGGCGGCGATGATGCGCTGGGCAACCGGGCCGCCCTTGAGATAGCGGCTGTCGTCGGACAGGGACATAGTTCGAACCTTTGGTGGGGAGATTGTGCACTGCAATAGCAGAGCATGGCCAGGAAATCAGCCCTGAAAACGAAACACCGTGCCTCCGGGGCGACCTGTCGCACCGTGAAACGAAAAGGGCAGCCCGGTTACCCGTGCTGCCCTCTCGTGACTGGCCGTATCCCCACACGGCCCGTCCCCCGTTAACTCGCTGCCAGTCTAAGCACGTCTTCCAAAGATGCGCTATGGCTTGAGGGCAACAGTGCGCCAAAATCTACTCAGCACTGCTTAACCGGTTGATTCGCTATCACTATATCACTTCGACCGTCGTTCCGACATTGACCCGTTCATAGAGGTCGACGACATCCTCGTTGCGCATGCGGATGCAGCCCGACGATACCGCGCCGCCGATTGTCCAGGGCTGGTTGGTGCCATGGATGCGGTACTCGGTCGTGCCGATATAGAGTGCGCGCGCGCCGAGCGGGTTCTCCATGCCGCCGGCCAGATAGGTCGGCAGGTAGCGACCCTTGGCCGCCTCGCGCTTGATCATCTCGGCCGGCGGACGCCAGTCCGGCCAGACGCGCTTGTTTGTGATCTTGTGCGTGCCCGACCATTCGAAGCCGGGTTTGCCGGTGCCGACGCCGTAGCGCCGCGCCTTGCCGTTCTTCTCGACCAGATAAAGGAAATTCTGCGTGGTATCGATGACGATCGTGCCCGGCTTCTGCGCGCCGTCATAGGCGACTTCCTGCGGCAGGTAGACCGGGTTGATCTGCGGGCGCATGACCATGCGTTTGCCCGGCGCCTGCACGGCGGCCGTCTGCACGCGGTCGGGCTGCGCGGTGCGCTGGCGCGGCTGCGCGGCCTGCCGGTTCTGCCGCACGATGCCCGGCGCATGGCCGAGCTGCAGCACCCAGGGGGCGGAAAGGTCGGGGCTCACCATCACCGGCGGCCTGTCGGCATAGCGGTCGCCGGCGGTTGAGGGTGTGACGCCGGCGGCAAACACAGCCACTGCGCCGAGCAAGGGAAACAGAACTCTTTTCATCGGGAACGCACCTTGATCGTCTAAATACACCGGGCGAGAACGCTCCCGGCTTGCGCGATCATTGGCGGCGAGCAGCAACCGAAACATGAATCGGAATGCGTAAAATGCCGTTCTGTCAGTAAACCCTTTGGTGTGGTTACCGCCGGGTTCAGGAATCTGGTAAAGCCACGGTAAAGACAGCGCGGAAGCGCGTTAACGGATGGATTTTTCAGGATGAGCAATGAAAATACCGGCCTGCTTGCCGGTCCTGACGGTGTCGCGCGCTGCTTCTGGCATGGCAATCTGCCCGACTATCTGCATTACCACGACCACGAATGGGGCCGGCCGATGGCCGACGACCACAGGCTGTTCGAGAAGATCTGCCTAGAAGGCTTCCAGTCGGGCCTGTCGTGGCTGACCATTTTGCGCAAGCGGGAGAATTTTCGCGAGGCTTTTGCCGGCTTCGATTTCGACAAGGTCGCGGCCTTCACCGAACGGGACGTCGAGCGCCTGCTCGACAATGCCGGCATCATCCGCCATCGCGGCAAGATCGTCTCGACCATCAACAATGCCAAACGCGCCCGCGAGATGGTCGACGAGTTCGGCTCGCTGGCCGCCTGGTTCTGGAAGTTCGAACCCGGCAAGGAAGAGCGCCCCAAGATCGTCGACCTCGCCCATTTGCGCGCCAATCCGACCACCGCGGTCTCCGTGCGGATTTCGAAGGACCTGAAGAAGCGCGGCTGGACCTTCGTCGGCCCGACCACGGTCTACGCCTTCATGCAGGCCATGGGCCTGGTCAACGACCATCTCGAGGGGTGTGTGTGCCGCAAGGAGGTCGAGAAGGAGCGGAAGGCTTTCAAGCGGCCGAAATAGCGGCGACGCTCAAGTCCCGAGAGCAGGCCGGCTATCAGGTGCCGGCTCTGGATAGGTAAAGCCCGGCGAGAATGGCGGCCACGATGGCGAGGGCCGGATAAATCACCAGCAGTCCGGTCACCAGCGCATCGCGCATAGTGGGGCTGGCGCCTTCGCCAGGCTCGAAGGGACCGGCTGCCTGGCTTGTTATCTTGTGAGTGTGGGTGTTGGCCGGGCGCAGCTGCGCGTGCAGATCGCTGGCGCCGCCATAGCCGATGTCGAATTTCCGCGCCACCGCCATGGCCCGATCCCCTTGTTCCGGCCCGCTTTGTCGCCTGCGATTGTGTCGGCGGAATGCCGCGCTTATGGCGGAATTGGTTCATTTCTGCAGTGGTTTGTTGCAGCGAAGCGAGGCTTCGTGCGGCCTTGCCGCACCAAGCGTCATCGTTTAGGACACGCGCGATGTGAAAATCGCATCATATTGCGAAAATCGCACCACTACCGACCTGCCATCGCCACAAACACCGAGCAAGAACCCATGGCCGACAAATCGGAAAAGACGAAAGCGCGGCTGCCGCGCGGTTTTGCCGACCGCAGCGCCGAGGACATCCGCGCCGTCGAGAAGATGATGGCGACGATCCGCTCGGTCTATGAGCTCTATGGCTTCGAGCCGGGCGACCAGCCGCTGATCGAATATACCGATGCGCTGGGCAAATTCCTGCCCGACCAGGACCGGCCGAACGAAGGCGTGTTCTCTTTTCAGGACGATGACGACCAGTGGCTGTCGCTGCGCTACGATCTGACGGCGCCCACGGCGCGCTTCGTCGCCGAGAATTTCGAACGCTTGCCAAAACCTTATCGCAGCTACCGCTCAGGCTGGGTGTTCCGCAACGAAAAGCCCGGCCCCGGCCGCTTCCGCCAGTTCATGCAGTTCGACGCCGACACGATCGGCACGCCGGGCGTGGCGGCGGATGCCGAGATGGCGATGATGATGGCCGACGTCATGGAAGCGCTCGGCATCAAGCGCGGCGACTACGTCATTCGCGTCAACAACCGCAAGGTGCTGGACGGCGTGCTGGAGGCGATCGGACTTGGCGGTGACGAGAATGGCGGGCGCAGGCTGACGGTGCTGCGTGCGATAGACAAGCTAGACAAGCTCGGTCCGGACGGTGTGCGGCTGCTGCTTGGCCCGGGGCGTTGGGACCGCGGCAAGGAAGGCGAGGGCGACTTCGCCAAAGGCGCCGGGCTGAATCACACGCAAGCCGAGGCCGTTCTTCTGGCGACCGCGCGCAATGCGCAGGCTGGCCAGGATGCCAGCGTCAGCGGAAACGCGGTCTACCAGGAGGGCGTAGGCGAACTCGCGACGATCGAAGCCCTGGTCAGGGCCGCCGGATATGCCGAGGACCGCATTGCCATGGATCGTTCCGTCGTGCGTGGCCTGGAATACTATACCGGCCCGGTCTTCGAGGCCGAGCTTCTGGCCGAAATCCCCAATGAGGACGGCCAGATCGTGCGCTTCGGCTCGGTCGGCGGTGGTGGGCGCTACGATGGCTTGGTTTCCCGCTTCCGTGGCGAACCGGTTCCGGCGACCGGCTTTTCCATCGGCGTTAGCAGGCTGATGACGGCGCTGAAGAACCTCGGCAAGCTCGACAGCGCCGACGTCATCGCGCCGGTTGTCGTGCTGGTCATGGACAGGGACACGGAAAGCCTCGGCCGCTACCAGAAGATGGTCTCGCAATTGCGCGCCGCCGGCATCCGCTCCGAAATGTATCTCGGCGGCGCCGGCATGAAGGCGCAGCTCAAATATGCCGACCGGCGCGGCTGTCCCGTCGCCATCATCCAGGGCGGCGACGAACGTGCCAAGGGTGAGCTGCAGATCAAGGACCTGATCGAAGGCGCGCGCATGTCGGCGGAGATCACGGACAACGCCGAATGGCGCGCCGCGCGGCCGGCGCAGGTGACGGTGGCGGAAAACGAACTGGTCGCCGAGGTGAAGACGATTTTGGCGGCGCAGGCTGCCGATCGCGGGAAGGGTGGCGCTTGAACACCCCCCTCTGTCCTGCCGGACATCTCCCCCGCAAGGGGGGAGATTGGCAGCTTCAAATGCGGAGCCCTTTCTGCAACGCCGACGGTTGGCGAAGGCATGCGCGACATCCGATCTCCCCCCTTGAGGGGGAGATGTCCGGCAGGACAGAGGGGGGCGCCTCGCGCCCATCCTGTCCATGACCTCCCGCTACCCCGCAATATCAACCGACATCACCACCCTCTTCGCCACGCGCAACACGCATGCGGTGGAAGTAGCGGTGCTTCAACCGGCCGATCCGTTCCTCGACATGGCCGGCGAGGATCTGCGCCGCCGCATTTTCCTCACCGAGAGCGAGACCGGGCAGACGCTCTGCCTGCGGCCGGAATTCACCATCCCCGTCTGCCTCGACCATATAGCCAGCCAGGCAGGCACGCCGCGCCGCTACTCCTATCTGGGCGAAGTGTTTCGCCAGCGCCGCGAGGGCGGCAATGAGTTCTTCCAGGCCGGTATCGAGGATCTCGGCGACCGCGACACGGCTGAAGCCGATGCCCGCTCGGTGGCCGACGCGCACGCGCTGCTGTCGCTGGTGCTGCCCGACCAGTCGCTGGCGGTCACGCTTGGCGACCAGGGCATCTTCGAGGCGGTGTTGGCGGCACTCGGCCTGCCGCGCGGCTGGCGCATGCGGCTGGCCCGCGCCTTCGGCTCGGCGCCGATGCTGGAGGCGGCACTCGCCGATCTCGCCAACCCGCCGCGCAACGGCCAGCTCTCCGGTCCCGTCGCGGCGCTTGTCCTCGACGGCGATCTGGACGGTCTTTCCCAGCACATTGCCAGCGGCATGGAGAAGGCCGGCCTGTCGGCATCCGCCGGGCGCGCGCCATCGGATATCGCGCGGCGGCTGATCGAGAAAGCCGAGTTGCGTAGCGTGCGGCTGTCGAACGAGGCCTTCGCGGCGCTGAAGAACTTCCTGGCGATCGATGTGCCGCTCGATGGCGCGGACAAGGCGCTGGAGACCTTCGCCACTGGTGCCGGACTTTCGCTGGGCGCCGCGCTGGAAAAATTCGCGGCCCGCGCCAAGGCAATCGAGGCGCATGGCTTGCCCTCCGAAAAAATCCGCTACGACGCCGCCTTCGGCCGTCCGCTCGATTATTACACCGGTGTGGTCTTCGAAATCGCGGCCGCCAATGGCGAGCGTCCCCTGGCCGGTGGCGGGCGCTATGACAGGTTGCTGACGCTACTCGGCGCCAAGACCGCGATCCCTGGTGTCGGCTTCTCGGTTTGGCTCGACCGCATCGAGGCGTTGCGAGGGGCGGCATCATGATCACGCTGGCGATCCCGTCGAAGGGCAGGCTCAAGGAGCAGGCGCTGGAGGTGCTCGCCAAGGCTGGCCTCACCGTCAACCTGCCCGGCGACGAGCGCAAATATCACGCCCGCGTCGAGGGCATGGACAATGTAGAAGTGGTCTTCCTGTCGGCCTCCGAAATATCGGGCGAAATAGGCCAGGGCGCGGTCGATCTCGGCATCACCGGCGAGGATCTGGTGCGGGAAAATCTCGCCGACTGGGAAGCGCGGGCCGAGATCGTCGCCCGTCTTGGCTTCGGCCATGCCGATGTCGTGGTCGCGGTGCCCGAGATCTGGCTCGATGTCGATACCATGGCCGATCTCGACGACGTTGCAGCCGATTTTCGCCAGCGCCATGGCCGGCGGCTCAGGATCGCCACCAAATACTGGCGACTGACGCAGCAGTTCTTTTCGCTCAAGCACGGCATCCAGGTCTATCGCATCGTCGAGAGCCTCGGCGCCACCGAGGGCGCGCCGGCAGCCGGCCTCGCCGACGTCATCGTCGACATCACGTCCTCAGGCTCGACGCTGCGCGCCAACCATCTCAAGGTGCTGGGGGATGGCATCGTGCTGGAGTCGCAGGCCTGCCTGGTGGCCTCGAGGAAGACGCGTCCAGCGGCGGACGAAGCCGTCTTGCGCGACATCATCGCGAGAATGGCGGCCGCGGCCGTATAGCGATCCTTCAGGGAAGAGGCTCCAGTACCATCGACGGGATTTCCAGCATCCCGGCAGGCTGATAGGTTCAGCCAGTCTTGGAGGAGACAGCGATGCCGGTCAATCTGGACGAGTTGAAGAACGCCACCAATCTGCGCGGACGCGGCGCGCGCGCCGACGGCGTCTTTATCGCGCCCGTGGACGGCAGGGCACATGTCTCGGGCGATCGCGGCGTGCCGCTGCTCGACAAAACGATCCCTGAGCTTTTCTCCGACACCGTCAGCAAATACGGCACGCTCGATGCCGCCGTCTTCGTCGGCCAGGACAAGCGCTTCACCTGGGGCGAACTGTCGGACACGGTGGATGCGCTGGCCGCCGGCTTTCTGGCGCTCGGCCTCCACAAGGGCGACCGCGTCGGCATCTGGTCGCCCAACCGCTGGGAATGGCTGGTGACGCAGTTCGCCACCGCCCGCATCGGCCTGATCCTGGTCAACATCAATCCGGCCTATCGGCTGACCGAACTGGAATATGCCCTGAACAAGGTCGGCTGCAAGGCGCTGGTGACGGCGGCCAGCTTCAAGTCCTCGGACTATCTCGGCATGATCGAGACGCTGGCGCCGGAGATCGCCACGGCGATCCCGGGCAAGCTGAAAGCCAGGAAGCTGCCTACGCTCAGGATCGTCATCCGCATGGGCGAGGAGAACTCGGCGGGCATGTTCAATTTCGGCGATGTGTTGGCAATGGCCGGCCGCGACGAGCATGACAGCCTCGATCGCATTTCCGAGCGATTGAAGCCGGGCGATGCGATCAACATCCAGTTCACGTCAGGCACGACGGGCGCTCCCAAGGGCGCGACGCTCACCCATCTGAACATCGTCAACAACGGCAATTTCGTCACCTCGGCCATCAAGCTCACCGTCGACGACCGCCTCTGCATCCCTGTGCCGCTCTATCATTGCTTCGGCATGTCGATGGGTACGATGGGTTGCGTGTCGAAGGGCGCGACCATGGTTTTTCCGTGCGAAGGCTTCGATCCCGGCCTGACGCTGAAAGCCGTGGCGCAGGAGCGCTGCACCGGCCTCTACGGCGTGCCGACCATGTTCGTCGGCATGCTCGATCATCCGGACTTTTCGTCCTTCGATCTCTCCAGCCTGCGTACCGGCATCATGGCCGGTTCGCCGTGCCCGATCGAGGTGATGAAGAAGGTGGTGTCGCTGATGCATATGGCGCAAGTGACCATCGCTTACGGCATGACCGAGACCAGTCCGGTCTCGTTCCAGAGCAGCGTTGACGATCCGTTGGAAAAGCGCGTCTCGACGGTCGGGCGCATCCATCCGCATGTCGAGGTCAAGGCGATCGACGCCGATGGTGCCACCGTTGCGGTCGGCGCGCCGGGCGAGCTTTGCACGCGCGGTTATTCGGTGATGAAGGGCTACTGGGACGACGACGAAAAGACCCGCGAGGCGATCGACAGCGACGGCTGGATGCACACCGGCGACCTCGCCACCATCGACGCCGAGGGCTATTGCAACATTGTCGGCCGCGTCAAGGACATGGTCATCCGCGGCGGCGAGAACGTCTATCCGCGCGAGGTCGAGGAATTCCTCTACCGTCATCCCAAAGTGCGGGAAGTGCAGGTCTTCGGCATCCCGGACGCCAAATATGGCGAGGAGCTGTGCGCCTGGATCGTGCTCAAGCCCGACCAGGTGGCCACCGAACAGGAGATCAAGGCCTTCTGCGCCGGCCAGATCGCCCACTACAAGGTGCCGCGCCACATCCGCTTCCGCACCGAATTGCCGATGACGGTGACCGGCAAGCCGCAGAAATTCCTGATGCGTCAGGCGATGGTCGAGGAACTCGGGCTGGTGACGCAAAAGACGGCGTAAGACCGGATCAGCCGCGTCGCACCAGCGCGCTGATGCTGTCGAGCAGCGACCGCTGGTCGCCGACCCAGAACCAGTGATCGTCGCCATCGACCTCCATGAACCGCGCGCCGGGAATCCTGGACGCGAGAAACCGCCCGGCCTCGATGCGCACGGCGCGGTCGCCGGAACGGTGGAGGACCATCGTAGGGGCGGAGACTTTTGCCAGGAGGCGACGGACATCGGCATCGCGTAGTGCCTCGAGCAGGCCCGCGACCGCACCCGGGCTGGAGGCCGCCCTGAGCAATCCGGCCCACCAGGTTCTCGCCTGACGGTCGCCAGTGAGGCTTGGGGCGAAGGTTTCGATTTCCGCCGGGCCACCCCGCCCGCGAGCAGGCGTTGCTTCCACAGATCATACTGCGCGACGGTCAATGCGTAGGGATAGTCGGGTGCGCGGCTACCTTTCGCGAGTGAGCCCCACAGGACAAGGCCCGTCAACCGCGCGAGATGATCGCCAATCCGACTTCGCCGCGGACCCGCGAGTTCCTGTCGCGGGTGCTGTAGCGGCTGTCGGCTTTCAAGCGGCCAGCATCACCGCACCCAAACCCCGGATAATCTTCGCCAGTTCGACGCATTCGCCGTGCCGCGCATTGTTGCGCCGCCAGGCAAGGCAGATCATGCGCTGCGGCATCGGCTCCTGGAACGGCACGATCTTGAGGTCGGGAATGGTGCCGGCCGGCCCCGCCGCCATTTCGGGGATGAGTGTGACGCCGAGCCCGTGCGCCACCATCTGCAAGAGCGTGGTCAGGCTGGTGGCGCCATAGCTTGCCATCGCCACCGGCCGTACATTGCCGCAGACGGCGAGCGCCTGTTCGCGCAGGCAATGGCCTTCTTCCAGCAGCATTAGTCTTTCCAGCGCCGGGCTCTCGGGTGGAACCGGCGGCGAGGCAAAGGCCGGATCGCCTGATGGCACGGCCAGGAAGAACCGGTCGGGAAACAGCGCTTCGGTGATCAGTCCGGGATGGTCGAGCGGAAGCGCGGCGATGAAGGCGTCGAGTTTTCGCGATGCGGTGTCCTCGACCAGGGAGGTGGTGACCGCCTCGCGCAGTTCGAGCAGCAGGGCCGGGAAATGCTTCTTCAGTTCGGGCAGGGCGCGCGGCAGAAGATAGGGCGCGACGGTCGGGATGATGCCCAGCCGGAAGCGTCCCTCCATGGCCGTGCGACCACGCCGGGCCGTCGTTTCCACGTCACGTATGTCAGCCAGGATGCGCTCGATACGCGGCAACAGAGCGATCGCGTCGTCCGTCATGCGCACCGACTTGCCACCGCGTTCGAACAGCCGGCAGTTCAGCCGTTGCTCCATTTCGGCGATCTGGGAGGACAGCGCCGGCTGGCTGACACCCGCAAGTTTCGCCGCGCGCCCGAAATGCAGCGTCTGCGCCAGCGCGTCGAAATAATGCATCTGGCGAACTGTCAATCCGATCATGCAGTCAAGCCTATCATAAGAAAATCCTATCGAAATGAACAGGAAAGGCAATTTGTTTTTATCGTCAGTGTGGCCTAGTCTGGAACGGTTCCAGATTGGCGCGGGCCGCTGGCCGCCCCCAAAATCTTGGCAAAAATCAACCTCGGCAAAATCAAACCTCGGCAAAATTGGAGTGAGAGATGGACGCGAAAACCGACGACAACAGCGCGGGCAAATGCCCTGTGGCGCACGGATCCACCGGCCGGACCAACCGTGACTGGTGGCCGAACCAGCTTGACCTCGGCGTTCTCCACCAGCAGTCGAACCTGTCGGACCCGATGGGCGAGGACTTCGACTATGCCAAGGAATTCGCAAGCCTCGATCTCGATGCGGTCATCAAGGACCTGCACCATGTGATGACGGACTCCCAGGACTGGTGGCCGGCTGACTTCGGCCATTACGGGCCGCTGTTCATCCGCATGGCCTGGCACAGCGCCGGCACCTACCGCATCGGCGACGGCCGCGGCGGCGCCGGAGCGGGCCAGCAGCGTTTCGCGCCGCTGAACAGCTGGCCTGATAACGCCAACCTGGACAAGGCGCGCCGCCTGCTTTGGCCGGTCAAGCAGAAATATGGCCGCAAGATTTCCTGGGCCGACCTGTTGATCCTGACCGGCAACGTCGCGCTGGAATCGATGGGCTTCAAGACCTTCGGCTTCGCCGGCGGCCGCGCCGACGTGTGGGAGCCGGAGCAGGACGTCGACTGGGGCTCCGAGACCAAGTGGCTCGGCGACGAGCGCTATTCGGGCGATCGCGAGCTGCATGGCCATCTCGGGGCAGTGCAGATGGGCCTGATCTACGTCAACCCGGAAGGCCCGAACGGCAAGCCAGACCCGATCGCCGCCGCGCGCGACATCCGCGAAACCTTCGCTCGCATGGCGATGAACGACGAGGAAACCGTCGCGCTGATCGCCGGCGGTCACACCTTTGGCAAGACCCATGGCGCCGGTGACGCCTCTCTGGTAGGCGCCGAGCCGGAAGGCGCCGGCATAGAGGCGCAGGGCCTCGGCTGGTCGAGCAAGTATGCGTCGGGCATTGCCGGCGACGCCATCACTTCGGGCCTCGAAGTCACCTGGACCACGACGCCGACCATGTGGAGCAACAACTTCTTCGACAACCTGTTCAACTATGAATGGGAACTGACGAAGAGTCCCGCAGGCGCCCATCAGTGGACGCCGAAGGGTGGCGCCGGCGCCGGCACGGTGCCGGATGCACACAACCCCTCGAAGCGTCGCGCGCCGTCCATGCTCACCACCGACCTCGCGTTGCGTTTCGACCCCGCTTACGAGAAGATCTCGCGGCGTTTCCACCAGCATCCGGACCAGTTCGCCGATGCCTTCGCCCGCGCCTGGTTCAAGCTGACCCACCGCGACATGGGTCCGGTCGTGCGTTATCTCGGCCCGTTGGTGCCGAAGGAACAGCTGATCTGGCAGGACCCGATCCCCGCGATCGATCATGAACTGGTCAGCGATCAGGACATCGCATCGCTGAAGGCCAAGATTCTGGGCTCCGGCCTGTCGGTTTCCGAACTGGTCTCGACTGCCTGGGCCTCGGCTTCGACCTTCCGCAATTCCGACAAGCGCGGCGGCGCCAACGGCGCCCGCATCCGGCTGGCACCGCAGAATGACTGGGACGTCAATCAGCCGACCGAACTGGCGAAGGTGCTTGCCAAGCTCGAAGGCATCCAGACGGAGTTCAACGCTGGCGGCAAGAAGGTCTCGCTGGCCGACCTGATCGTGCTCGGTGGTGTCGCCGCTGTCGAGAAGGCTGCGAAGGATGCAGGCAACGACGTGAAGGTGCCGTTCACGCCGGGCCGCATGGACGCCTCGCAGGAGCAGACGGATGTTGCTTCCTTTGCCGCGCTCGAGCCGAAAGTCGACGGCTTCCGCAACTATGTCAGGGGCAAGCAGCCCATGTCGGTCGAAGCCATGCTGGTCGACCGGGCGCAGTTGCTGGGTCTGACGGCGCCGGAGCTGACCGTGCTTGTCGGCGGTCTGCGCGTGCTCGGCGCCAACACCGGCAAGTCCAGGCACGGCGTGCTTACCGACAGGCCCGGCACGCTGACCAACGACTTCTTCGTCAACCTGCTCAGCATGAGCACGGTCTGGGATCCGGCTGCCGGCTCCGAGCCGGGCTCGGAAGAGGTCTACGAGGCGCGCGACCGCAAGACCAAGGCAGTCAGGTGGACCGGCACCCGCGCCGATTTGATCTTCGGCTCGCATGCGCAATTGCGGGCGCTGGCCGAAGTCTATGGATCCGGGGATGCCGGGCAGAAATTCGCCCGGGATTTCGTTGCGGCATGGACCAAGGTGATGAACGCCGATCGCTTTGATATCGCCTGATCGGTTTGCATGTCGCCCCAGAGTGCCTGGCGTTTTGGGCAACGACGTACACAAAGCGAACCTTAAGCGCGTCGCATGATCCGCTCAGACATGACGCGCACTATGACTGTGTGCGCCTCTCGGGCTTGCACGGTCGCTGTAACGCTTTGATTTTGCGCATGATCCCGAAAATCGGTTCCTTTCGTGGGTCATGCGCTAGAGTTTAGGCTCTACTCTTGGATGAGCCGGCCGATCTTACGATACAAGCCGGAGGCGCGCTCAGTCGCATCTACAGCATGATGCAAGGCTCGATGGCAGTTCGGGCAGACTGCGACCGCATTTTGCACTCTGTCGCTGCCGCCAGCAGCGAGCGGTTTCACATGGTGGACTTCGAGATAATCAAAGCCCAGCAGGCTTTTGAAAGGCGCTCGCGTGCCGCAGGCTTCACATCTACCGTGAGCTTGCTGGAGCACGTATGCTTTCACTCTCGGGTCGCGCAAGAACTTCGTCCCGGCAATGACGGTGGTCTGGGCCGTCTTCGATCCTTTTGGAACGGGGAGGCGTTCGCGCTGCAACAATCGCGCAACCCTTTGATCCAGTATCTCGGTGTCCGCCGTGGGAGCAAATTCGGCCTCTTCGGCTCCCAGTCGCTGGCGCGCAAGCTCAACAAGATCTGCCTGAAAACGATCTGGAAACTGAAGAACTATGGCCTCATAGCTGTGTTCCGCGGGCCCTTGATCGAAACCGCTGGAAAAATTTCGGACCCTGCGCTCGATTACCTCGATTGCTCCGAACTTTCTTATGTCCCTCGGTTCATATCCAATACTGCGATTCATGCCCCGAGAGGCTCGAACGCCCTGATAGATTCTCAGAACACGTGCAAGCTCGCGCTCCAGCGGATCGTCGCTACCAGCGAGTGCTTCTAGGACTTCGGACATTTGCTCTCACTAGGGTGACCTGGCTCCGGTGACTATCTCGCCAAGCCGAACCGCTGCGCGATATCTAGAAGCTCCTCACACTCGGTCTGGGTAGGGCCACCGCGCACCCCCATGTTAAATACGCGCATTCCCTCGCGCAGACTTTCGTCGAAGAGGCGCTTGTTATTCTGCATGTAGCTGACCGACTTGGCCTCGGCGCGCTCGACATTAAAGAGATCGATATTGCAGGTCGGGATGCCAGCCCGGTAGCTTTGCTGAATCTGATAGACTAAACCTACTGCGCGAGCCTCAGCCAACTCGGCTTCTGAGGCTGCCATGGCCCATGAGCCACCAATCGCAACCGCGACAACTGTTGCCCCAATCCTCTTCATCTCTCTCCCCCATCTTCGCGAGTATTAGCAGCCTCGGCCACCGAGCAAAAGTGCCTGTCTAACTCGTCTTCGCGCAGGCCGGGGAGGTCCGAAGGCAAGCATCTAGTCCGCTCTGCCTGCATGGGCGCTGACAAGCTAGGCAGCCTCAAGGCTGCGCCGCCGACGCAAAGGCTATGATTCCTGAACAAATACTCTCCGACCCCAGTCCGATCGATCAGGCTTTACCAAGATCAAGCACTCGATGGCTGGTTCGGACACCAACGCCGACGAAACCTGACGCGACCAATGTGTAAATTACTGCAGAAGCGCCTTCGTCAAAAGCTGAAACGCGCTAGGCAAAAAGGGCGCGGGATCATCCCCCGCGCCCTTTCTTGAAGTTCGCCGAACTTTAGTCTTTTTCGAAGACGCGCGCCTTGGCGACGACGCCGGCAATGGCGCCACCGATCAGCGGCGCGACGATGAACAGCCAGAGCTGGCTGAATGCGGCACCGCCGGTAAACAGCGCCGGGCCGATCGAACGCGCCGGATTGACCGAGGTGCCGGTGACCGGGATCATGGCGAAGTGAATGCCCGCCAGCGTCAGGCCGATGACCAGACCGGCAAAAGCCGTCGAGTGCTTTTCAGCGGTAACGCCAAGGATCACCGTGACGAAGGTGAACGTGCCGATCAGCTCCCACAGGAACGCCGAGCTCATGCCCCACTTCGTCTCGTCCCAGCCATTGGCGCCGAAGCCGCCGGTGTGGCCGCCCGTCTGGCCGGAAACGATGATCCACAGCGCCAGCGAGGCGATGATGGCGCCGATGATCTGCGCGATCCAGTAAGGGATGACGTCCTTGGCTGGCAGCCGGCCGGCAAGGAACACGCCGAGCGTCACCGCCGGGTTGAGATGCGCGCCCGAAATCGGGCCGATCGCATAGGCCGCCGCGATGAGGCCAATGCCGAATGCCAGACCGATGCCCTCCTGGCCAAGCGGCAGCGCGCCGCCGAAGCCGCCCGTCACCACCGACGCCGTACCGATGAACACCAACAGAAATGTGCCTAGAACTTCCGCCAGATAAGTCTTCATTGCCCTCTCCTCGTGACGATCCGCCGGTCCACGTTTTCCGCGCCGCGAATCATGGCGGCAAGAGTATTCCCAACCGAAAAACTTGGAAAGCAGAGCTGTAGCGCCACGCACCAACCTTGCGGACGCCAATTATGAACATTAGAAGTCTTGCATATACTGGTCTGCCTGCCGCCAGCCGCCGCGAAGATTTACTGATCGGACAGGTTTGCCGACCATGGCCAGCTTGCGCTCGCGGCGAGACCGGGCGGGGTTCAATCCGGACGTGAAAGGCTCTAAGAGCAGACCGAGATAATGTGCTCGATTTGATGGAATGAAGAATGCGACTGGGCGGACGGCTGGCTGCGGCCATCGAAGTGCTGGAGGACATTGGCCGGCGTCACCGGCCGGTGGCCGACGCGCTGAAGGACTGGGGCCTGTCACATCGCTTCGCCGGCGGCGGTGATCGCGCCGCGATCGGCAACATCGTCTACGACGCGCTGCGCCACAAGCGCTCCGCCGGCTGGTTGCTGGGCGAAGACACGCCGCGTGCCATCGGTTTCGGGGCGCTGCTGCTCGAATGGAGCCAGACGGGGCAGTCGCTCAACGCCACGCTCGAAGGCGACAAGTTCGCGCCGCCGCTGCTCAGCGCCACGGAACTCCAGGCGATCGCGGAACGCCGGCTTGCCGACGCGCCGCCCGCGGTTCGCGCCGACATACCCGATTGGTGCGAACCGCTTTTCGAGCGGGCCTTTGGCGAGGCATGGGTCGAGGAGGGCGCCGCCCTCGCCACACGCCCGCCGCTCGACATCCGGGTCAACACGCTTCAGGCTGATCGCGCCAAGGTCTTGGCCGAACTGGAGCAGACCGGTGCCAGCGCCGCAAGGATCGCACCCCACGGTATCCGCATTCCCCCGATCGACGGTGACGGCCGACACCCGAACGTGCAGGCCGAGCCGGCCTTCCAGAAGGGCTGGTTCGAGGTCCAGGACGAGGGGTCGCAAATTGCGGCGGCGCTTGCCGGCGCGACGGCTGGCATGCAGGTGCTCGATTTCTGCGCCGGCGCCGGCGGCAAGACGTTGGCGCTCTCGGCTGCGATGGACAATCACGGTCAGATCTTTGCCCATGATGCCGAAAAGGCGCGGCTGGCGCCAATCTTCGACCGCATCCGCCGCTCGGAAAACCGCAATGTACAGGTCGCCACCAAGCCGGCCGAGCTTGCCCCGCTGGTCGGTCACATGGACATCGTGCTGGTCGACGCGCCCTGCACCGGCAGCGGCACCTGGCGGCGTCGTCCCGATGCCAAATGGCGGCTGACGCAGAGACAGCTCGACGCCCGCAAGAGCGAGCAGGCGAAGATCCTCGATGCCGCCAAGGTGTATGTCAAACCCGGCGGCCTGCTGGTCTATGTCACCTGTTCGGTGTTCGACGAGGAGAATGGCCAACAGGTCGCCGCGTTTCGTGAGCGCAGCAGCGGCTTTGCTCCGGTCGATCACCGCGCCCTCTGGGACGGCCGTTTTCCGGGCCACCAAGCAGCGGCGCGGATCGGCGCTGGCGGAGATATTTCCCTGTCGCCAGCGCTGAGCGGCACTGATGGGTTCTATTTCTGCGCGCTGCGCCGGACCATCTAAGCTCGCCGGATTCCCCGCCAGGTCGCAGCCACTCGGACGGCGACGGCCTACGAGACCGATTGTTGCAGTGCAGCAATTGAGATTGCCTGCCACCGATCCCTCTGCAATAAGCTTTGCCAGACAAACGAAGGCAACGGCGATGGCAGCAAAGATCGTACCGGCTCCGGACTATGAGGATCGCGTCAGGGCATCCTTCGCACGTCAGCAGGCGATGGCGACGATCGGCGCGGAACTGACGTTGGTGACGCCCGGCATCATCGAGATCGAGATGCCCTATTCCGCGGCGCTGACCCAGCAGCATGGCTTCCTGCATGCAGGCGTCATTTCGACCGCGCTGGACTCGGCTTGCGGCTATGCGGCGTTCTCGCTCATGCCGGAGAATTCCGGCGTGCTGACCATCGAGTTCAAGGTCAACCTTTTGGCGCCGGGCCGCGGCGAGCGCTTTCTGTTCCGCGGTTCGGTGACCAAACCCGGCCGTACCATTATCGTTGCCGACGGCCAGGCCTATGCCTTCGCCGCCGACGGCGAGGCCAAGCTGATCGCCACCATGACCGGGACGATGATGACGGTGGTTGGTCGCGACGGCATAGCAGGATGATCCGATGAGCAACATCGTGCGCATTGGCGGCAAGGATGTCCTCTTCGTCATGGCGGCGCAGGCCGAATATGGCCCGCATCTGCAGCGGCTGTTCACCCCGCTGATGACGGGCGTCGGCCCGGTCGAAGCCGGCGTACGGCTGGGCGCCGAGCTCTCCTGGTTGAAATCCGAGAAGGCATTGCCGGACCTCGTCGTATCGCTCGGCTCGGCCGGCAGCCGGACCCTCGAGCAGGCAGAAATCTACCAGGCCATCTCGGTGAGTTATCGTGACATCGATGCATCGCCGCTGGGCTTCGAAAAAGGCGCGACGCCGTTTCTCGACCTGCCGGTGACTGTGCCGCTGCCGTTGCGCATTTCCGAAATCAAGGAGGCGACGCTGTCGACCGGCGGCGCCATCATCACCGGCGCGGCCTACGACACGATTGAGGCCGACATGGTCGACATGGAGACCTTCGCCTGCTTGCGCGCCTGTCAGCTTTTCGACATTCCGATCATCGGGCTGCGCGGCATCTCCGACGGCGCGGCCGATCTCAGGCACGTCGGCGACTGGACCGAGTATCTGCACGTCATCGACGAAAAGCTGGCCGACGCCGTCATGCGCCTCGAACGGGCGATCGGTTCGGGCTTGCTCCGGCCGGAATCACCCCGTGACGAGGCGAGACCTCTCTGAAAGTCAGGCGACGCAACCCATTGCGCCGACTCGTTTCTTTCTCTAAAGGCTCGCCATGACGACAGCCAATCACACCGACACCGTCCTGATTGTCGATTTCGGCAGCCAGTTTACCCAGCTCATCGCCCGCCGCATCCGCGAGGCCGGCGTGTTTTCCGAGATCGTGCCGTTCCAGTCGGCCGAGGCGGCGTTCAAGCGCATCAATCCGAAAGCGGTGATCCTGTCCGGCGGCCCCGCCTCGACATCGGACATCGGCAGCCCGCGCGCGCCACAGATCGTCTTCGACGCCGGTGTGCCGGTGCTGGGCATCTGCTACGGCCAGATGGCCATGTGCGTTCAGATGGGCGGCGTCGCCGAAAGCTCCAACCATCGCGAATTCGGCCGCGCCTTCGTCGAGATCGAAAAGGACAGCCCGCTGTTCGAGGGCCTGTGGGCCACTGGCCAGCGCCATCAGGTGTGGATGAGCCATGGCGATCGCGTCATCGCCCTGCCGCCCGGCTTCGAGGTGTTCGGCAAATCGGAAAGCTCGCCCTTCGCCATCTTCGGCAATGTCGAGCGCAGGATGTACGGCATCATGTTCCACCCGGAGGTGGTGCACACGCCCGACGGCGCCCGGCTGCTCCGGAATTTCGTTCACAACATCGCCGGCATCGAAGGCGACTGGACGATGCGCGCCTACCGCGAACACGCGGTCGAGGCGATCCGCAAGCAGGTCGGCAAGGGCAAGGTCATCTGCGCGCTGTCGGGCGGCGTGGATTCCTCGGTCGCCGCCCTTCTGATCCATGAGGCGATCGGCGACCAACTCACCTGCATCCTCGTCGACCATGGCCTGATGCGCAAGGACGAGGCCGCCGGTGTGGTGGCGATGTTCCGCCAGCACTACAATCTGCCGCTGATCCTTGTCGATGCGTCGGAAAAATTCATCTCGGCACTCGAGGGCGAGTCGGATCCGGAAAAGAAGCGCAAGACCATCGGCCGGTTGTTCATCGAAGTGTTCGAGGACGAGGCGAAGAAGCTCGGCGGCGCCGATTTCCTGGCACAAGGCACGCTCTATCCCGACGTCATCGAGAGCGTCTCCTTCACCGGCGGCCCGTCGGTGACGATCAAGTCGCACCACAATGTCGGCGGTCTGCCCGAGCGCATGAACATGCAACTGGTCGAGCCGCTGCGCGAACTGTTCAAGGACGAGGTGAGGGCGCTGGGCAAGGAGCTCGGCCTGCCCGAAAGCTTCATCGGACGCCATCCCTTCCCAGGTCCTGGCCTCGCCATCCGCTGTCCTGGCGGCATAACGCGCGAAAAGCTGGAGATCCTGCGCGAGGCCGACGCCATCTATCTCGACGAGATCCGCAAGGCCGGCCTCTATGACGCGATCTGGCAGGCCTTTGCCGTGCTGTTGCCGGTGCAGACCGTCGGCGTCATGGGCGACGGCCGCACCTACGAATTCGTTTGTGCGCTGCGCGCCGTCACTTCGGTCGACGGCATGACGGCTGATTTCTACCACTACGACATGGCCTTCCTGAGTGCCGCCGCCACGCGCATCATCAACGAAGTGCGCGGCATCAACCGCGTGGTTTATGATGTCACCTCGAAGCCACCTGGGACGATCGAGTGGGAGTAGGGGAAACGCGGCAATAGCAGAGGTTCAGCTGCCCTCTCGACCCTCCATTTTTCATTCGCGCCAGATGTCTTCGATAGCTTTCTGCGTTCCTTCCGGACCGTTGGTTGTCTGACACGTCGTTGCTTCGGAAGTAAATCCCGTTCAGGCCGACAGAGGGTTTTGGCGTACAACGGCGTGCAAATAGGCTTGTCGAACGGACCCGAACCAAGGGCTGCCGACCGATCCGGACCTTCTGGCCAACCGGGTCGCCATGGTGGCGGCCGAAGAGGGCTGGTGCGAGGCCTACACCGTCGCAAGCTTCAGGACGTGGTACCTGGAAGACATGGAACTGGGCAGCCGCGCCCATCTGGGCCATATGCTGGCTCCCCTCGGCCGAGGACGTCGATGATGTGATTGCCAAGGCTGACGGCGCCCGCGCCCATGAGCGTCTCAAGGCGGAGACGGACGCGGCTTGCAGCTATGACATTTTTGGCTCCCCGGCCTTCGTCATCGATGGCGAAACATTCTGGGGGGACGATCGGCTGGAAGAGGGGCTTGCCTGGGCCGCTGGGCGATACGAACTGCAAACGTTGAATCATGACGAAAAGGACTAACTACACCACGCATTCGGTGGAAGCCATGCGCTGATCGCCGGTCGGGATTCTGTATTAGTGATTACTAATTTGCATCAATTTCTTGGTAACATTGCCAAATAGACCGTCGCTGAGCTATGCAACTCGACAAACGCGAGGCGCGCAGCGAGCTCGACCTCGCAGAGTCCATACAGGCTGTTCTCCGATCGACGATGTGGAAAGGATGATATGGCCGGCACGCGGACGGTCAGCTGCTGAATGTCTGGTATGCACCCAATGTCGGCCCTTCAGGGTGCCTCGGCGACGCCCCTAAAGCGGACCTTCGTTGGCGGCCGAGCGCGGCCCACCGAGAGTCGGCGGCGGGCTTACACAACACAGGGACAGAGCACTTCAGCAGAAACAACGTATATTTAATAGTATGTAATTTAGATATACATTTCATGTTTACTGCTGTTTCAAAATATTTCTCTGACACCTGCTTGCGCACCATGAGAAAGCGTCGCATGGATAGGTAAGCACTATTTCGCTGCCTTGCCGGGGGGGGTGAGTGGATTCCATTGCGCCTATAATGGTCGCGCTGGACAGAGGTGTTGTTTGCTTGACGCTGCTGACCCAGTTTTTGCGCCAGCCTGCTGATCCGCCACGACCTTGGTCCGGGCGAGCGGCTTGCCGATCGTGTCGATATTGTCCGGGCGGCGAAGCGGTTGAAGCTCAAAGCGCGCATCGTGCAGCCATCGGCGAAGCGGCTCGATCGGCTGCCGCTGCCGGTGATTGTCGAGAAGGAAGACGGCGGCTTTGCCATCCTGGCTGCCGGGCGCAGCCTTTTCGAGCGCCCCAGAGATCACGCTCATCAGCGCGGCGCGCGCGTCGTCAAAGTCCTGATACATCCAAGCATCGAACTTGATGACGAGATAGCGATCCGGAGCCTTGTCCAATTCGCGCTCGACAAGGCGAAGTGTAGTTGACTTTCCGATTCCCCAGGGTCAGGCAATCGCGATTGCGCCCAGTGGCGTAGAAAAATGGAGCGAGTGAAAGCGCAACGTCACATTGCAATTCGACCGATGCAGCATTCGCGGCGGCAAGACGTGCAGCCCATCGGACGGGAAGAGGCGATCAGCGTCGTCAAGGGGCGATTCCAACGGTTCCGCCTCGCAACCATCGTCGGATCAGGCGGGATAGGAAAGACCACCGTGGGGCTTAGCGTGGCAGAACGCTTGTCGTCGTCGTACGAGCACGGCTTATGTTTTCTGGACCTGGCACCGATTTCGAACCCTCAAGCGCTGCCCTCGATGCTGGCTTCGCAGCTCCGTCTAAATGACACATCCGGTGATCCCACCATGCATCTGGGCGCGCATCTCCGTCAAAAGCGTATGCTGCTGGTGTTAGACAGCTGCGAACTGGTTCTCGACGCCGCGGCTCGGCTTGCGGAGACCTTGCTCCGCGAAGCGCCGGAGATCGGTATCCTTGCTACAAGCCGTGAGGCGTTGCTCGTCGAGGGGGAGAGCGTCTACAGGCTTCCGTCAGCCTCAACGTCAACGTAGCTGAACAGTTCGCCAGTTCGATCGTCGCCCCCGCGCACTCGTCACCTCCGAATCCCTTCCGAACCAGTGAGTCACCGCTGCGGTCCGGTGGCGAGTGCCTTTTCAACAGTCTGCTAGACTGTATTCGATATCCGCCTTTCCCGTGCAGATGGATTTCAGATTACGGACAAACAAGGAAACGTTCCCGAAATAATTCTGGTACATTTCAACAAGTTTTTCAACTTTATCTACTTCCACCAAGGCAGCCGTTACATCAATACCCCTTAGCTCGATTTTTTTCTCTATCTCCTCCAACGTCAGTGCGCCCAACATAATAGTTCTGAATGGTTCTATGGTCACGTTATGATCTTTGCCATATTGCAGCAAATAGTATCGACATTTTTGCGTCGGCTGTACGAAGTTATCTGAGTAGAGGGTAAGATTCTTGATGTCTTCTAGAATGCTTGTCGCACCTATACGCGTGTTGATATCCCGCAATTCCCGCACTCGGTCATCGTGATCCGGAACACCGATAGGAACGGGACACTGCTCAACGTACGCGAATTCCGCCGACATAAGCTGGAAAAGGCGTAGCCAATCCTGCTCGCCCTTTCCGTGCTTCAAGTCCTGGCGCCGGAATAGCCCGACGGCCTCAACTGCAGTTGCCCATGAGTGCTGAAGTGTGGTCCGAACTTGCAATTCGATGCGTCGTCCCTCGAAAGCCTCAGTGTCGGCAGCTCTGGGTCGGTACTGGAAAACAATATGGTGACTTCGATAGCCGTCCGGCTTCGGCTCATCGATATAGTCAAATTCCCGAGAGTGTATCTCGTGGGGGAACCTGTCTCGCATCGATGCGAGAAGCATGCGAACACTTTTGATGTCGGGCATGATCGCTCGGCAGCCGCCGATATCGTTCATGGTGTCCAAATTGGTGGTGGACTCTCGAAGCTTCCGACGAATGGATGCCATGCGCTTCGGACGCGATGCCATGTCGCCCTTCAATCGCAGGGCTCGCATGTGGTGACCGACAGAGAACCGAACGCTCCGCATCGGCAGAAAGTGCGAGTCGCGCCAGCTATTGGCGATTGAGAAGATTTCGAGTGCGTCAACATACTGGCCGGCAGTGATGTCTCGTCCGAACTGCATAGGTTTTGCCAGTCGGTCGCCTGCCTTGCGAACGGCTTTCATGCTGTATTCAAGGCGCGGGTACTTAGTCATTGGACCCATATCGTCAAGGTAGGCCGCCTCATTCTGGACTGGCGGGACTACCGCAAGGGAATCGGATCTCATGGATCGTATCCCTTTGTGTACGCGAAGTCCGCTCAGAGCGGCTGGGATCGAAGCCGGAAGCCCTCGACAGTGCCTCCTCGAGTTGCGCCGGCGCTGACCTCACCGGCTCCTGCAGCTCGAGCGCATGCGACGTCGGACCATGCGTCTGTTCACTTTCCCGGACATCTGAGTTTCACCGTTGTGATGAACATCGCAGCGAAAGTAAGCACCTTTGCGCTTGCCTTGAAGGCATCCTATTCTGGAGGAATAGCATCCGCTCGTGGGCACAGAATGTCGGTACTGCCTTTCCTGAGAATTTACGCGCCGCTCAACGCGGTGCTGGCTGCGCCTGGGCTGCTGGCGGTGGCTGCGCTCACGATGCCGGACATGTCCGGACGAAGCAGGCTGGCTCTGACTGCCGTGCTCGCGGTCATTTGGGGCGCCTATCTTCTGCAGATGGCCGAGACGTTGTTCAAGCGCTGGGCGGGAGACCTTCGGGACAGGACGCCGGCAATCGCCGTTGATATGCTCGCGGTTTTGGTTCCACTCGCCGCATTTCTGCTCGTCGGCACGCCCGACCGGAGCCTCTACTGTGCTGTCTGGCTGCTGAAACCGCTGCGCGACTCGACTTTCTTCCCGGTACTGGGCAGGGTGCTGGCCAACGAAGCGCGCAACCTGATCGGCGTCACCACGCTCTTCGGCGTCGTTCTGTTCGGTGTCGCGCTCGCGGCCTATGTCATCGAGCGCGACATCCAACCGGAAAAGTTCGGCAGCATCCCCCAGGCAATGTGGTGGGCGGTGGTCACGCTGTCCACCACCGGTTACGGCGACGCCATTCCGCAAAGTTTCGCCGGCCGCCTCCTTGCCGGGGCGGTCATGATGTGTGGCATCGGCGTCTTCGCGCTCTGGGCCGGTATTCTTGCCTCCGGCTTCTATCAAGAAATCCGCCGCGAGGATTTCGTCCGCAATTGGCAATTGGTCGCCGCCGTGCCGTTGTTTCAGAAGCTCGGCCCGGCCACGCTGGTCGAGATCGTGCGCGCGTTGAGACCTCGTAATTTGCCGCCGGGCGCCGTGATCTGCCGCAGGGGCGAGACTGGGGATCGGATGTTCTTCGTTGTGGAGGGCCGTGTCAGCGTCGCGACGCCACACCCGGTGGAGCTTGGCCCTGGCGCCTTCTTCGGCGAGATGGCGCTGATCAGCGGCGAACCGCGCTCGGCGACCGTCAGCGCCGCAACGGCGGTCTCCCTCCTGTCGCTGCACGCGGCGGATTTCCAGATGCTGTGCAGCAGCAGCCCGGAAATCGCGGAAATCATCCGCAAGACCGCGCGCGAGCGGCACGGCGCGGCACCGACGGCTTGACCGTACCAGGTGTTCGCCAGGAGGAGGACGCGGATCCGGAAACTGACGCGATGTTCCTTGATGTCATTCCAGGTCAAACCGGGCGCTTCGCCGAGACGGCAGCCGAGCGCCGGCACAATCAACAAGGCCGCGTCTTCATGTGGAAAAGTGTGAGCGCGCCGAACATCGGCTTTTTCTCGGATGCGGCGGATCCGCGGCAATTCCCTGGCAGATGATTCCAGGCCTCGCCATGATTCCGTCGGCCGATCGCCGGATTCGGCGGGAAACATGCGGTTGCGGCAGTCCCGATGGTTAACGAGAGCTTTCTGAGTGAGGCCAAATCGTGTCATTTGTGCAACAACGCTGGGGGATAGCAGCCGAACAGTCCATTCGCCGGTACGATCGTTGTTGAACGCCGCCGGCTCATGGGTAATGTCGGTTTCGAGGAAGCGGCGCGGTGCGCATCTTTTTCGGTAGTGGGGATGGGGCAGGGAACGCTGTCCTTCAGCAAAGAATACCCAGACCCGTTTTTTAACTTTTGACTGGAGGTCAGAAAATGAACATCAAGAGCCTTCTTCTCGGCTCCGCTGCGGCCCTGATCGCAGTTTCCGGTGCGCGCGCCGCCGACGCCGTCGTCGTTGCCGAGCCGGAACCCGCTGAATACGTCAAGATCTGCGACGTCTACGGCGCTGGCTACTTCTACATCCCCGGCACCGAAACCTGCCTGCGCATTGGCGGCTACATCCGTTACGACATCGGCGTCGGTGACATCGGGTCATTCGATGGTGCTCGCAGCCACGACGTCGTCGACGGCAAGGACCAGGGTACTTTTCAAAAGCATGCTCGCTTCTCGATGAAGACCTGGACCGGCCAGGAGACCGAGCTCGGCACCTTGAAGACCTACACCGAGACCCGCATCAACTTCCAAAACCACAATGCCGATCTGGATCCGAACGCCGCTGAGAACACTGGGATCTCGCTGAACTTCGCCTGGATCCAGCTCGGTGGTCTCCGCGTTGGTAAGGACGAATCGGCCTTCGACACGTTCATCGGCTATGCCGGCAACGTCATCCAGGACACGCTCGTCCCCTACGGCGGCTTCGACACCAACGTCGTGCAGTACACCTTCGATGCCGGCAACGGTTTCTCGGCAATCGTCTCGCTTGAAGAAGGCTCGGGCGGCGGCAATCAGAGCTACGGGCACTACTATGGCGTCGGCACGATCGACAGCTATGTTCCGCATGTCGTCGGCGGTGTGAAGTGGACGCAGGGCTGGGGTGCGATCACGGGCGTCGCCGCTTACGACAGCAACTATGAATCGGTGTCCGGCAAGGTCCGCTTGGATGTGAACGTTTCCAGTGCACTGTCGCTGTTCATCATGGGCGGCTACGGCAGCCACGGGAAGCTCGATGATAACACCATTCATGATCCGGCTGGCGATCGCGGCTTCTATAAGCCGTGGGGCGGCAACTGGGCGGTGTGGGGCGGCGGCACCTACAAGTTCAACGAGAAGACCTCGTTCAATCTGCAAGCCTCGTACGACCAATGGAAGGACCTCGGCATTGCGGCGAATGTCGCTTATGACGTCGTTCCGGGCCTCACGGTCACAGCCGAAGTCGACTACATGCATGCAGGCAAGTTTGACACTTTTGACTTGACCGGAAACAACTACAACTGGACCGGTGGTACCAAGAAGAACAGCGTCGGCGGCGTGCTTCGCTTCCAGCGCTCCTTCTAACAGGCTTGGGCTTACAAAGATTGAAACCCGGCGGGCAACCGCCGGGTTTTTCATTTTGTACGCGCAATCTTGCGCGAGCTTGCCGCCGCGCCTTTGCGACTTATCGCCTTTCCGCAACGGCTTGGCGATCCTATCTGATTGTCTTGAAGCAGTTCTGGCCGGAGCCGTCGGGAATCGCGGAGTTACCGCACAGCACCGCGCACATGCGGACGCAAGCCAGTGCGGCGTTCGGCTGGAGCGCGATCTTTTTTTGGAACCGGTTTAGGTCAGGCGCGGCTGATAGCTGTTCGCCGAAACCGGCTTCATACGACGGCGGCATTCAATCCGGTTCAACGCGTTGCCTCCCGGGCGCTGCCAATGCCCTTACAGCGGCCTTGCCGAAGATCAGCTATCGGCAAGGTCCCCCAGGGCTTCGATCAAGGGAGCGATCTCGCCTTCGAAATTCTTCCAGCGCTTCACGGAAGATTTGTAGATCGGCTGACGGACCTGCCATCGGCTAGGCGTGGTGACCGCCCCTTCCCTATCGAAAAAGCGAAGGCATGCGTCATCCCAAGGCAGCCCTAGATAGTCAATGAGCCGGCGTGACTGTGCCTCCTGGTCGTCCACAAGCATCTCGTAGCGATTTTCGAAGATTCGATCGGGGAAAACCTCATCCCAGTGACGCATCAGGCGGTCGTATTCCCGGTAGTAGAGCCCGAGTGCGCGCAAGTTTGTATTGTAGCTGTGTGCCGAACTGAAGGGCAGGACAAAGCATGACACGCAGTTGTCGATGGCATCGCGACGGCAATGAATGATGCGCGCATTAGGAAAGAGCAGGCTAAGAAGGCCGATCAACTCGAAATTGTGCGGCATTTTGTCAACGATACGCTGTGCAACTGGAGCGCGCTCCCGCAGATAGGAAAGATGCTCTTCCGCCAACGTCTTGGACAAGCCTTCGGTGATCGTCATGACTGGTTTGTTGAAATCTCGGGCGGAGGGTTGGAGACCAATTGCGTTTGCCACCCGCCTCAGCTTGCTCAGTTCTCCCGCGCCATGAACTTCGGGATGACTGGCGCATATCTGTTCGGTAAGCGTTGTCCCCGAGCGCGGCATTCCGACCACAAACACAGGCACTTCGGAAGGATTGCCATAGTTAGACCTCATGGCAAACAGGTCCGGCGTGAAGGTTTCAATCGTTAGATCTATGAAGCGACGATACTGATCGATGTCGAACTTGTAGCCTTCAGCCTGCTTCGCTTTGTTGAAATGGTCGAATGCTTCCGCGTAGCGCTTGAGGTCATTCAGCACTTTACCGGCTGCATAGTGAAAACTCTGCACGGCCTCCGATTTGAGCCCTGGGCTGCCAAGTTCGCGAAGGATCGACTGGAGTTCCAGAGGCTCTTCCGTGAACTTTCGGCTCTGTACGAGCTCGTAGTAAGCCGCCGCTACGTCGACGCGTCGTTCGATCGTCTCTTTGAGATAGACACCAGCCTCGTCCATGCGCCCAAGGCCGGTAAGCGCCGCCGCCATACCGAGCCGCGCCTTGGGGTGATCGCGGTTGACCTTCAGCGCTTTTTCATAAAGCGGCAAAGCCAGATCGGGTTTGTCGAACTGGGTATAAACGCGCCCCAAGGCACAAAGGGCCTCCACAAGATCGGGCTGCACTTCCAAGGCATATTGAATGTGTTTGATCGCAGCAGCGAATTCACTCAGCTTACCATAGGCCTCACCGAGGCTAAGATGGTAGTAGGGATTTGTTGGCTCCTCAGCGATCGCACGTCCGAAATAGCGCAAAGCCGCTTCGTCGTCGTAGCCAAGATAAACGGTGCCCATGATGTAGAGAGCCAGCGGATGATTCGGCGTGCGCGACAGCACCTCAAGGCATATGTCCTGAGCTTCGGCCAGCCGGTTGGCCTGTTGATGTTCATACGCCTGCATCAGCAATTGGTCATCAGCCTGCGCGCGCACGTCATTGGCGGCGCGCACGAGTGGTTTTGCCAGTGTCGGATTTGCTTGAGGCAAGCGCGGCTTCGGCGCGGGACCAGACTTGAGGTGCTTTGCCCAGGCGGGTGGCAGACGGTTGTTCATTGAATCTTGCTAGCAAAAAGCCACGAAGGAATCCAGCCTTCTGCACACCGCCGCCAACCCAGCCCATGCCGGCAAGAAGCTCTTTTCGATGGGAGCCTATGCTATGCGCCAGCGCGGCAACGCATGGCTACAAGGTGTCGATGGCTGCCCTTCGAATAACAATATGGTGCATTGATTTTTTCTCGATCGGTGAATAGCCAGCGCAGCTGGGTGTGGTCGACAGATTGTCCAACACCACCCGGATGCTCTCGGCCTCGGAATATTGGATATCGCCGATCCCCGACGTCGGTCCGGTGACGGCGCTCTTTCCTATTCCGTTGCGCCAGCTTTTTTTCTGCGACGAATGGTGTGCGATTGCGCGACGGCCATTTTCAGCTCGGGTGTAATGTCCAACGGCGCATTCTCTGCCTCATGTGGGGTCTGTAGCCCCTGGACCTGGACGGTCGGGAATGGGAGTTCGATGCCCTGCTCCTTGAAGACCTGGCGCAGGCGTACATAGAATTTGCGTTTCATAGCGAAGGCGCCTCCCGGTCTGGTCGTGGCCTTGACCCTCAACACGATGCCGTACTCGCCGAACTCCTGTACGCCCTGCATCTTGATCGGGTCGAGCACCCAGTGTTTGAACTCGGGATCTTCCGCCAATTCGAGGCCGATCCGCTTGATCAGCTTGCGAGCGAATTCGATATCGGTGTTATAGCCGACGGTGATGTTGAATTTGTCGATAACCCAGTCACGGCTTTGGTTCTGGACGGCCCCGAGTTCACCGAAAGGTATCGTGAACAGCGGACCTCGATGGTGGCGCAGCTTCACTGAGCGCAGCGAAAAGCTTTCCACCGTACCCTTGTAATTGCCCGAGGAAATATATTCGCCGACACGAAACGCATCGTCGAGCAGAAAAAACACGCCCGAAATGATGTCCTTGACGATGGTTTGTGCCCCAAAGCCCACCGCCACGCCGACGACGCCAGCGCCAGCGATCAGCGGGCCGATCTCGATACCCATTGAGGCGAGCATCATCAGCACCGCCATCACGATGATCGATGCGAGCAGAATGTTCTGGAGGATCGGCAAGAGCGTGTGCAGCCGCGCCTGCTGCGGATCGAGGATCGGGACCTCTTCGTCGCTGATCACAGGGTGCGGTGTATCGATGCCCAGCTTTCGTTCGATCAAGGCTTTGATGATCGACCAGCCGAAATCGGCTGCGAGGGCAATGACCACGACATTGATCAAGCCGCGCAATATGAAGGTCGTCGTCGTATCGCTGTCCCGCATGGATTGCATGTTCAGACCCCAGACACGCGCGAGAAGGTAAGCCGCCGCCAGGATGAAAATCATTCGGATTCCGCGATCGATGACAGCGATCGTCACCGCCGGGATCGTCGGCCGGCCGAGATCTTCTGAACCTGGCCGCAGGACGAAATTAACCCCGCGTTGCGTCGTCACGATTGCCAACGGCAGGAAGAATGCGGCGAAGGTAAGCCAGAAGTATCCATAAAGGCCGGCGATGCGCTGCAGGAACAGGACGACGAAATAAGCCGTCAGTAGCCATGTCGCTTCCGTGTGAACGCTGTGGCGCGCACCGACTCGCTGTGTTCTTGGCCGACGCCAAATGGCCAGCAGCAAGAGCAGCAGCAGCACGAAATCGGCGCCCAGCGACAGGACCATCATTCCGTCCTGATCGATGCCGAGACCTGGCAAGAGGATGAACGCGGCGCCGAAGAAGGCGAAGACGCCAACGATCCGGGGTAGCCAATAGGACCAATGGTCAGCCGCTTCGTTGGTGATTGGCGAGGCACGAACCTCGACGGCGTTCTCGACGTTCATGAAGGAAGGGACGAGCATGGCCATGACGTACATGCGCACACCCCATGTAACGACCGCCGCCATCAGAAATGTCAGTACTATCTCGCGGATAAGCATTGGCCAGTCGAACAGCATGAACGCGCCGGCGCTGCCCAGTGCGAACGAGACGATCAGCGTGCTGGAATAAAGCATGCGACCACCAATCTTCTTGACTCGCCCAATGGGCGTATCCTTCGGTTGCGCGATAATCCAAAGGCGAAATGGACGGGTCAACTTATACGTTGCCCAAGTGAGCGCCAGGCCGGCTGCGATGAACACCGCGATCAGCATGATTATTCCGGCCGATCCCTTGCTGGACATATCCTCCATGGTCTTTGCGCGAACGTGCGCGAACTGACCGGGCAGCAAGGGCAAAGTTTGTATGATTCTTTCGATATGATGCTTGATCCGATCGAGCGTCGAGGATGCCATCGTATTCATCTGGCCTGGTGCGGCCACGGCGTCGGACGATGCGTCGGCCGGAGAAGCTCCTGCCTTGGCAGGCGCTCCCGTTGACCCGGCGTCCTGATTTCGCTGTTCGGCCACCCAGGCCTTCACTGATGGATCGTCGAGAAGCTCGAATAGCTGTTTGACCTTTTCAGGCGGGACGGTCGCCGGCGCCTGCGCCTGTGCCGGACCCGCCAACAAGAGGGCCATCCCAACAATCAGCGCCCTGGCAACCAGGACGAACGTCCCGCCAAGGTATCGGAGACGTTGTGCCGGGCGCGCCAGGTTCCTGGTTCCCAACCGTCGAATCATGAGTGGCATCGTGCTGTTAACCTTCCGGTCAAAATCGGCAAACAACGACATCATCTATGCCGCCAGTGCTTCTACGTTGAAGAAGCCGATGTTGTGGTACAAGAGTCCATCGTTCAAGCTAGACCATTGCGTAGGGTCTGGTCGCGCAAATCCGTCATGGGATCCGCAATTCAAAGACGCTGGGCGTCACGGGGCTTCTGGTAGAGCAGAACGCATATCCCGTTGGGGCATCACCGTCCGAGGCTATGTGATGGAAACTGGGTGCATGACCATGCAGGGCCGGCCAAGGAACGGATTGCAGACGAGCGCATAGGCGCTGCCTATCTGGGCTCTGACACAGCTGTACCCATGAAGGCAGCCGTAGGCATCACCGTGTGCGTCTATCCCCGCATAATGCGATAGACAGTCGCATCGCCCTCCACACCTCGAAGAGGCGCATCAAACGCGACGATGCCTAGGCCGGCAAGCAGGTCGCTCACGCCTGGCGCGGAATAGAGCGCTTCGGAGATGCAAATCTGCCCGGCTTCCGCCAGTGACTGCACGCGTGCGGCGACATTAACGGTCTGGCCGAAGTAGTCGAGGTTCTCGTTGAGCGTGACGGCGATCGATGGACCGCAGTGGGCACCCATCTTCAGGATAATACCCGGCCTGACATTGTCGCCATTGAAGCGATCGATTTCTTCAAAGATGTGAAGAGCGGCCGAAATCGCATCCGGTGGCCGCGAGAATACTGCCATCACCGCATCTCCGATCGTCTTTACAACGGCGCCGGAATGCTGGTGGACCGCAGCATTGAGAAGCGCGAAATGCTCGCGGACGAGGGCATAGGCGTTGAGATCGCCCAGGCGCTCATACATGGCGGTGGAACCCTTGAGGTCCGTAAACAGGAAGGTGATCTGCCGGATGCCGAGCCCCTCCTTCTCGTCGACACGCTCGGAACGGAAGAGCTGGCGGAAGGTTTGCCGCGCAAGCAGAGCCCCGCCGGAAACATATGGATCGAAATCGAGCGCCGGTTTGGTCTTCAACGCGACAAGCTCGGGCGGCCAGTTGATGAGAAGCAACGCGCCACGACCGGGCCCGGTATTCGCAACCTCAATGACAACCGGACCGGGCGGCACGACCGGCAACGCCGGCAAGAAACGCTTGCCGTCATAGTTGATCTTAAGAAGTGTCGGTGCCGACACCGGATCCCCTGATATAGGTACAGCGAACGCAGCCTGTGTCTGCACGTTGACGCCCGACAGGGATCCGGCATGGAGGTCGGCGCGCAGCATTGTTGTGGTGCCCGGAGGCAGGAACGTCATGCCCCGCACTAAGCCTCGCAAAAGGTCCAGAAAGCGTACGTCCTGCCCGGGCAGCCGTCCGTCATTGCCAAAGCGTAGCTTCCAATGAAAATCCTCGACAGAGAGCGTCTCGGGCTCGTGGAACGGAAGCCGCCGCAAATGGGGCGATACAGAGAAGGAGACCTCGATGAAGTCGTCGAGGTCGGTATCGCCCGATACGTCGCACAGGCCGCAGACGTAATGGGTCTGCAGCGTGCGCAGGGCGCCGAAACTGTCGAGCACCATCCCGGACTGGGGACAGAGCACGTCCCAGCTCATATCGAACAGGCCGCAGCGAGCCGCGTGAAGGAAGAGGTCGATTGCTTCAGGCTCGGCGATTGCGCGGTCGCGGGCGAAGGCCAGCGGATTGACCCGATACAGCGCAAGGTCGTCGCCGCTCCTGATAAGCGTTTCGAATTTTGAGATGACGCGCGGGCTCCATGCTCGCGCTTGCTCGATCTCGGTCATCTTGCGTTCGAGAAGACGATCGTTGACCACCGGAACAACAGCTCCACCCGTTTGCCCTGCGGCAGCTTACCAAAATTCGGCCCCGATGCGAATGGATGGAAATCCTTCGTCTGTCTCGAGCCTTAGGGCGGCACGTGCCACGCTGGTGCAGGTGCTCTGAACGTCGGCATAGGGTCGTCACGAGCGTAGGACCGCAAGGTCACGCTGCGAAGTGTCTCGTCGATCTTGCGCATTCTGAGCGCAAACAATGACACTGACAAAGTTTACCGTTCAACCGAGCACGGCCTCGACGGTGGCAACAAAGTCATCGAGCGAGCGATCCCCACGAATCTCGATGCGCGGAAGGTCGATGGGATCGCTATTAAGGTCCGCCGGCCCGTGTCTTCCGCCGAAGCCGATCCGATAGCCGGACTCCTTGGCTAGCCTGCCGAGCCGTCGGTCGGTGACGGAGAAGGGTGCCGCGAACGCCGAGGTTGGCCGGCCGGTCCACCGTTCGATGAACATCCGAGAGCGCAGGAGCTCGGCCGCCAATTCAGAGCTCGAAAGACCATCGATGGCGCGATGCGTCGCCAGATGGCTTCCGAAGAACGCACCTTCGGCGGCGAGACGTCGCACCGTTCCGCCGTCCATGAGCGGCGTTGGCGGACCGCTGACGGCGTCCCACTTTGCACTTTCACCCACCAGGTCCGTCACCAGGAACACTTCCGCGGTCAGGTCGTGCGCACGCAAGATCGGCCAGGCATGGTCGGCAAAGTTCTGGAAGCCGTCATCGAAGGTGATGAGCACCGGGCGGCCAGCGAAAGGCTGACGGTTGGCGACGGACCATTCCAGCTGCTCGGACATGATCGCGTGAAAGCCATTTGCCCGCAGCCATGCCATCTGGCTCGCGAATGCGGCGGGCGTGAGCCGGAAACGGGCGAGCGCGGCCGGACCTTCATCGGCGACGCTGTGATACATGAGGACAGGGATGCGTTGCCGCCGCTCGCTGCGCGCGACGTCGCGGCGCAAGACCCGCGCCCCGCCCCAGACGATATTTCGCGCGACCCCGATTCCGAGGGGTGCGCGGACCGGCACATGATCGATCACCGGCTCCGTCGCCATGTGGTCCGGTGACAGGCGGCGGAAGCGATCTATGCGATAGAGTTCGGTCTGGATCGATTGCGCAAGAACGAGTCCTTCGGTCTCTGCCAGGGTTTGCGAGATCGTTTGTGCACCGAATGTGTTCCAGTCGAAGCCCGTCCTTTCAACATTGTCGCGTAGCACGAATGCGTGTGCGTTGATGAAACTGCCGCCAGGCGCCAATGCCTCAACGAATTTCTTGGCGATGCGACGCAACCCGGCGAGATCATCCAGGTAGTAGAGCACTTCCGAACAGACGATCAGATCCATCTCACCGGGCAGCGTGTCCGCAAAAAAATCCAGGACGCCGAACTCGACATTCGGCTGGTCCGAGCAGCGCGCGCGCGCCCGTTCGATGGCTACGGCGGAAATGTCGGTTGCGGTCAAATGGCCCACCAGCGGCGCCAGTTGTCGCGTGAAATGGCCCTCCGCGCAGGCCAGCTCAAGCGCTCGTCCGATGGGACCGGCCGGCAGAATCTCGAGCTGGCGCTCATATTTTTCCTGCTCGTAGGGCGAGCTGTAATTCCAGGGATCCTCTATCGCGAAATAGCGATTCCAGAACAAAGTACGATCCTTGTCGTGGCCATCCGAGGCCGGTGCACGGCGCGGCGCCGGAATAGGCTGCGTAGCTTCGGCGCTCGACCGAACCAGTTCCCGCGCTTCCGAGTCCAATTGCGCGAGTCTGCCGAAGTGGCTGTCCGGATCAGGCCGGCGTTCCGCTGTGGTCGACAGTGCCTCGGTTGCAAGCGTGGTTGACCTGTCGGCACCGTCGTCCTTTTGCGGTGCGAAATTCAGGATCAGTTCAATCCAATGACGCCTTGTCACTTTCCCGAGCACGCCGAACTGCACGACAGCTTCGATCTGGCCATCCATCATCAGGTAGGCATAGATTTGATCGATTCCTTCCGGAAGCTCGGTCGAGGTTGGATTTCGAGCGTCGACACGAATTCCGAGTGTCCGCGCCAGCCTGCGAGGTGCGGCAAGATCATCGGCATCGAGAAGCATTTGCTCGAGATGATACTGGACGCGACGACCCGCGACCGGATCGCCCCAGACCTTGCCGAGTTCGATGATCAAGTCGGTGAGGGCGCCGCCAAACCTGTTCCATCGGGCAGCCAAATGCGCTGGCACCGATAGGCTTCCTACCATAAGGCCATCGAAGGCCACCTTGGCGATCTCACGCGCCCATTTGCGTCCTGCCGGGAGCGCGCGCACGGATTTCGGGTCGATCGAGCCACCGCCGCGGCCGCAATCAGATGCCGCGATCCACAGCGCGAACCATGCCAGTGCTTCGGAAGCGGTGCGGCCGTCCGCCGAGATCGCCCCATTGGCATGCGCCGGCGCTGGGCGTTTGACCCTGGGATCAGGAGAAAAGCCGCGGGCGATCACGATTTCCGCGTCTGCCAGCATCTGCGTCGAATTGCGGGTGAGCGCGTTGGGGCTGGTTCGATAAAAGGCGAGCGGCTCGTCGACCATCACCCAATTTTTGCCGAGACGTGCGACGCGCTGCCACAGATCCCAGTCCTCGCAGGTGCGCAGCGACACATCGAAACCGCCCAACTCGACAACTGTCGCGCGATCGACCAGCAACGCGGGAGTGGCGATGGCACACCGGCGAGCGAATGTTTCGAAGGGCTGGATCGCGACCTCGGGGGCGATGCTCGACGGGGTCAGTGCGCCATCGGGCATCACGCGCCGAGAACCACAATAGCAAGCCACGGCATCCGGCGCGGCCGCCAGTGCGGCCAGCATTGTCGCAAGGAAGCTGGCATCCACCCAATCGTCGGCGTCCAGGAACATCAGCCAGCGGCCACGCGCCATCGAAACCCCTATATTGCGCGCCCCCGCGGGGCTATTCGCGCAAGAACTCAACGTCCGAAATCGGGCATCTTGTTCCACATAAGCGGCGATGAGCGCGGGGGTGCGGTCCGTGGAGGCGTCGTCGACGATGATCGCCTCCCAGTCCGCGATTTCCTGATCGAGAAGGCAATCGAGTGCGCGCGTCAGCGTTACCTCCGCGTTGTGCGCAGGAACTACGATTGAAACCAATGGATTATGCGCCACGTTGTCTTACCCGCGCCTGGTTCGTAAGAGGTAGTACAAGTTGCGTCGATCTTTGTCGGCGCAGGCCGTCACGATCGACGCCGATCCATTCGACCCATCGTCCACCACGACTATATCCACTATCTGGTAGGTCTGCCGGCGGCTGCCGGCATGCATTGCGCCGATGCTTTGCTCGACATTGAACATCGGTACCACACCGCCTTGCGGTAGCATTCTGGATCATCGAGCTTTCGTTTTCTTCGGCAAGAGTCGGCGAATGTCAAAACCGCATAACGGCATCGGATGGCAGCACTGCCCTGTCAAGATCGGGGCGAATTAGGGGCAAGAAAAAAGACTTGAAGACAGGCTTGAATGGCAAGCGCTCATGCCCGACGCCTTAGAGTTGCGACCTTCGGCAAAAAAGATAATCGCGGCGAAGACGCGAGCGCAAGCTGATCCGGATCGACCACTCGGAACCGCGGCCGAACTGCGAGCGCTGCAGTTGCTTGATGATGGATCCAAGGCGCTCGAAATTTACGCGCGAACCGGCTTAAGCCGAAAAGATTCCGGCTTGCGAGCCCGGTATTTTGCTGACATCTTTATAAGTTGCTAAATTAGTACGGTGGCTGCTGTTTAAATGAAGGGTATAGGGATGGCGAAGGAATCTTCGAGTACCGCTTCTCCGGCAAATAAAGCGGACGCAAATCTGACAAGTAATGCAGACGCAAACGGGCTGGCCTTCATGGCGGGCCAGGCTCGCGAGAGCGGGACCCCCGGCGACGCTGTAGGTGTCGACAAGATACGTGATCTGCTGTTCGGCAACCAGATGCAGGACTATGACCGCCGCTTTTCCAAGCTTGAAGAACGGGTCTTGCAGCGCTTCAAGGATGTCGAATCCGAGGCCAAGCGCAATCTTGAAATGTACGAGTCAAATGCGAAAAAGCAGGTCGACTCGCTTGCGGCGCAATTGCGGAACGAAAAAGACGCGCGAGCCGACGCCGACAAGGAGATTGACCGGAATCTTCGCGAGCAAAATCAAGCGCTTGAAAAGCAGGTGCGCGCGTTGTCGGATCAATTGAACGAGCTTGAGCGCGAAATTGCGGACCGGATAAATCGAAACGATCATTTGCTGCGTGAGGAAATCAAGCAAAAGAATGAAGGCATTCAGATGCTGATGGAGAAAATGTTTTCCGATCTC
The DNA here is from genome assembly GCF_006439515.1 of Mesorhizobium sp. B3-2-1. Classification (NCBI taxonomy): domain Bacteria; kingdom Pseudomonadati; phylum Pseudomonadota; class Alphaproteobacteria; order Hyphomicrobiales; family Phyllobacteriaceae; genus Mesorhizobium; species Mesorhizobium sp. B3-2-1. Next base: position 332,644 of record NZ_VFTI01000001.1, on the reverse strand, counting down.
GGCAACGTCAAGACCGACCGAAATCTTTTGGCTGGCCTGTTTGTCGAGGTTGCAAAATGTCTGAATCAGGATCCCGTCGGCAGCAAGACCAACTCGGAGCGTAGCTGGAAAGTGAGTTGATCGGAACTTGACGTCGACCGTCGACCCAATCAGCCTTCCAAAAAAAACAGCCTCGAACGATACAGAGATTGATCGCGAGGCTCTGGCCCGTCTTTTGATCGAAATTGCCCGGAACGTTGATCCGGACTACCGTGCGCGTCTCGGCGGAGTTCCAACCGCCGATCCTCGCATGGAAACGCTGCGCCAGTTGCTGGTCAGCCGCGAAATTTCGGAGCTTTCACGAGTTACGCATCTGCTCGACGAACCGGAGCAGCTTGCGGCAGCAGTGGGCGACGTGCTTCCCAGTGCGGCCGCACGAGCGCCTCATGCGCAACTCGGCGAGGCCCTTGCGCCAGCTGTCGAAAGGGCTGTGCAACGGTCGATCCAGAAGAGCCCGCGTACGCTGACGGATATATTATACCCGGTGTTTCTGCCAGCAATTCGCAAGTCGATCGGGGAAAAGATCGACCAGACCTTTCAGTCGCTGAATGAAACTTTAAGACATATATTTACCTGGCATGGGCTCAAGTGGAGACTCGAATCCTGGAGGACTGGTGCTAGCTTCTCTGAAGTTGTACTGAAGCATTCTCTTATCTATCGTGTCGAGCACGTCTTTCTCATTAATCGCAACTCGGGTCTTTTGATAGCGCATGTAACTGCGGACAATGCGACGAGCGAAGATCCTCAACTCATTTCTTCGATGCTTAGTGCAATTCAAGATTTTGTGAAAGATTCATTTAACGAGAAAGAGCAGAGCGGCCTGGACACAATTCGTTTTGGCGACCTTCGTCTCTGGTCGGAAGTTGGACCGTTTGCGACCCTGGTTTCGGTGATCCGAGGAAATCCGCCAGAAGAACTGCATGAAATAGTTCGCGATGTATTGCTTCGTATCCATGAGGAATGCTCGCAGGCTTTAGTGGAGTTTGACGGTGACAGTTCGCAGTTGGCCGGCATAGAGGCGCAGTTGCGGACCTGCGTCGAGCTGAAGCAGGAGGAGTCAAACGAGGGTTTTCCGTGGCTGGTGGTGGCTCTGGCTCTGCTGCTTTTGAGTCTGGCAGGCGGTTGGTTCTTTCTTTCCTGGCAATCCGGGCAGCGATGGCAGGCCTACGTATCGCGACTGGAGACCCAGCCGGGCATCATCGTTGCCGAACAAGAGATACGCGGCGGCCAATTTTATGTTGCCGGCCTCAGAGACCCGCTTGCCGCCGACCCGCAGTCGCTGTTGTCTGGAACGCAGGTCGATCCCGCCCGGGTTCATTCGCAGTGGCAATCCTATCAGAGCCTTGAGCCCGAGTTCGTGTTGAAGCGGCTGACGGCGTCGCTGGCTCCGCCGGATTCAGTACGACTTTCGATCATCGGGGATCGCATCGTTGCCGAGGGTGAGGCTCCCGACACCTGGATAGATCGGGCGCGCGCAGCGGCCCGACAGCTTTCGGCAGGCGGACCGGAATTCGACATCTCCAAGGTTCGTGATGTGAGCCCCCAAGCACGCGCGGCAGAGCACTGGCAGGCCTATGTGTCGCGACTGGGGACCCAGCCAGGCATCATCGTCGCCCAACAAACGGTGAGGGGCGGCCAATTCTACATTTCCGGCCTGAGAGACCCGCTTGCCGCCGACCCGCAAGCTCTGCTGTCCGGGACACAGGTCGATCCCGGCAGGGTCCATTCGCAGTGGCAATCCTTTCAGAGCCTTGAACCGGAGTTCGTGTTGAAGCGACTGACGGCGTCGCTGGCTCCGCCGAATTCGGTGCGGCTTTCAATCGTCAATGATCACATCGTTGCCGAAGGTGAGGCTGCTGCCACGTGGATCGACCGGGCGCAGGCCGCCGCCCGGCAGCTTTCAGCAGGCGGGCCGGTATTCGATATTTCCAGGGTCCGTGACCCCGAAGAACGCGAGGCGGAGCGCTGGCAGGCCTATGTGTCGCAACTGAAGACCCAGCCGGGCATCATCGTTGCCGAACAAAAGATACGCGACGGCCAATTCTACATTTCCGGCATGAGGGACCCGATTGGCGCCGACCCGCAGTCGCTGTTGTCTGGAACGCAGGTCGATCCCGCCCGGGTTCATTCGCAGTGGCAATTCTATCAGAGCCTTGAGCCCGAGTTCGTGTTGAAGCGGCTGACGGCGTTGCTGTATCCGCTGAAATCGGTTCGGCTTTCGATCGTCGAGGGTCGCATCGTTGCCCAGGGCGAGGCTCCCGACACCTGGATAGATCGGGCGCGTGTAGCGGCCCGACAGCTTTCGGCAGGCGGACCGGAATTCGACATCTCCAAGGTTCGTGATGTGAGCCCCGAAGCACGCGAGGCGGAGCACTGGCAGTATTATGTGTCGCGACTTGAGGCCCAATCGGGAATCATCGTCGCCCAACAACGGACGAGCGGCGGACAATTCTACATTTCCGGCCTGAGAGACCCGCTTGCCGCCGACCCGCAAGCTCTGCTGTCCGGAACGCAGGTTGATCCTGCCCGCGTTCATTCGCAGTGGCAATTCTATCAGAGCCTTGATCCGAAGTTCGTGGTGAAGCGGCTGACGGCGTCGCTGTCCCCGCCGAAATCGGTTCAGCTTTCGATCGTCCAGGGTCGCATCCTTGTCGTGGGTGAGGCTTCTGCCGGCTGGATCAACCGGGCGCAGGCCGCCGCCGAACAACTTTCGGCGGACGGAGTGGTTCTGGATGTCTCGCAGCTGCGTGAGCTGAACCTTGCAGACCTTAATTATTTGAGAGAAGCCATCCAGGCGACCGATATTTTCTTCTCTTCCGGCAAAGTTGTGCCGGGACCGGAGCAGTTGCCGGTTCTCGACAGGTTGGCGGATCAAATAAAGGAATTCGCCCAAGATGCCCGCAAGTCAGGCGTAACAGCACGGTTCATGTTGACCGGGCATTCGGACACCACGGGACGTGAGACGGCCAACGCGTCGATCAGTGCAGCCCGCGCCGAGACAGTTCGCGCGCTTCTCAACAAGCGCGGAGTCGCTCCGGAACTGCTGCTGGTTCGGGGCGCGGGCACTTTTGAACCGCTGGTGCCAGAAAATAGTCAAACCGGGAGCTCCACCAATCGCCGGGTCTCGATTTCGGTAAACCTGGACTAGCGGGGCCCAAGATGTTGCAAAAAAAAATCTGCATGCTGGGCGGGTTCTCTGTCGGGAAGACGAGTCTGGTGCGCAGGTATGTGCAGAGCATCTTTTCAGAAACCTACTTGACCACGGTGGGAGTGAAAATCGACAAGAAGAGTGTCGCGCTCCCGGACAAAACCGTGGATCTGATTTTGTGGGATTTAGCCGGTGAAGACGATATCGGCTCATTCCGCGTCAGCTATGTGCGAGGTGCAACCGGGCTTGTGCTTGTCGTCGATGGAACCCGCGCCGCCACTCTTGCCGTGGCGCTCACGCTACGCGAACGGGTCGAAGCCGAATTCGGCGCCATGCCGTTTGTATTGCTGTTCAACAAATCCGATCTGGACGATCGGTGGACAATATCGGATAGTGAGATTGACGAACTGAGGCAGCGTGGATGGCAAATCTATCTAACGAGTGCGCTCTCGGGTGAGAATGTTGATGATGCGTTTCGTCAACTTGCTTTGATGGTAACCAAATAAACCATGCATGGATTGCCAAGAGAAGTCAGAAGTTGGATTTTTAATTTCTTCTACAATGGCAACTCTGTCGCATATCTGAAAATCGACGCCCGGCTTTGCATAGCTGCTAAGGGCGGTAATGTTGAGCACTACGGGCTCTCGTCGCTTCGCATTGGCGAGCCTGTTGCCGAGCAGCTTGAATTCATGGAAGGTTTGCTGCCTTGCCCGGAGCTTCCGTTTCACATTGCCATGGTCGAGCTGCCCGGCGGGCGTGTCGCGGACCTTCATTTTTTTGCTGACAATGCCTGCGTGTGGCTGCTCTTTCTTGACGCCACTGCCGAACGCGACAATAGGCAGCGGCTTCAACAAAAGGCTTATGAAATGACACTCCTGCAAGAGAGGGAGCGTCAACTCAACGAGAAATTACAATCGACGAACGAGGCGTTGAGGAAGAGCCAGGAGGGATTGGCGCGTGAATACCAGCGCGCCGAAACCCTGCTCCTCAACATTCTTCCGGCGTCGATCGCGGAGCGGTTAAAAGCGCACAAGAAAATTGCTGACAACCACGCAGAAGTGAGTGTGCTTTTTGCCGACATAGTCGGTTTTACGGAACGAGCGCGGAGCGTCGGAGCCGTGACGACGCTCGCTATTTTAAATTACTTCTTCAAGGCGGCGGATCGGCTCTCGGAACGATACGGCTGCGAAAAGATCAAGACAATCGGCGATTGTGTGATGGTGGTCGCTGGCCTGCCCACCGCGCGATCCGATCATGCAAAGGCCCTCGCGCGCTATGCACTTGAGCTGCGCAAAGCGGTTAAGCGCGAACGCTTCGCAGGAGAACCGCTGACACTCAGAATTGGAATTCACTCAGGCCCAATCGTCGCGGGCGTCATAGGCAAGAGGCGGTTCGCCTATGACCTGTGGGGCGACACCGTTAATCTCGCCTCCCGTATTCAAACGTCCGCGGAGCCCGATGAAATCCGTATTTCGGATGCAACTCGCCAAATGCTTGGGCCAAATTTTGCTTGCGACCCACTCGAGGAAACGGAATTGCGTGGTACAGGTCGTGTGCGAATGTGGCGGCTCCCGGCCTGATTTGCCGCGCGAAAGTGCCGACCCTGGGGCCCACGCACCTCAAGCCCTAAGCTGTAACGCGAAGTTTTGACCCGATGATGACCTTCATTGTCCGCATTGCAAATGGCAGCAATGCAGTCTTCCGACGGTCTATTGGGCGACTTGGGACACGGCTGACATCAGCTCCTGCGGGCTCGCCGCCCCAAACATATATCGTCCACCTTCTGGAACCTCCGTGAAGCTCCAGCGAACGATCCCCTGCCGGTCCAATAGGAACTGACCGATCAGTTGTCCGTGTCCCGTCGCCATCATCTGCGCGTCGGCTTCGGTCACTTCGTAATTGTCCTTCTTGTCGAGGAATTCGCTGGCCGCAAAAGGATCCATTGGACCGGGCAACTCGCCTGGTATGTCGACCCGCATATCCTTTGCCGCTGCCATCGAGACCTTGTACGGCCAGTTCGTCTCGTCTTGGGTGAATTCGAGATTGGGCAGTCCAAAAGCACGATGTGAAGCGCGTTCAGGGTCGGAGGCCGCAAGCAGATTCGGCATCGGGTGGTAGCGGAAATAGAGACGCGCCCGTTCGATCGGCGTGTTGACCACCGTCAGGCTCTGCACGCCCTTTTCACGCAGCTCCGGATCGAGCCGCGCCTGGGCGGCGATATGGCGCCGGCAAAACGCACAATGCAGACCTCGAAACAGGCCAACCAACACCGGCTTTTGTCCGCGAAAGTCATCAAGCGCGATCTTGCCTTCCTGGGTAATGGCGTCGAGTACCAAGTTCGGCGCACGGTCGCCCGGTTGAAGCGGTACTAAGTCAATACGCGCGGACATTTCGGACCTCCAACCCCGGCTAATCGAGAAAGGGCAGCACCACAAGCGCTTCCGGGTCGAGCCCGTGCTGGGCGCATATACCCTGCGCCAGGGAAAAGTACCGTTCGGCCTCAGCCAGATTGTCGAGGTCGAGATTAAGCGTTGCGAGACCATCATAGCACGGAAACAGCAGTTGGGGTTCGCCCGTTTCGCGGGCTACGTCCAGTGCTTCGTGGAACAAGCCAACGGCCAGTTCCGGACGGCCGTTGCACTGGTGGATCTGCCCAAGCACGATCAATGGTACCGGCAGGTGCTCGCGCTGGTCGAGCGCCCGGTCGATCTCGATGGCCTTCTCGGCAGCAGGCACGCCCTCCGTTGGGCAGCGATCCGTGAAAGTACAACAAGCGACCGCCAGATTGGCGAGAAGGCGCGCCTGGAAGCCCAAATCACCAATATGGCGCGCGACTTCAAGACCGCGCCGGCAGACCTCCATCGCCTTTGCCGGATCGATGGTCGTGTAAAGCACGCCGAGATTGGTGTAGCCACGGCAGGCCGCGCCCAGCAGACCGGCGGCTTCGGCCAATTCAATGCTGTGCTCGACCTGACCCACGGCTTCACGGTTTCGCCCAAGGCGAGCCAGCGCGACAGCCTTGGTATTGAGTGCCTCGGCGGTCACAAGAGTGGCATCACGCCCTACCTCGGAGACATGCTCCGTTGTCAGAGTGCGTACGCAATCCAACGCCGCGTCCGCCCATTGTGCCGCGAGAGCGTGATCTCCGCTACGGAACGCCTGTCGGCCACGTTCTTCCCAGAGATGCGCCTGCTCGATCGGAGCATCCGCTCCATCGAGGAGCGCTGCCGCTTCAGCGTAGCGGGATTCCGCGTTGTCCCGCTTGCCGACGTCCCAGAGCAGCCGACCGATCTTACGCAAAACTCGCGCCGACGCTACGCGATCGGCCGACTCGCGGTATGCCTGCAACGCCGCCTCGTAGTGGTGGTGCGCGATCTCGCGGCGGCCCGCCGGGCCGCTCAAATCGGCAATGCGCTCGGCAATTGTCAGTTTGAGCGGTGTTTGCCCGGTCGTCTCCAACGCAGCCAGTGCTCGCTCGTAGAAACGAAGGGCGTCGTCGTTGGCGTATATCATGCGAGCGCGATCGCCGGCCGCCTGCAGGTAATGCGCGCCCTTCTCCCGCTCGGCGCTCTGGGCGAACTGATGACCGAGCACGGTCAAATCCTCGAGCCGTTCCGGATTATCGCCGCACAGTTGCTCCAAGGCAGCACCTATCCGCCCGTGGATTTCGGTCCGGCGTTGCAGGAGCAGATTCTGGTAGATCACGTCCTGCAGCAAGGTTTGCGTAAAGCGGTAGCTTTGCGACGAGACAGAGCCTGATCCGGCAACTTCCTCGATGATTTCCGCATCGCAAAGCAGTTCGCAGCCGGCTTCTAGCCGGGCGGGGTCGGCTGTCACGGTCTTCAGGAGTGTGGCATCGAAGCGCGGGCCGATTACCGCGGCTTCCTGGGCCAACCGGCGCACCTCTTGTGGCAGCCGGTCGACGCGAGCAAGCAACATTGCCTGGATAGTGGCGGGAATGTCGGTTGCGACTTCGCCTGCCACAGTCCGCCATCGCTGGCCCTCGCGCATCAGTACACCGCGATCGATAAGGCCGCGAACGATCTCCTCTACAAAAAGAGGGTTGCCGCCCGCCCGCTCGAGGATCTGATCGACGAGCCCTCCCGCGGAGCTTACCCAGCTCTCGCCGAAAAGCGCCGCCAGCAGGCTGCGTCCTTCATCGCTGTTGAGCGGCGAAAGCCTGAGTGCCGTGTGACTGACCCGACTTGAGTCGAGCTGGCCGCTGTCCGGCGCCGAGCGATGCGTGACCAGCACCATCAACCGCGTGCGTTCCAACCTGTCCATCACGAAACGCAGTGCCTCGAGCGAAACGGCGTCGGCCCAGTGCAGGTCTTCGACGACAATCAACAGCGGCGACAACGCAAGCCGCCGTTCGATGATGGTACGGACCGCGTAGAGAATTTGCCGCCGTAGCTGCTCGGGTTCGACATGCTGCAAGGTGGCATCGGGGTCGCCAAGGCCAAGCACATGGTAGAGCAAAGGCATCAGCTGGTTCGCCTCCTCGCCCCGCAGGCCGAGATCGGCAAGCAAGCCTGCGAGCTTCCCGCGCATTTCGTCCCCATTGTCGTTTTGCATTATCCCGGCAGCACTGCGCACCACTGCACCCAAAGCGCCAAATGATTGTTCGCCCAGCGGTGAGCACGTGGCCTGTCGCACGGCGACGTTGCGGAAACGATCCTCGTCGCCGACACGGGCGACGAACTCCTTCACCAGCCGCGATTTCCCGATGCCGGCTTCTCCGACGAGGCGGACAAGTTGGGCCGAGCCGCCGCACGCCTGATCCAGGCTCGCCAGCATTCTATTGAGCTCCGCAGCACGACCTATCATCGGCGCGCTGAGGCCGAGCGCCTCGAGCCCACGCGCTGCACGCGGCGCCGCAAGCGGTGCATCCAGTCGATGGACGAGCACACTGCCAGCCTTGCCGCGAAGCACGACATCACCCATCGACTCGTAAGAGAAGGCATGCCGGGTCAGTCTGTGAGTGAGTTCGCCTACCAGCACTTCACCCGGTGCGGCCAGCGATTGCAGGCGTTGCGCTGTATTTACCGTGTCGCCGGTCACCGAATAGGATTTGGCGGTGCCGATGCCTAATCGTCCAGTAACGACCGGACCAGTGTTTATGCCGATGTGGAGTAATAGAGGCGAGCCGGTGTGGGGGGTGCTTTTGCCGAGCCGCGCCGTCCGGGCGATCATGTCGAGAGCGGCGCGAAGCGCACGTTCCGGATCGTCCTCATGCGCGACCGGCGCACCGAACAAAGCGAGCAGTGCATCGCCGATGAATTTGTCGACGAAACCACCAAAGTTTCGCACGGCCGCCGTCAATTCCTTGAACAGTTCGTTCTGCAGCGTTTGCATGACCTCGGGGTCGAGCTGCTCGCTGAGTGTCGTGAAGCCGCAAAGGTCGGCAAAGAGGACGGTTACCGTCCGGCGATCGGCGTCAGAGATGGGATGCAGCCCTTCGTCGCTATCGGTGTTCGCAAGCAGCGACGGAGTTCGAGAAGGCGGCACAATGGTTCGGCTTGGTGTCGGAGCAGGCCGTTCGACGGCTTTTGCAGGCGCACCGACGCTTGCCCCACATTTCGGACAGAACTCGAAATCAGGTGCGCAGGGATAACCGCAACTGGCGCATGGCACGGGCTGGCGCTTGCCACACCTCGGACAGAAAGCGTAACCGCCCTCAATCTTGAAACCGCAGCCTGAGCAGTCCATCGAGCCAGACCTCGCTTGGGGCCGTGACGGCGTGATCTCCCTACGCACTTCACGGCCAGGGTATTCACAAGCATGAACCGATAGCCGTCGACCGGCAAGCGGCAGCGCAAATGGGCATCGGGCGATCGGGTGGGGCCTGTGGCAGCGCGCAGCCAATTCGGGTTTCTGTGTGGCGGTCGGTTCCGAAAGTTCCCTCTTGGTTCGGTCTTCCTGCTATCATGGAGATGAGGAGACGGACCCTTGAGCGAGAATCGTAAGCTGGCCGCAATTCTAGCTGCGGATGTGGTCGGATATAGCCGGCTCGCGAGCGCGGACGAAGATCGTACTTTGGCGAGGTTGCGGGCACTGCGCAGCGACCTGATCGATCCGATCATCGCAGTGCACCACGGCCAGGTGATCAAGCGCACCGGCGATGGGGCGCTGGTTGAGTTCCGGAGTGTGGTGGATGCCGTGCGCTGCGCCATAGAGGTTCAGAATGGTATGGTTGAGCGCAATGCCGGCGTGCCGCAGGACCGACGTATCGAGTTCAGGATCGGCATCCATCTGGGAGATGTGGTCGAAGAAAGCGACGGCGACCTGATGGGCGACGGCGTCAACATCGCCTCGCCTCTGGAGGGGCTCGCGGCACCCGGCGCCATCTGCCTGTCCGAGGATGCTTATCGCCAGGTCAAGGCGAGGCTCGACCTCTCGGTCAGCGATCTCGGCAGCACACAGCTCAAGAACATCGCCGAGCCGATCAGGGTCTATTCGCTGCTAGTCGGCAGCGCCGGGACCAAGGCGGCCGCGACCTCGGAAACCGCGACGAGCCGGCCGGCGACGGCAGCGCCGCCGAAGCTGTCGATCGCCGTGCTGCCGTTCGCTAACATGAGCGGTGACGCCGAACAGGACTACTTCGCCGACGGCATCTCCGAAGACATCATCACGGCGCTGTCGAAACTGTCGCAACTCTTCGTCATCGCACGCAATTCGTCGTTCACGTTCAAGGGCCAGAACGTCCATGTGCAGGAGGTGGGCACGAAACTCGGCGTGCGGCATGTCCTTGAGGGCAGCGTACGCAAGTCGGGGAACCGGGTGCGCATCACCGCGCAGCTCATCGATGCAATTTCGGGCGGCCATCTTTGGGCGGAGCGGTTCGATCGCGACCTGACCGACATATTCGCCGTGCAGGACGACGTGACGCAGCAGATCGTCGGCGCGCTGGCCCTCAATCTGACTGAGGGTGATCGGCAGCGGCTGGCGCCCGAGGACCCGCGCAACACGGAGGCGTATGACTATTTCCTGCGGGGCAGGGAGCTGTGGCACCGGCTGACGAGGGAAACGAACGTCGCGGCCCGCGACCTCTTGCAACGTGCCATCGAACTGGACCCGAAGTTTGCCTCTGCCCACGCATTCCTGGCCCTCACGCACGGACTCGATTACCTGAACCGGTGGAGTGCGTCGCCGCCGGAATCGATGGCGCAAGCGGAAGAGGCCGCAACGCGAGCGGTAACGCTGGATGGCAGCGATCCCTGGGCGCACTGGGCGCTTGCTATTGCCAAGCTGTACACACGACGACACGATGGGGCCATCGACGAGGCCGAGCGCGCGCTAGTCCTCAATCCGAACTTCGCCGAAGCGCACGTCGTTCTCGGCGAGGCGCTGTACTATTCGGGCAGATCCGAGGACGCCCTCGAGAGTTTTGCCCGGGGGAAGGTCTTGAATCCCTATTTCCCGGATGTGCTTCTGCACTTCCAGGCTTTGGCCTTGTTTCAACTGGGAAGGTACGAAGAGGCCGTTGACCTCTTGATGCAACGGCTGGCTCGCAACGCTGTCACCGACGTCTCGCGGGCGCTTCTGGCCGCCAGCTACGGCCATCTGGGCCGTTTCGCCGAGGCCCGGGCAGCATGGCAGGAGGTGCTTCGCGTCAATCCCGACTATTCGCTGGAATACCGTCGCAAAGTCCTGCCCTACAAGAACCCTGCCGATTTCGAACTCGTGGTGGAGGGGCTCCGCAAGGCCGGTATAGTGCAATGACAGGTGAGGCCATGCGGCCGGATCAGACGCCGTAGGCTTGGCCGATCTTGCGCCATCGCGCGTTTTCGCGAACCAGTTTCAGGTTGTCGGTGGTTTCGGCAAATGTCCGCGAACGGTATTGCCGGAGCAGGTCCGCGAAGAGCTCCCCGTCCGGGAGGCCGGCAAGCTGCTCGCGGACCGAGATCTTTTCATCGATGACCCGGGTGCCCCAGGCATTTTCCCTTACGTGCAGCTCCGCAGCCAGATCACGCTCTTCCGGCGCGGTTTCGTCCAACGCAGCCAGGAGGATCGAGTGGAAAAGCGCTACATAGCCAATCTGTCTCAGGCCGCCGACAACCCGCACCCGCGGCAATATGGCAAGAACGAGGAACGTCAGGAACAAGTTCGGCAGCAGCATGCCGTCCAGAAGCGCCTGCTTGAGATGTGGCCGCTCAAACGGGATGGAAAGACCATGCGGCTTGTCAGGCTCGATCAGGTGCCCGTTCTCAAGAACGAGCTTGCGCACGCGCTCCTCGCGGATGCCCCAGAAATAGTCCGTGGCATTGGGCAGGAATCTGCCGAATGGGCCCGATGCGGCCTCTTGCAATTCATGTTCGAGACGCTGGCGTCTTGCGGGTTCGATGAGCAGCCTGGAAAGAAGACTGCCGTCATATTGTAGATGCCGCGCCATGACAGCCGCGGCGAGCCGATCATCGATGAAAACCGGCAGGGCCATGCCGGAACGATCCCAATTGGCGACCAGATCCTCGTTGAGGGCTGTCATGGCATCGGCGGCGGTTCCGAAGACCTTATCCTTACTGGCAAGCAATGTACCTAGCCAGCGGCTGGCATCCGTTTCATCACCCGCCGTTTCGAGCGCGCGCTTGTTGAGGGAGACGGGACCGGCCGCGCAGGCGCTTTTGCTGCACAGCTTGTGGCGCCCCATGCCAAACAGGTTGACCTTGTCGTCTCCGAGATCGAGCCATCCGGGCCCCTCCCGGCCAGTTGTCTCCATGGTCATCGTCGTTCCCATGAAGCCGACGAAGGCTGACAGCTCGTTTTCGACCGCGCCGAGCCAGGCAAGCAGGAGGGCATCGAAGGTGATCCGGTCCATCAGAAGCAGGCAGTGCAGACCGGACTGAATCACCGGTCTGTGCTCGAACTCGTCGAGGGCCTTGCCGATTTCCTCAGGCTGCATGATCACGCCGAGGCGTTGGTGCAGGACCTCGCGCAGGATCGAGCGGGCAGCGATCGCCGGGCCGGATGCAGGCCTTGCCACCGGCCGCCACAGATGGCGGGCGTAGTCGGAAACTGGAGCATTCCAGTTCTGCTCGATGTCACGCGCGACTTCCGGGCAGAGCAGCGACAGCACAGCCAGAATTTCCACGGGGGGGACTGGGGCGAAGACGGCGGTCATCAGAACCGCAACCGGGCCATGCTCAGGAGGTCGTGATACTGCCCGTTGGTAAGACCGGCCTTCACATGCCGGCCTTCAACCTCGAAGCCGTGGCTGGTGTAGAGACGGATGGCCGGCTCGTTGTCGGCATAGACGGTCAATTCGACCCGCTTCAGGGCGCGCCAGTTGTCGGCCACGTCAAGCAGAGCGCCAAGGATGGCAGAGCCGATACCTTTGCCGACAAAGCCATCATCTAGGCCGATATTGATCTCGCCGATATGCGAACGGCGTGGCGAGCTTTGCACGACCAGGCTGCCATGGCCGACGACCTTGCCGTCCAATTCGGCGACGATCCAGGTGGTTTCCTGGCCGGACTTGGCGATGCGCCGCTCCACCTGATCCACCGTCTCGAAGGGCATCCTGAGCGTCCCCCAGCGGAAGCCCGGCATGTTGAAGATAGCGCAAAGCGCCTCCGCATCGCTTGCCCGGACGGCCCGGAGCTGCGGCTGGATTTTCTCGGATGGCGAGGTCGTGCTGGTCATGACTTTCCCGGCGAAGGCAATCGGCCCGGCACGATGCACCGGACGTCACCTGAAAATCCAGCCGTCTCTGCAGCCTATGCTGCCGATTGCGAACCAAAATACCGGGAGGCCGTGTAGAGTTTGAAGGCGCCGCTGATGCCGATCCAGCCGAAAAGGGCCAGCCAGCCCAATGTAGCGGCCGCCGTCCAGTCGATCCGGTGCACCGCGGCGTTGGTGATAACGAGGCCAAGAATGGAAAGCAGGCCGACCAGAAATTGCGCCAGGCCTAGCACCAGCAATTCTTCGCGCGGCGCGCTTTTCCAGACGAGATAGGTGCCGCCAGCGCCGGCAAAGAAAATGGCGCTGTAGACCTGGGCGTGGAAGGGATCGACCGGCCATGGCCAGGTGCTGCTGACCATCAGGGGAAACAGCAACATGCCGAAGCCATAGACCCCAAGGATCGCCGTTTCCGCCAACATGTAGCTGAGCCATGCGGGGCTTAGGGTCACGCCATTTGCTGACGGACGGCCCCTTGCCCGCCACAGGAACAACCCGGATACCGCGACCGAACCAAGATAGACCAGAAACCAGAGCCAGGTCGCTTTGCGCCCAAAGTTGAAATAGCCGAGATTGATCAACGAAACCGCCGACACGATTACGGTGAAGATGAGAGCCATGACCAGCACGAGCCTGCCCGGCGACCAGCGATTCCAGAACAAGAGCGCCGCCATCACTGCCATTTCGGCGGTGTAGAAGCCGCCGAGAAAGCGGGCACTGAATGGCGTGACGGGCCAGGGCCAGCGCGGCTTGACCAACGCAGGCGCGAAAAACAGGCCGGCGCCGACGATCAAGACGATAATGACCCCTGCCGAGAAAAGCCGCAATGCCGCGGGAAATGGCGGGTTGTCGGATGTCGGCACGGGAGAAAGCCCCAAAGATGAATGCGCCATGTACCCATCATAGTGCCGCTTGCGGCCGGTGAAAATCCGCCGAATTCAAATTGAGCTGTCACCAGATCTATCCATTCGAATGGCCGTTTGATCCCTTTCGACGTAAGATGGTGTGCGCGGACCGAAGACCGGTCCGGCGAACACGCCTGGGAGGCGCATTTTCCGGAGCCTGCACGATGACCGAAGCTCAGGATCTGTTCTCGCTTCTGCGGCAATCGACCGATGTCGATCCGCAGGCAATCGACGCGATCCGGCGAACCATCGCCGAGGGCAAGGACCACGAACTTTGCCGCATCAATGCGCTGGCCTTCGCCAGCAAGAATGGCCTCGACGAGGAACGCACCATCAGCGCCTTTCTCCATGCGGCGCGGGTGGGCATCTTCGACATCTCCTGGAATGTTCTGTGCCCCGGCTGCGGCGGCGTGCTCGACACCAACGCCACGCTGAAAACAATGCAGAAGGACGAATATACCTGCGCGCTGTGCTCCCAGGGCTATTCGCCGACCCTCGACGAGATGGTCGAGGTGACATTCACCGTCAGTCCCCGCATACGCAGGATTGCCGCCCACAATCCGCACGAACTGCCGTTGATAGAATACTTCCGCCAGATCTACTGGGCGTCCGGCGCCGATCTGCCGGAAGAGGATTTCGCGGAGAAGATTGAAGCGTTCTCGCTGGAGGATATCGAGCTTGCGCCCGGTGAAAAGGCGGTTCTGCCCATACAGCTTCCATCTGAATTCGTCATCGTCTTCGAGCCGGTCACGCATTCAGCGCAGTTCATCGACGCTAAGGGCGAACCAACAAAGGAGCGCCGAAGCCTCTCATTGGTTTTCGACCGCGACCATGTCCAGAACCAGACGTTGGAGATGCAACCAGGCCCTTTGCGCATTTCGCTGGAAAACAGGACCGACACCCGCGTGCTGCCGACGGTCTTCATCGCCGGCCACGCATTGCATGATTTCCTGGGCAAGCGCCGGCCCTTCCTGACCGCCAAGCGCCTGCTAACCAACCAGACGTTCCGCGATCTCTATCGCACAGACACGCTCGACATCAACCAGCGGCTGAAGATCACCAGCCTGACCTTCCTGTTCACCGACCTGCGCGGATCGACCGAGCTTTACGAGCGGGTGGGCGATCTTTCAGCCTTCGATCTCGTGCGCGAGCATTTCCAGGTGCTGCACGAGATTGTCGCGGCGGAGGCGGGCGCGGTGGTGAAGACGATCGGTGATGCGGTGATGGCGACCTTCGCGACGCCTGATCGTGCGATTGCCGCGGCCCTCAGGATGCGCGAGGCCATGCGTGCGCTCAATGAAAAAAGCGGGCGCGAGGATCTGCTGCTCAAGATCGGAGTCCATGCCGGCCCTTGCATCGCAGTGTCCATGAACGAGCGGCAGGACTATTTTGGCCAGACGGTCAACATTGCATCACGGGTCCAGAACCTGGCCAACCCACAGGCAATCTTCGCCACCCGTGCGGTGGTCGACGACAATCTCACCGCCGATCTGTTGCGCAGGAACGCGCTGACGCCCGTGCCTCACGAGGTCTCGCTGCGCGGCATTGAGCGGGAGATCGCGGTGTATACAATCACCTGAGGAATTCCAGAGCAATTCCAGGAAAAGCCTGAAACGGCTTTCCCGGGAAAGCGCGTAACGCTTTCTCTTGGGAATTGAATTGCGTTAAAACAAAGAGCTGGAGCAGCGTTTCCGTGAAGCGCTCTCGGCCGCTCACACGCGCTTGCAGAGGAAATAACGATCGGCGGGCTCGGACGTCGGCGCCGGGAGGCGTTGCAGCAGCGGGTGATTGAGCGGCGTGCCACTGACCGCGAAGCCGCCGACGCGAAGCAGGCTCGCAATCAGATCGGGAAGCCAGGTAGCGGTCACTGCATCGCGATCATCATAGCCGGTGCCGATGTCGGCATGAACAAGGGCGGCTTCGATGCCAATGAACTTGCGGGCCGTCTCGCGTATTTCGCCGAGCACGAGGTTTTCAGCTTCGGGAATTGAACTGGTGTGTGCGCCGACTTCGCGGTCGAACACCACGATCCGACGCCCGGGCAGGCGCTCGCGCAGATGGTGGAACGTCCGGCCATTGCCGAGTCCGAGCTCGAGCACAAGCCCCTCCATCTTCGCCACTTCGGGGCAGACGTGATCGAGAATGTCACGCTGTGCGGTCATCCTGCTGATGAAATTCTCGAGACGACTCATATGCTTTTGTGTGTCCTGAACCAGATCAAGAGATCGGCAATGCCCGCGAAGAATTGTTCACGAGTGCATCCCGAAGGCGAGGCGCTAATCTCGATTGCGTGTCGGCACATATACGGGCGGACGATGAACACTGCAATAACCGTACGGGCGGCCGGCAGGGACCATACCGGGTGGAGCCGGCGGCCCGGCGCGACGGAATAGCGATCTCACTTGTAGGGGTCTGCGGCGTCCCGCAAGCCGTCGCCGAGGAAGTTGAACGCCAAGATGACGAGAACGACGGGGAGCATCGGCAAAAGCAGCCATGGATAGAACGCGATCACGCTGACGCTGCGCGCCTCGGTTAGCAGGATGCCCCAGCTGGTTGTCGGTGGCCTCAGGCCCAGCCCAAGGAAGCTCAGCGCCGTCTCGCCCAGGATCATGCCGGGTATGGAGATCGTCGCCGTCGCGATCAGATGCGACATGAAACCGGGAATGAGGTGCCGCCGGATAATGCGGCTGCTGCTGGCGCCCATCAATTGCGCGGCCAGAACGTAATCCTCCTCGCGCAAGGCCAGAAGCTTTGAACGCACGGCCCGCGCCAGTCCGGTCCAGTGGAGCAGCCCGAGGATAACGGTGATGCCGAAATAGATCAGGATTGGACTCCAGGTTATCGGCATGATCGCCGCCAGAGCCAGCCATAGCGGAATGCTGGGGATCGATTGCAGAACTTCGATTATCCGTTGAACGATCAGGTCGAAGATACCGCCGTGATAGCCAGCCAGTCCGCCTATGACAATGCCGAGCAGGAAGCTGAAACTGATGCCGACAAGGCCGATTGTCAGTGAAATGCGTGCGCCATAGATGATACGCGAGAGCACATCGCGCCCCAGCCTGTCGGTGCCGGCCAGAAAGAGCTGGCCGTTTTCGGCAGGACAGACAAAATGCCAGTCACCTTCGACCAGGCCCCAGAACCGGTAACTGTCGCCCTTGCAGAAGAAACGAATCCGCTGAACATCATCCTGGTTGTCGATGTAGTTCCGCTTGAGTGTGTCCATATCCAGCGTCATCTGGCGACCATAGACGAAGGGCCCGACAAGCTGGCCGTTATGGAACAGGTGCACCCGCTGCGGCGGCGAATAGATGGAGTCCATGTTGCGCGTGTGCAGATTGTAGGGCGCCAGGAACTCGCAGATCAGTATCCCGAAATAGAGCGCTGCCAGAAATATGCCGGACACAAGGGCAAGCCGGTGCCGTCGGAATTTCCACCACATCAGCCGCAACTGCGACGCCTGAAAGATCTTCGACTGCTCCGCCGTCATCGCCTCGACGGATTGCAGGTCAAAAGGCGCGATGGAAACGTAGTGTTGCAGCGGGGCACCCGGAGCGGGCAGGGGCGATTGCGTGTTCATTTGGTGCTGCCGCCCTGCAAACGAATTCGTGGATCAAGCAGCGCCAGCGCCAGGTCGGAAATCAGGACACCGATCACCGTCAGGAAGGCGAGGAACATCAGGAAAGACCCTGCCAGATACATGTCCTGGCTTTGCAGCGCTCTGATCAGCATCGGCCCCGTCGTTTCCAAAGACAGCACTATCGCGGTGATTTCGGCACCGGATATGATGGCCGGCAGGATGGAGCCGATGTCGGAAATGAAGAAATTGAGCGCCATGCGCAGCGGATATTTGACGAGCGCCTTGAAGGGATGAAGGCCTTTGGCGCGCGCGGTCACGACATATTGCTTGTGAAGCTCATCGAGCAGATTGGCGCGCAGCCGCCGGATCATGCTTGCCGTGCCCCCGGTGCCGATGATCAAGACCGGGATCCAGAGATGGGCGAGGATCGACTTCGCCTTGGCCCAGCTCATCGGCTCACTGAGATATTGCGGGTCCATGAGATGGCCGATGGAGGTGCCGAACCAGATATTGGCGAAATACATCAGGATCAGCGCCAGCATGAAATTCGGAATGGCAAGGCCGAGAAGGCCGAAGAGAGTAAGGCCGTAGTCGCCCCAACTGTATTGATGCGTGGCTGAGTACATGCCGATGGGAAAGGCGATGAGCCAGGTGAAGATGATCGTGACGAAGGAAACCAGCACGGTCAGCCACATTCGGTCCCCCACGACGTCGCGAACCGGCAGCTCATACTCGAAGGAATAGCCGAAATCGCCGTGCAGCATCCCGCCGACCCAGTAGAAGTAGCGAATGACGGGCGGCTGGTCGAAACCATATTCCTTCCGCATCATTTTGATGCGATCGGAATCTACCGCTTCGCCCTGGGCCCGAAGCTCGGCGACATAGCTGTCGAAATAGTCACCCGGTGGAAGTTCGATGATGGTGAACACCAGCGCCGATATGACCAGCAGCGTTGGAACCATCACAGCGATGCGCCAGACAATATATCGAAGCACGCTCAGGAGCCTCCAAGCCAGAATGTATCCGGCATGTAGACACCGAAATAGGCGGTCGGGTCATAGCCGAAGAGTGCCTTGTCAGGCAGATTGCGCAGCCGCGAGGACACCAGAATGGGCTGAAGTGTTTCGTTCACCGTACCGATCGAGAACACCTGATCAGTGTAGATCGACAGCATTGAATTCCAGATTTCGGCGCGCTCCGTGGCTTCGGTCGATGCGTTCCAGCGCTTGAGCAAAGCCATCAACTCGACCACTTCAGGAAGATCGGGCGCCTCACCCATCTTGCCATGGGACAGATAGTAAGCGCCCCAGAGCGGCCATTGCAGTTGGTCGTCGATGGTGGGGGCCAGCTGGTATGGGTTCATGTCTGCGGTCGGCACGCCATTGTCGATGCCCGACGACATCGACATCATGATCTCGCCGCCAAGCGCGCGGCTGCGGAAGATGTCGCGCTGCGAAGTCCGGATGAACAGGGCGATGCCGATCTTGCGCCAGTGATCGGTGACGAGTTCGAGCGCGTCGGTTTCCAGCGTGCTTTCGCCGGCAGTTTCCACGATGATCTGCGCCGGGCGCCCATCGGGAAGTAGCCGCAGGCCGTCATCGTCACGTGTCTGAAGCCCGACCTGGTCTAGCAGGGCATTGGCCTGGTCGGGATCATGGGCAACCCAGGCCGTCGCGAATTCCGGCCGGTAGAGCGGGCTCTCCGGCAGGACCGTATCGGCGCTTTCCTGCGCCAATCCGTAGAACACGGCCATATTGATCTCGCGCCGGTCCACGGCGAGCGAAAGTGCGCGGCGCACGCGCACGTCACGCAAAAGGCCACGCCACACCGGGTCGGCACAATTCAGATTGGGCAGCAGCGCCAGCCGCGAACCCTGTGTGCGTTTCCAGAGATGCATCTTCACGGGGTAACGCTTCTCCGCATCCTTCAGGAAGGAGTAATCGCTGAAGTCAATTCCCATGCATTGCAGGTCGCTCTCGCCCGCACCGGTCTTGGCGGAAATGATCGCCGACGAGCTGACATTCATGACAATCCGGTCGACATAGGGCAGTTGCCGGCCATTCTCGTCTATTCGATGAAAGAACGGGTTGCGCTCGAAGATGAACTGCTCAGCCGGCGGCTTGGTCCGGTTCTGCCAGGGATCGAGCGTGGGCAGCTCCGGATTCTCCGGGCGATACTGCCGCGACATGCGGATATGCAGGAGCGTCCATTTCGCGACCCGGTTCTCCTTCATCAGGCCGGCGAGCCGGAATGGATCCTGGTATTTCTTGTGGAACTGCTTGAGATAGGCGGCCGGCAAAACAAGCGGTGTCGGCGAGGCAGCGGCAAGCTTGGGCAGGAAGTCGGGATTTGGCGCATCCCAACTGTAGCGGACAGTCAACGGATCGACGATCTCGAAACGTGGCGGCTTGCCGTCCGCCAGCAGGGCAGGGGCGAGCCCGCCTTCCGAAAGCTCATCGTTCAGCCAGACATCTTCCCAGCAATAGCGAAAATCCTCCGGCGTCAGCAGGCTGCCGTCGGACCATTTATGCCCTTCCCGAATCTTGAACGTGAAGACGCGATCATCCGCTACGTCGAAGCTTTCGAGAATGTCGGCTTGCAAGTTGAGCTTTTCGTCATAGCCGACCAGGCGGGCATATCCGTAGATCGTCATCATCCGGATATCTTTCTGGCTGCCGATGATCGTGCGCAGCGTGCCGCCATACTGGCCGGGTTGCCGGCCCATCGCAGCGAGGTTCAATACGCGCGGGCTCTTGGGCAGGCGCTCTGCGAGTGCCGGCAGAGCCCTGGCCTTCAGCTCCGGCTGAAGAAAATCCGGCTCCAAATCGCCAGCGCGCGACGTGCCCGGCAGAAGTGCCGAAGCCATGAGTCCAAGGAGGGCGCGCCGGCTGATCAATGGCGCAACTCACTGACATCGGCCAAACGTCGGGCCAGCACGAGGTGGCCGCCGCCAAGATCGATCGGCGACAGCGTATCCTCTTCGCCCTCGTCGTGGAATTGCGGTCCCCATGCGCTGGCGTCGGAAGCGCCGCCGAGCTTCAGCGTCTTGAAATCCATCGGCCGGTCGAGATCGGGGAAAGGGACTGCGGCGACCAGTGAGCGCGTGTAGGGGTGGACCGGTTTCCTGAGCAGAATTTCGCGCGGCGCAAGCTCGACGATACGCCCGCCGCACATCACCGCGATGCGGTCCGCCATGTAGTCCACCACCGCCAGATTGTGGGATATGAACAGGTAGGTCAGGCCCAGTTCCTTCTGTAGGTCCTTCAGGAGGTTTAGGATCTGCGCCTGGACAGAGACATCGAGCGCCGAAACCGGCTCGTCGCAGATCAGGAGTTCTGGCCCCAGGGCTAACGCGCGCGCAATGCCGATACGCTGACGCTGCCCGCCGGAGAAACTGTGGGGATAACGCTTGATGAAGCGCGGATCGAGCCCGATTGCCTGCATCAGGCTTTTGACGGTGGCTAGTCGGGACGCGGCATTGCCACGTTGATGGATTTCCAGCGGCTCGCTCAAGATATTTTCCACCGTCATGCGAGGTGAAAGCGACGAAACCGGATCCTGAAAGACCATCTGGATTTTTGCGCGCAGCAGGCGCAGGGCGTCTCTGTCGCCTCCCAATACGTCGATCGGTCCATCGCGGCCATTGAAGATCACAGAGCCGCCGCTAGGCGTGACAGCCCGCATGAGCATCTTGCTGACGGTGGTTTTGCCGCAACCACTTTCGCCGACCAGGCCCAGGCACTCGCCCCGCCTGATATCGAAGCTCACGCCGTCCACGGCGCGAACAGAGGTTTGACGATCCCCGCCGAACCATCCGGACTTGCGGATGGTAAAAACCTTTGTCAGATCCCTGACCGACAACAGGATGTCGTCCGGCCCTTTCGATGCCGGCGCCGTCTGCTTGCCCAGCAGGGTGCCGACGTTCACCGGCACCTCGCGGAGCGCCTTTAGCCTCTCGCCCGGCTTCAGGTCGAAATGCGGAACGGCCGCCATCAGGCCCTTTAGGTAAGGGTGACCTGGCCGGCGGAATATCGCCTCGACAGGTCCCGCTTCCATGATCTCGCCATGGTACATGACCACCACCTCGTCGGCGACATTGGCGACAACGCCGAGGTCGTGCGTGATCAGCAGCATCGCCATATTCAGCTTGCTCTGAAGCCCGCGCAGCAATTGCAGGATCTGCGCCTGGATGGTGACATCCAACGCCGTCGTCGGCTCGTCGGCAATCAACAGGGCGGGCCGGCAGATAAGCGCCATGGCGATCATGGCGCGCTGACGCAATCCCCCCGAAAGTTCAAACGGATACATGTCATAGGCGCGCTTGGGATTGGGAAAGCCGACAAGGCTGAGCATTTCCTCGGTCCGCGCCTTGCGCTCCGCCCGAGCCATGGGCGTATGAATCTGCAGGGATTCGCTGACCTGGTTGCCGATCGTGTGCAGCGGCGAAAGCGATATCATCGGCTCCTGAAAGATCTTGCCGATGCGGCTGCCTCTCAACGCCCGGATTTCGGGTCCATCACGTGGCATCTGCAGGATATCCTGTGTCGTGCCGGGCTTTTCAGGATCGGAAAACAGGATACGGCCACGAACATGGGCGGTGTTCGGCAAAATGCCCATCACTGCCTGGCTAAGAACCGATTTTCCGGAACCGGACTCGCCCACAAGCGCGGTGACCTTGCCGGGAAGGACGCGAAGATTTGCACGCCTGACGGCGTGCAACGGTCCCCCGATAATGGCAAAAGAGATGCCAAGATCTTCGACCCGTAGTAGATCAACGCCCGAATTCATTCTCACACCAGCCCCACTCTGGCAACGTGCAGAAAGCGAGAGACTAGCGCATTGCCAGTCTAGAGCAACTTGGATTCGACACGGTCGCCAGCGGCGGGACCGGCGACCGGACTGCTTACCAAAGGCGTTCGGATCAGATTGGGGCGGGCTACTGGAGCTTCCTCGGGTCGCCCGCCGACTGCCGTGCGGCATCGCGATGAAGCAGCATGACCTGCTCGGCCTCCGATCTCCGGTCGTAAATCGGCTCCAGCGCACCGTCTTCATCGAGTGCGAGAGCGCCCGACAGATCGGGTGAAAGCACCGTCAGCTTCTGCTTGATCCCCGCCAGTTCCTCGCTGCCGAGCGTCAGCCAGCTGCTGGCGCCGCAATAGCTGGCGAAGTCTTTGGTGGCGAGAACGCGGTGCGGATATTTCTTGGTCAGGGTCTGGAGGCGCTGGACCTCGTTTACAGCCGAGCCGAAGACAGAGAATGTGAGCCGGTCGGTAAGCCCGACATTGCCGAACATCACGTTGCCGACATGCAGGCCGATGCCAAATTTTATGTCGGACAACCCCTTTTCCTTCCTTCGCAGATTGAGATCCACCATGCGCGCAGTGGCCTTGTGCGCTGCCGCCAGAGCAGACTGGCAGGCGGTCTCGGAATGCGAGCGATGTCTTTCGCAAGGGTAGACGGCAATGAAGCCATCACCTATGAAACTCATGATCTGCCCGCCTTTGCGATTGAAAGGTGTAGCAATGGCATCGAAAAACTGGTTCAGCGTATCGATGTAGATTTCGCGGCCGGAAGTTTCGGCAAGCCTTGTTGACCCGCGCATATCGGCCATGACCAGTGCGGCCCGGATTGTGTCGCCCTCGCCGCGCTTGATCTGGCCGTCCAGCACGCGTCTGCCGGCGTCGCCGCCGAGATAAGTGGTCATCATGTTGTCGGCCAACTTGGTGAGCACCGCCATTTTGGTTGCGATGGCGAGATGGTTTTGGATACGCAGCAGCGCCGAAATCATGCTCTCGCTGAAACCTGAAGCACTGTCGGTGGACCAGGACCCGATCATGCCCTGACTGGTATTGCCGTTGAAGGGATGGACGAAAGCCATGTAATCGGTCACGCCCATAAGCCTGAGTTCATCGAAAACAGGAAATTCCGTCGGGACCGACGGGTCGAGCCGGCGCCGCAGATGGTCGAGCTTGTTGCTGAGCAGATAGTAGTATGGGCTGGTCAGGAACCTGTCAGAATGAACGCCGTCCTTTTTGCGGAAGCCTTCCACTTCCATGCCTTGGCCGCGAATCCAGGTGAAACCAAGCGCGTCATAAAGCGGATGAAGCATCGAAAAGCTCAAATGCACCCGCTTCAGCGGCAGGCCGGCAGCAGCCAGCCGTTCGCAAAACCCCTTTACCAGTGTTTCCAGCTCATTGCCCGCCAGCGCCGACTGAGTCAGCCAGTCGGCAACCTTATCCATGAGAATTGTGGAAATTTCTGCTTGCGCCGTGCTCATACCACCTCGAAACCCGTCGAAGACGGAGCCATTATCCGTCGATCCGCCATAATACAGTCCGCCGGCGACCCAAAGATACCCCAAAGTCAACGACGTCGGCTTCGACGGCAGAACGGCGAAGGAATTTCCCGAATGACTGTCCTTGCAACCAAGGGACAGGCTTAACTGCATTCATGTCTTGTGGCGTTATGTGGCGAAGCCGCGGCCGGAGTGCAATCACGATCCTGGCATCGGGCAAAAAATTTGCCGGCTGGGACGCCGTCAGGCCTTCACCACCGTCTCTCGGAGCAGCCCGAGACGGCCAAAAACATTGCGTGTGTCGACGATCAGAAGGGCGTGATCAGCGATTGTCTGATAGTCGATCGCGTCATGGTCGGTTGCAACGACGACGGCATCGAAATCCTTCAAGGCCGCCTCGGTCAATTCGACCGAGCGGCGCCCCTTGATCGCCATATGCTCTCTTGTGGTCGGGATCTCGGGAACATGCGGATCGTGGAATTCCGCCTTGCCGCCCCATTCCTCGATGAGTTCAATGAGCCGCAATGAGGGGCTTTCGCGGATGTCGGGCACATTCTTCTTGTAGGCGAGCCCGATGATGAGAATGCGCGAGCGGCTGAGCGCCTTGCCGCAGCGCCGGTCCAGCGCTTTCGCCAGTTCATCGACCACATGACGCGGCATAGCAGTGTTGATCTCTGCCGCCAGCTCGATGAAGCGGGTCGGCAGTTCGTATTCGCGCGCCTTCCACGTCAGGTAGAAGGGATCGATCGGAACGCAGTGCCCGCCCAATCCGGGGCCAGGATAGAAAGGCATGTAGCCGAAGGGCTTGCTCTTGGCCGCCTCGATCACCTCCCAGATGTCGATGCCCATCGCCCCGAGCACGACCTTCAATTCGTTGACGAGGGCTATGTTGACCGAACGGAAGATGTTTTCCGTCAGCTTGACTGCCTCGGCGGTCGCCGTGCTGGAAACCGGAACGACGGTTTTGACCACGCCTTGGTAGAAAGCCTGCACGAGCGTCGCAGCTTCGATGCCGTCACCTGCCACGACCTTGGGGATCGTCGCGACTTCAAAGTTGCGGTTGCCGGGATCCTCGCGTTCGGGCGAGAAGCCGAGGAAGAAGTCTATCTTCGACTGCAAACCGGTTTCTTCCAGTATGGGCTTGATCACGTCGTCGGTGGTGCCGGGATAGGTGGTAGATTCCAGCACGATGAGGTGGCCGAGACGTAGATGCTTTGCGATGACGCCAGTCGTGTTCCTGACAAAGGAGAGGTCCGGCTCACGGTTTTTCGTCAGCGGCGTCGGAACGCAGATGATGATGATATCGCAGACGGACAGTTCGGCAAAATCCGCCGTGGCGCGGAACCGTCCACTCGCCACGTGGCCGGCAAGGGCTGTCGACGTCACCGCCTCAACGTAGGATTGGCCGTTGTTCAGGCTCTCGACCTTCTGGGCTTCGATATCGAAGCCGAAAACCGGGAAGCCGGCGCGTGCGACCGTGATTGCCAGCGGCAACCCGACATAGCCCAATCCGATCACGCCGACTCGCGCGGCGTGCGTCGAGATACGGTTCAGCAGACGGTCATATGCCGATCGTGAAGCGTCCAAAAAACTGCTTTCCCGTCAATTCGGATAGGCTGGCCGCTACCAGGCGCGGCTTACCATGGTCCCAGGAGCCATGGCCGAGGCATATTGCGGAAAATGGATTCTCGCAAGCCGTCGTCAGACCGGCAACTTTGCCTTCAAACTTGCGGCAGCCATCGCATAGCCGCCGGCGGCACCATCTATGAAATGAACGTGATCGCGCTGCAGCGGCGAGGCGACCAGGCATGTCATCAAGGCCGATTTCTGGCGGTGCAGGCCATAGTTGCAGATGCCCGCCTCTTCCGCCTGTTTCAGCCGGTTCTCGATCCGTTGCAACACATCAGCGTCAACGTCGATGGTCATCTTCAAGCCGTCGTCGAATTTCCGGAAATCCGAATTGCTGGCCACGTCGCGTTTGTAGATCTTCGGATCGAAACTGCCGATCGTCCAGCCATATCTGTCGGTGACGGCCGTAAGCGTCATCAGGAACACTATCCACAGCTTCGACAGCCACCGCCGTCCTGCCGGCGCCGTGGCCCGCGCCTCAATATCGAGGCCGGCGGGCAGCAAGCTGTAATCCGGCCCGTTCACCGGCACAGGGTGGCCATCGCGTTCCTGCCTGCCGGCAAGGGCGATGATGTCGGATGCCAGAAACTGAAAACCGCGCAGGTCGCGCGACGCCCCCGGTATGGCTATGATCGAGACGATTTCGCCATGCCGGGTTTCGATCGGGTTCCAGCGGCAGGAGAGGCCGGTCAGATCCGGCCGTGCGCCGGCCGGCGCAGGATCGACGCGGTAGCGCCCCGCTTTCATCTCGGCTTCCGCCCAACTGCCGCCACCGCCGGCGAACATGGCATAGAAGACCGCATCGGATGCTTGGAACCTTGCCACGCGAACGTCGAGGCCTTGCGCTCGAATATCCTTTATCGGCACGATTGCGGCACGCAGGGTTAGGTCCAGTTCGTCCGCCACCCATCTCTGGACAGCCGCCAGCGCGTTGCGGGTGGTCTCCACCGCCGAGCCGGGAAATGCGACGAGCGCCCCGTCGCCGCCGAAGACAAAGGGAAGATCTTGCCGACCCAGCGCATTGAGCAGGGCCGAAATGACACTGGCGCCAGCCATATTGACTGTTTTATAGCGTCCAGTCTCGATCGCCTTTGTCGAGCCGACAATGTCGGCGGTGGCCAGCGCCCAGCCATCGGGGAGAGGCCGATAGTTGTCGATATCGGCAACGCTTTCGAACTTTGCGAAGACCGGCAGAGAAGCGACAAACGGGTCCGACGCGGCAGCTGTTTCCATGAGCATCAGATAGCACATTCCACTGCTTGAAGGTGAAGTCGATGATGGTTCGAAATTGACTTGCGCATGCTTTCCGATGATAGGGTCGCGAAATGCGAATTGCCTTCTACGCACCGCTGAAGTCACCCAATCATTCCGTTGCCTCCGGCGACCGCCAGATGGCACGCACGCTGGTCAAGGCGCTGGAACATGGAGGACACAGCGTCGAACTGGCATCCGAATTGCGCTTCCATCTACGCGAACCGGAGCCGAAAAGTTTCGATGCGCTCAAGATAGAGGCCCGAGAGGAAGCCGCGCGACTGACCAGACTTTGGGATCGTGACGGCAAGCCCGATCTATGGTTCTGCTATCATCCCTATTACAAAGCGCCCGACCTGATCGGGCCCGAGCTGGCGTCGACCTTTGCTGTCCCATATGTGACGGCGGAAGCCTCCTATTCGAGGCGGCGCAATGCCGGTTTGTGGGCCGATACGCAAGCGTTGGTGGTGCGCGCCGTCGAACAGGCGGCACTGAACATCTGCTTCACGCAAAGGGATCGTCGGGGACTGGCAGATGCGATACCCGGGGTCGCTGTTGATATGCTGTCGCCCTTTATCGACACATCGGTATTCCAGGAGATGCCGGCACGAGGGTGTCCAACGCGCCTCGTTGCCGTTGCCATGATGCGCCCGGGCGACAAAGTCGAAAGCTATCGCATGCTGGCACAAGCGCTCGGTCTGATCGGCCACCTGCCCTGGACCATGTCGGTCGTCGGCGACGGGCCTGCCCGTGACGAGGTCAAGGCGCAATTCGCCGGCTTTGCCGCCGACCGTATCGAATGGCTTGGCGCGATTGAGCCAGCCGCCGTGCCGGATATCCTTTATGGCGGAGGAATTTACGTCTGGCCGGGTTACGGCGAGGCCTATGGCGTTGCCTATCTTGAAGCACAGGCCGCCGGCCTTCCGGTGGTGGCTCAGCACATCGCCGGCGTGCCGGAAGTCGTGCGAGATGGCCAGACCGGGTTTCTCACCCCGCCGCGCGATGTGGCGGCGTTCGCTTCTGCCATTGAAAGGCTTCTGGCCCGTAACGATGAAAGAACCACCATGGCTGCAGAAGCCAGACGTTTCATCCTTGAAGAACGTTCCCTCGGCGTTGCAGCGGCGCATCTGGCCGACCTTCTTCCGAAGGTCCCGGTTTCATGACATCGTCCGATCGGATCTGGCAGCCCTTGGTGGAAGAACTGGCGGGCCGGCAACGGGCGGGTCGTAAGGCAGAGTTCTGGCTGCGCGACGATGATGCCGTGGATCCGACGCCTGCGCTTGATCGGCTGCTCGACCTCACCGGTGAATTCGCGGTTCCGGTCACTCTGGCCGTCATTCCGGCCCTCACTGATGAGAAGCTGGTCGCCC
This sequence comes from Mesorhizobium sp. B3-2-1, assembly GCF_006439515.1. NCBI lineage: Bacteria > Pseudomonadati > Pseudomonadota > Alphaproteobacteria > Hyphomicrobiales > Phyllobacteriaceae > Mesorhizobium > Mesorhizobium sp. B3-2-1. The sequence goes on along the minus strand of NZ_VFTI01000001.1, from coordinate 304,752 downwards.
GGCTTGACGAGGCGCCGCATGCCACGGTCGCCATCCATGGATGGGTGCATCGAAATCATGCGCCCGAGGGTCAGAAAAAGCAGGAACTCGGCGCCCATCGGCCACGCGAGGCGGTGCTCGATGAACTGGCTGGCGGGCTGTCGCACGTAACCGGCCTGCACGGCGCGCGCACCGTTCCGATGCTGGTGCCCCCCTGGAACAGGATCGACGCCGGCCTGGTACCCGACCTTGGATCGATAGGATTTGCGGCATTGTCGGTCTATGGGCCGCCGAAGCAGGCTTCGCTGGCGGTCATCAACAGCAATGTCGACATCATGGATTGGCCTGGCACGCGCGGCTGCCGCGATCACGGCCTATTGGTCCAGTCAATCATCGCGCACTTGCAGCATGCATTCGACGACGAACCGGTCGGCCTGCTCACTCACCATCTCGTACATGATGAATCGGCATGGCTTTTCCTCGAACGGCTGTTCGCGGTCACCGCACGGACTGAAGCCTGCGCATGGCTTCCGATCAGGACATTGATCGCGCGCAGCGCCGGTAGAAGAAAATAGCTCAGCGCTTTTTATGCGATGAGACTTGAAATTTGAGTGTCTGGCCATCCCGCGCGGCAAACGCGCCGGCAAACCTGTCCTTGGCCAGTTTCTCCATCTCGTCCAGTTGCTCGTCGGTGCGTGCTGGATCGTGGTGAAACAGCGCGAGCCCCCGCGCACCGGCCGCCTCACAGAGCTTGACGCCCTGTTGCCATGTCGAGTGGCCGTTACCGCGGCGGCGTTCCATTTCCTTCTCGGTATAGGTGCAATCGTAAACGACGAGGTCGGCATCGTCGATCAGGCCGAGCACCGACTGATCGAGCTTGCCCGTCTCGTGCTCGGTGTCTGTGATCACCGCCACGACGCGGCCGCCCCATTCGACTCGGTAGCCTATGCAGCCGCCCGGATGGGTAAGGCTGTCGGTCCGAACCACCACCCCTTCGCGCGGCCGAAGCACGTCTCCGGACACGAAATCGCGGCAGTCGAGCTTTGCCTTGCAGACGTCCATTTTCACCGGAAACCACGGCGGCCGTATGAACTCATCGATCATCTGCCGGGTCGTCATGCGTCCTGCAAGATGCCCGGACCAAACGGTAAGCTTGACACTCGGGTCAAAGATCGGCGCAAAAGCCGGCAGCCCGATGATGTGATCGTAATGGCAATGGGTGAAAAGCAGGTCGAAATCGGTCACGTCCGCCGCCTGAAACGACCTGCCGGCAGGCCGCAGGCCAGACCCCGCGTCGAACAGAAGCGTATGCTTGCCGCATCGCATCTCAATGCAGCTTGTGTTGCCGCCATAGCGAGCGAATTCTGGCCCGGATACCGCCATGCTGCCGCGCACGCCCCAGAATCTGACCAGGAAAAAATCGTCGTCCATACTATTTTTCGCCCATCGTGGCTCTAGGCGGTTCGTGCGTCGATCAGATCCGCGGTCGTATGGCTCAGCCGATCGGCAAGAACCCGCAATATCTCGATCGTCATTTCCGGGAACTCCTTCATAAGCCTCAGGAAATGATCCTTGCGGATTCTCAAAGCCTCCAGATCACTTGCCGCTCTGACGGTGGCAGTGCGGGAGCTGTTGCACAATATGGCGATCTCGCCGACGATCGAATTTGGCAGCAGTTCGGCAACTTTTATCGGCCCGCTGTCGGAATCGACCAGAATATCCGCCCTGCCTGAAAGGATGACATAGGCGGCGTCTGCCTCGTCGCCCTGCCGGAAAAGAATCTGGCCGGCGCCGTAGTTCACGCGATCGGATGTGAACGCGAGCAGCTTGAGCTTTGCCGGCTCAATGCCAGAGAACAAGGGAACGCGTTGCAGCATTCCAACTTCATCCTTGAGCAGCATTGTCGCAAACCTTCCTAAATTCGCGTCTGCCAGACTATGACAGAAGTTCCTTGAAAATACCGTTCCCTGCCAAAAGTGTCTCGTGTGTACCGTCTTCCACCAATTGACCCGAGTCAAAGACGATAACGCGATCGAACCCTATCGCCATTGCCGGACTCGTCACGACCCACACAATTGCCGGCGAATGGCCGTCGCGTCTGGCCTCCTCGAGCACGTTTCGCAGCACCTTGTCCTGAATGCGCTGATCGAGCGCCGACAGCGGCCGGTTGAGAATGAGAAAATCGGGACGTTTGAGCAGGGCCCGGGCAACATCGAGCTTCTGTCGCTGTCCAGCGGTCAGCCGCCTGCCGCCGGCGCCGACGTTGAAATCCAGGCCGACATCCAGAAGCTCGGCATAAAGCCCCAGCTCGTCAAGAATTTCATAGACGATGGAGCGTATGCGGTCCGGCGCGTCGGGATGGTTGTTACCTACACGCCCGAACAGGACATTGTCCATGACGGTGGCCGCGGCAATGTATTTGGCAGGATCATACCGTTCGATCGCGTTTTGCAGCTCGGACGGCAGGTTTTCATAGAACTGGTTGCGTGCGGCGACGATCTTGCTCATCAGCTCGCCGGTCAGCAGGCCGAAGCGGTGCCGGGGCTCGATATAGGCAAAGCTCAAGGTGATAATCATGGCGCGGTCGGCCTCCGAAACCGCCTCGTAGGGACGGTTCTTGAGCCGCTGCAGCAAGGTCTCGTAGGTGGGGATCTCTTCGGCGCTCATGAAGGCGAGCTGCTGAAGGAATTGGTGATCGGGCGGCAGGTCGGCAAACAGCTCGATCGCCTGTTCGGCGATCTCCATGCCCATTTCGTAGAGCGTGCGGTCGAGGCCGGCTTGCTTCAGCACGGAAGCAAAATAGGGATTGGCCGCCAGAGCCTTGTCGGCCAGTTCGGGGCCGGCGGCCGCGCCGAAAAGCAGGTTCTGGCCGGTCGTCGCTTCCGTGTTGTAAGCGCCCGGCTCGAAAGGAACCACCAGTTCGCGCAGCCCTTCCTGTTCCAGCCGGGTTCGCAGCGCTGCACGCAGTTCGACGATCCGCCCGGCAAGCTTCGTGTGACGCGTGAGGTCGGCCGAAGAGCGCAAGCCAAGATCCAGAATGTCGCGCGACAGAAGAACCGCGTCGAGCACCCGGCGCACGGCTTCAAAGAGGTCGTGCGGTCCGGTAGCCCCGGCGGAAGCATAGTTGATCCAGTCGCTGTGGATGTCGAGATCCGGATTGCCCGACCGACGCGCCTCGTCAATGTTCCAGCGGTGCTGGTCTGCCGCGGCACCGTCATAAGTCACCTGTGTCAGCGGCGCATGTTTCAACCCGTAGAGCAGGTTATCGCGGAGGCTTGCCTGGAACAGGAAAACATCCGACGAGGCATAGGACATGCGCCGGCCGGTCACTGCTTCCGGGAGTTCAAGCAGGTCGTCGGTGCCCGAAGTGACCCTTCCACTGTCCGGCCAGTTCAGCCGCGCGAAGGCTTCTGCTAGCGCCTCCGCTCCACCTGTTGGGGTGCTTACCAGCGCCACCGTCTCAGCCGGCTTGACCTGCATGGAGATACGGTTGAGGAGCATTGAACCGCCATCGTCTGCCATGGACAGACCGACCGCCGACAGCGGGTTTGTCATCGGACCGGGATCGTCGATCGTCAGTGCTCCGATTCCCGGCGCAATGATGTCATCGACGGTAAACTGTTCAACGACCTGTTGATATTTGACCTGGACATCCTGCCGATCCTGATCCCAGTCGATCAGTTCCTTCATCGGTCCGGGCAAGTCCTTGTAGGCGCCGATCACGGCCACGAGTTGGCCGACGTCCAGCCGGCCCCCGATGACCAGATACCCGCCGATCATGTAGAACAGAAAGGGCGTGAGCTGCGCGAGAAAATTGTTGAGGAACTTTACCATGAATTTCCATTGGTAAAGATCGAAGCGGATCTTGAAGATGAGCCCGAGCCGGGCAGCTATGTCGGCGCGCTCGTAGTTTGACGTATCGTGGACGTGAACCGCGCCGATGCCGTCGACGATTTCGCCAACCCGGCCCGAAAGCGCGCGCGCCGTCAATTGTCGTTGGCGCCCGAGCACGAGTAGCCGCCGCCGCATTCGCGGGATGAGCACGATCTGGATCACCACGATCACGACCGCTATCATTCCGAGCCAGACGTTCTGGACCATGATGAACAGCATGGCCGTCAGCGCCTGGCCGCCGAGCAGCACCGGCTGCAGGAAGGCATCGCCGATGAAGCCGCCCAAGGGCTCCACCTCGTCCTTCACCATGGTCGCCACCTCGGCGGATTTCACCCGCTTGAAGTAAATCGGCGGAAACCGCAGCACACGATCGACCAGATCGAAGCGGATACGCCGCAGCATGCGTTCGCCGAGACGGCCCTTGTAGGTGTTGATGTAGAGTTTGAACAGGCCGTTGATGACGACCAGCAAGAGGAACACGATGCTCAGGGCAAGCAGCGTCGCCTTGCGGCCGAGCTGAAAACCGGAGAAGAACAGGACCTCGCCAATAAACGGCAGGTTATAGTGCAACCTCATGAAAGGCAGGGTCGCGCCGGGTTGCTCGAAGCCGCGGCCTTGGATCGGGCCGTTGACGATCAGCTTCGGCAAGTTGAAGGACATGAAATACGGGATCATCGAGAGCACGACGATCAGCAATATCCAGACCTGCTGCTTCTTGGTGTGCGTCCAGATATAGCGGGCTAGGCTGGGTTCCATATGCGACTGTGGACCTCAGTTGGAAGGATGGATGCAAAAGCACCTGCTGGCGAATGGCGTATCGGCAATTTCTTCGTCGCCAATGACAAGCTCGAAGCTGCAGTGCACGGAAGTAGTGCTGCGCTCAGCAAGATTGCGTTGTGTCGCCCGAAATCCCAACATACAAGGCGAATATGATGGATGTCACGCAACCGCGCAATGCCGGCATGGACGGGCACGAGCAAGCCTTGGACCTCACCCGAGGAATTGCGGCCTATGTCAAAAACCCTCTCGTGGCAGGGCTGGCGCGCGTCATCGCCAAGCACCCGAACGCCGATATCGCCAACGCCTTCAATCACAAACAGGTCGCCTGCAAGATGTGGGCGCTCGATAGGCTGTTCGAAAGCTGCGGCGGCCGGTTCGGGCGCATATGGGTTCTGGGTGGTTGGTATGGCGTGTTGCCGGCAATGCTTTTCAACGATGCCCGCTTCGACATCGCGGCGGTCGATAGCATCGACATCGATCCCGAAGTCGCGCCCGTCGCCCGGACCCTCAATCGGGAAGCCGGCGACCGGTTCCGGGCGCTGACGGCAGATATGTATGCACTCGACTATGCGGCCGAGCGGCCCGACCTGACGGTCAATACGAGCTGCGAACATATAGCCGATCTGCGCGCCTGGCTTGCTCTGCTTCCGCTGGGAACGAATGTTCTGCTGCAATCGAACGATTATTTCAGCGAGCCGACGCACGTCAACTGCGTGGCTTCGCTGGCAGCCTTCGAAGCAATGGCGGCGCTACGGGAGGTGCGGTTCTCCGGCGAACTGCCGACAAAAAATTATACGCGCTTCATGCTGATCGGAACTGTCTAATGCATTTCGCCCAAAAATTGCGTAGCGGTTTTGGGACTACGACATACATAAAAACAACGGCTTGAACCGCGTCGCACGAGATAGAGCGGTTCTGCGTTTCCGTGAAACGATAAACCGTTCTAGGATGCATCGTCCGTTTGATCATGTACTTTTCCGAAATCCGGTCCCCTTTTTACGGGCCATGTTCGATACCGCTCGCGCAGGATTTGCGCCGAGTGGCGGGCGCCTTCCAGATCGAGACGATGCGCGGATGGTCTCGGTGCCACAAGCGCCTCTTTGATCGCTTGCGCCAAGCCTTCAGGCGTTAGGTCCCTTTCCATCACAACCGTCGCAAGACCGAGTTCTTCTAGCCTCAGGGCGCGAACCGTTTGTTCTGTTTCCCCGCCGGTTGCAAATGGGACGAGCAGGGAGCGACAACCCGCGCGCAGGACATCGCAGACCGTGTTGTAACCAGCCTGCGAGACTGACAGGCGGGCGCCGGTCAGCAGGCTGGCGAAATCTTCGCGGAACCGGAAGATAGACAGGCCCGGCGTGACATCGCGTGCGATCGCGTCAAACTCGTCTTTCGGCAGGTTTGGGCCGGTGATCAAACACCATTTCCAACCGTTGTTGGCACTCCGCGCCGCTGCGATGGTGGAGCTGACAAGGCTCTTTCCGGCAGCTCCGCCGCCAACTGACACCAGAACGTCGAAGCGCTCGGAGGCCGCGGGCGACGACGGCGCGGCAACGAGCCCCGTGTAGGTGACCTCGGCCTTGATCGCCCCGGCCAGGGGAAATGTCTTGTCGATGGTTGCGAAAGCCGGGTCGCCGTGGACCATAACCAGATCGAAATGCCTATTGACAAGATCAACCGTTTCCTCATTTCGGCCCGGCTTGACGCGCTCCTGAAGGATATCACGGACGGACGTCGCCAGCAGCGGTCTGGGCGACATTGCGTCGATGGCCTCGATCAGCGGCAAGAGTTCGAAACGCATCTGCCGACGTCCAAATGGAAACGCCTCGACAATGACGATATCAGGCCCGCAATCCCGGAATGCCTGCAGCAGCATCTCCGAACGCCGTTTCTTGAAATCATCGTCGATGGGTTTGCCCTGCAGGTCGACAAGTCCGGAAAATACTTCATCGCCGGAGGTAACAGGTGGCAGGGTGACAGATTTTACTCCCAGTCCCGGAAACCCCGCGACCGGAGCTCCGCCGGTCACGACGGTTACGTCAAACCCGTCATCGACCAGAGCCGCCGCAACGCGGCTGGTGCGTGCGAGATGGCCGATACCGAGCAGGTGCTGGACATAGAGGAAGGCACGCAGCTGCTTCAATCGGCGGCCCGCCACTCGCGCTCGAACAGTTCCTTGAGCTGTCCAATGCTCGCCATATGATCGAAATTGCCGCGCACATGCCGCTCTGCGGCGTCGCCGAGGCGGGCGCGCAGCACGGGATCACGGATCAGGCGCTCCAGCGCTTGTGCCAGGGCAATTGGGCTACCGGTCGGTACCAGCAGCCCGGTTTCATCCGGCGATATAAGCTCCGGCACACCAGAAACATCGGTGGACACGCAGGCAAGCCGCTGGCTAGCTGCCTCCACAAGAACATTTGGCAGACCGTCCCGGTCGCCATTTGCCGTGATCCTGCAGGCCAGGGCGAAGATGTCGGCGCAGCGGTAGTGCTCAAGCACCTGCTCCTGCGCAAGCGCGCCTTTCCAAGAGACGCGATCATCGAGGCCGAGCTTTTGCGCCAGCGCCTTGAGCCGTTCCAGTTCCTCGCCGTCGCCGATATGCTCGAAACGCCAGGCCAAATCGCCAGGCAAGAGGGCAAGGGCCTCCAGCAAGGTATCGTAACCTTTCTTTTCGACGGCGCGCCCGACACTCAGAACGATAACCGGTTTGTCCGGCGCCGAGCCGTCATGCTGTTTTCGCACCTCGCCGAAACTGCCGAAGCGATCAAGGTCGAGCCCATGATAACTAAGATGCACACGCGCGTTGCCGTTAGCGAGTTGTTTCAGACGATCGAACCCGGTTTTCGTGCAAGTGACCGTCCAGCGCGCCGAGGAAAGCTTGCCAGCCAGATCCCAGTCTGCCGAAGTCCAGATGTCCTTGGCATGGGCCGAGCAGCTCCAGGGCAGGCCACGAAGCTGGCTGGCATAGCGCGTCACCGATGCCGGCGTGTGCGCGAAATGTGCATGCAACCACCCCGCGTCTTCCGGCCATTCGGCCGCCAGCACGAGCGCTTGCCCGAAGCGGCGGACGCGACTGCGCGTAAAGTCGCGGGGGATATCGGCAGCTAGCGATCCGAGCGCGCGCCAGAAGCCCGGCCGCAGCAGATAAGCAAACAGCGAGCGGACCACGCGCAGCGGCTCTTGATGCAGATATTCCGGCAGATAATGGACGGGCGCTTTGATCTCGTCATGCACGGGGTGGCGTCTTGCGTCGGTCGGCCGCCTGAGCGCGACAAGTATCAGGTCGAACCCCGAACGCTCTAGACCGAGCAGTTCCTGCGCGATGAAGGTTTCCGACAGCCGCGGATAGCCCTTCAGAACCACGACGATCTTGCGATGTTGCAACTCAGCTCATGCCTTCAATGACCGAAAGGTGATGGCCGGCCCGCCGGTCGAGCAGTTCCGCGACGATTTCGGAAATATGAGGCAGCCCTTCCAGCGTCAGATGCGGATTGCTCTGCGATGGGCGGGGCCGGTTTGGCAGCACTTCCAGTGCATTGGCAAACCGCCGAGAATCCTCTGCTTCTTCCGGCAAAAGCATCTCGATGAGGCCGAGTTGGGCGGCGCGCCGTGCACGAATCAGTTGTTCCTCGCGGGGCTTAATGCGCGGCACGATCAGCGCCGGCTTGTCGAAAGACAGTATCTCGCAATAGGTGTTGTAACCGCCCATCGCCACCACCGCCTTGGCGCCGGCAATCAGCTCTTCCATGCGGTTGTCGAACTCGATGATCTTGATATACGGGATCTTGGACCCCTTCTTGAGCAGCTTGTTGCGCTTGCGGGCCGGCATGTAAGGCCCAAGCACGATCAGCGCCCTATGCTGCAATTGCGGATCCTGCTGATAGGCATCGATGACGTCGTGAATCAACTCACCGCCGTCACCGCCGCCACCGGTCGTAACGAGGATATAGTCGCCCTCGGGCCGGTGGCCCGGCAACTCGTTCTTCTGCAGGCTCCGTTGCAGGAAACCCACGAACTTCATCTTTGCTCTGACAGCCGGCGGCACATCCAGGCCGGTCAATGGATCATAGAAATCCGGCGGCCCGTAGACCCAGACCTTGTCGTAGAACAGGCCGATCTTGCGCATCACATCCCTGCGTGCCCACTCTGCTTCGAGCAGATGCGGCGCGTCCATCACCTCGCGCAGGCCCAGCACGAGCGTGGTGCCCCGTGTCTTGAGGTAGGACAGCGTATCCTCAATCTCACCACGCAGGCCGAGCGGTTCCTTGTCGACGATGAGGATATCCGGCCGGAAGGTCTCGGCTGTGTGGCGGATGATTGACTGGCGCATCCTTAGCGTCTCATGCAGATCGATATCCTTTTCCAGCGAGGTGTATTCGCCGTTGCGCAGCTTGATGACGCTGGGGATCTTCACGAAGTCGACACGGGCGCGGTAGTCGAAGGCGCCAGCGATAGGCGCACCCGAAATGATAAGCACCTGAAGTCCGCGAAAATCCTCGACCAGCGAATGCGCGATCGTCCGGCAGCGCTGCAAGTGACCGAGCCCGAACGTGTCGTGGCTGTACATAAGAATTCGAGCATTTTCTGCGTGCTGGGTCATTGTTGAACGTCTCTTAGAATTCTCGCCTTGAGGACCGTGAGCGACGCGCCGGCTTCGAAACCATCGTGGTTTTGAAAAATGAGCCGCCATTTTTAATACGTATTACTTCTGTGGAATGCCTTTCAGACAGGCTTTCCGATTGTCTTAGTCCGAAACTTGTTGGATTGGCGAATATCGCCTCGGCGGGAGCGGGCCGAGACACCTTGTTGTCGTTTTGGGAAGGATCGAAGGGGCATATGGTATCCAAAAGATCGGCAGAAATCATCCCTCTTGATTCCAAAAAGTTCCGGTGTCTCCGAACTCCATTGGTTCGGAGCGGTGAAGGCGAAATCCGCTATCCTGCCCATATAGCCAATTGATCGGTCGCCCGGCGGCGCACGGCCCATATTGTTGTGGAACTCATTTCGCGCGCCATTGCTCTCGGTCTTGGGGGACCAAAGGTGCTGCCCATCAATGTCTTGACGGGCGGTCTGATTGTGATTCACCGACCAGAACTGAGCCATCTGTCGCCCAAGCTAGCCGGAATTTCAGCAAGAATCGAGTGGATGCCAGCGCTGACAACGCACCGCCCGCAGGTGGGCGTGTGCAAGACCAGTTGCTTGTCGATCGCTGTGGCCTTCTAGTTGGGCCGGCAGATCGACCATGGTGCCGAAAGCAGTCCTCGGCGCCGCCGACGAAGAAGTGGATGGGGACATCCTTGCACCACGCCGAGCGCCTGCCGGCAGTGTCGAGATGGGCGCCGTGGTGGCCGCCAACCAGCAGCTGTTATCAACGCGGTCACAACCATCAGCGCGCGCATCATGGCCTAAGCTCTCGCCCGTGCCGTGCCCGCGGCTGGGCGGCGGCGTATCGCTGACTATTTGAAGTGTCCGGAAATGCGAAGTTTCGCTAGCAGGATTGCGGGGCCGCGGTACGCGGCGCGCTACGACTTCTCGGATCCTTACGTCGCGCCAGCCCTGCTTGCCGCACGAAGGCCTATCCGCGCCATGTCGAACAAAGCGGCATGGACCGGCCTGCTCGAGCAGGATGGCCGTTGAGGTGATGGGGGATAAGACAGACAACCTCCTAATCTGGATAAGCACCGACCTCTCCACCATAAAGCGCAATCTTAAGCAGCCGATGGGCGACTTAGGCCAGACCACTTCAGGCACCTAGAAGAAGCAGTTCGACAGGCTCGGCAAAGGCATCGACCCGTCGTCCACTCCGATGCAAAAGCGCATCAACGAAATAGTTGGTCTGCCATTTGCTCCAAAGTAGAAAGGATGGCGTGGAGCGCTTGCCGATGCCGGGACTAAACAGCTCCTTCCGAGCGAGGGCCTCAACGGTATTCAACGTACGGTTTGATCCAAACGGGAGCGAAAACAGCCATGCCTCGGAGCCACTTTAGCGCAAGCTGATTAAATCGTGGTTGGTAGCAATCGCGGGCGCGAGTGTCGCAGTATGGAGTTGAGACTATCTCTGGCGGATCGGTTTGTCTTCCAGCATGGTCATGGCCCAGGTGCCATTCAAAGCGGCACGCCAGCTTGTCACATTGCGGCACCATTTTGGAACCGTCTTGGGACTGATGGGCGGCTTCGCTATGGCTGCTGTGGTATGCGGGAAGCCCGCAACCCTGCTGCTCATTGAAAACCATCTGTACAATCTGCTGGCGGTAGTGGAACGGAACCGCGCACCAAAGGAAATTTAGGGTTGCTAGCTGGGTTTTCTATCTGAATGCAAACGGCGGTGATTTTCCCGAATCACCGCCGTTGATGCAACCAAGCCACAGGGAAGGACGGCTAGGCACATGAGAACGATCACCAAATTAAACCTACCGGTGAGTCCGTCAAGTCGTCCCGTGGCCACATGTCGTAAGCACATGAGTTGTCCGGATTAGGTAGCACATGAGTTGTCCGGTTTTATCGCCAGCCAAAGGAGGCTGGGGATGAGACCGACAGCATGGCTACAGGGCCGGGGAATGCAGAAGTTTCGGGACGTTTTTCCTGGCGGAAGGTGTCGCCGACCTTCAGCCGGCCTTTCCCATGAAGTTGCGCCATGCGAGCCGAAGTGCCGGTGCCGCCTGACGAACGGTCGATCGCCTTGTCGCCGTAAGATACCGCGCCGCGGCCGTCGGCCTTGCTACTCGAGGGCCTGTCGCACCAGATGGCGTGGTGCACGCCGCGTATCCTCTCGTCTTCAGGATGAACTGGATTGCAGACGGTTCGAGCGCGTCGCGGAGACTGCGACTGAACTCCACGATGTCCCTGGCCGACATCCCATCCAAGCCCTGCCACGAGGCCTGCGGCTCGACTACAGCGTGGTAATCACCCCGCTCTAACGGGGCCCTCCTCCCTACGCTTGTTAATGCATGTCGCCCGGAAGTGTCCTCGGTTCCGGGATAACGACATGCATAAAGTCAGAAGCTTACAGCAGGTCGGGCGAATCCTATTCGCCGCGACATGCTGTAGGCGTCGCGGAGCTCTCCGACTGACGGGATATCTTCAAGGGGTCGCAATCTGAAAATAGGGCGCGATCTCGCGCGCGCTCAAGCAATCCGTCTTCCAATAGCTCAATATTGCGGATCGCTATGCCCGTGAATGAACGCCGCACTCGGATGGTTTGATCGGCGAAGGTCATCGAACAGGCGGCTCGATACCATTACGCCGCCAAGTGAAAAGCGGCGATGGCAGCTTACAAACAGACACGAACTTCACAATGAGTTGCCCTGCGATGTCGTCTTCTTATTATCGACCAAGGACTGGATCACAAGCCTTCCGATCTTGCTATCCAGAAAATCCTGCCGTGCGACCAAGAAATACCCTCGTTCGGATGAGATCGGTTCTGGATCCATTGCAATCAGAAGCCCATTCGCGATCATCTCGTCGATCACGCCGCTCCAGCCCAGCCCAATTCCGTACCCCATCAAAGTCTGATGAATGGCAATGCCATGGTTGGTCACTGTGATGCCGGCATTGATACTCTGACTGTCCGGCGACCTTAGGTCCCGCCAGTCCGACCAAGTGAACCAGCGCTGTTCTCGATCCTCAAGGTGGATCAAAGGCCCCTGAGCGAGCATTTCGGCGCGAGAAACGCCGGCAAGGCGCGAAGCGAGAGCGGGCGCTGCCACCGGAACCACAATTTCCTGCATCAGCAAGCGGCTTTCGTACCCTGACCAATCGCCGCTGCCAAAAAGAATAGCGCAGTCTACCTCCTCCAACGGAATGTCTTGATCGCGTTCCGCCGTCGTTACCCTGACAGCCAGATCGGGATAGAGGCGCCTGACTCTCTCCAGACGCGCCATAAGCCAGAACATGGCAATGCCCGGATAGGTCGCGAGCGTCAGGGCATCCTGTCGATTATTTCTTCGGAGCTTGGCGCTCGCCCTGGCCATATCCGAGAGGCCGTTCGCTATCGTCTGGTAGTACGACAGCGCCTCGGCAGTTGGCACCGTGAGCGAGCCCTTCCTTTCGAACAGCTGGACGTTGAGGTCTCTTTCCAGAGCATGAATCTGGTGACTGATGGCGGGTTGGCCGACATTCAGTTCTCTTGCCGCCCGGGTAAAGTTCCCGAGCCGGATACAGGCCTCGAAAACACGCAACGATTTCAAAGGAGGTAAATCATGCATTCTGGAGCAGCCATTTTGCCTGTCGATGCCGAACGGCAATGTGAAGATTAGCAGCCATCATCAAAAAAAGTAATGCACCGATGAATCTTATCTGCCTGTCCATGCCTCAAGCCGGGTGAGAAAAACAGTCTGGGAGAACGGGAATGGGAGTTGGCCCGGCCTCGGCCATCGCCGGCTTGGAGGAAGGCTTTCATAGACGAAAGCTGGCGCTGTTCTCGATAGCTGTTTGAGGAGGCGGTGGTCGTCAAATAGCGAAGTCTGCATCAACCGCTTGGGAGGAAGAAATGAAATACAGACACATTGTTGCATGCCTCGCCGGAACAACCCTCGGCCTTCTGTCGATGGCATCGGCATCGCTTGCGGCCGGATGCGGCGAAGTGACAATCGCCACGATGAACTGGCAATCCGCTGACGTGGCGGCCAGTCTCGACAAATTCATCTTGGAGAAGGGCTACGGCTGTTCCGCTGAAATCGTTTCCGGCGACACCGTGCCAACCCTGACCTCGCTCGCCGGCAAGGGGCAACCGGATATCGTTCCCGAGGCCTGGGTCAGCCTGCAGCCGGAACTGGTCAAAAGCGCTCTGGACGGAGGCAAGGCGATAGCTGCATCGAAAATCCTTTCCGACGGGGCGATCCAAGGTTGGTGGATTCCGCAATACGTCGCCGAGGCACATCCTGACATCAAGACGATCCCGGACCTTTTCAAGCATCCCGAACTCTTTCCCGCTCCGGAGGACAAGAGCAAGGGTGCCGTCTACAATGGTCCGCAAGGCTGGGGCGGTACGGTCGTAACCACGCAGCTCTTCAAGGCGTTCGGTGGAGAGAAAGCCGGTTTCACGCTGATCGACACCGGATCCGCGGCCGGGCTCGATGGCTCGATCGCGAAAGCCTACGAGGCCAAGCAGCCCTGGGTCGGCTACTATTGGGCTCCGACCTCGCTCCTCGGCAAGTACCCGATGGTCAAGCTCGGGTATGGGGTCGACTATAATGCAGCTGAATGGAAGCGCTGCACATCGATCGGCGACTGCCCCGACCCAAAGCCGAATGCATGGCCCGCAGACGACGTGCAGACGCTTGTCAGCAAGACTTTCGCCGATCGCGCCGGTCCGGCAATCATGGACTATTTGAACAAGCGCGCTTGGTCGAACGATACCGTCAACAAGCTGATCGCCTGGATGACGGACAATCAGGCGACCGGCGAGGACGGCGCCAAGCATTTCCTCAAAAACGATGAGGACATCTGGAAAGCCTGGGTTTCTCCCGAGGTGGCCGAAAAGATCAAGGCCTCCCTCTAACTGCCCGCGCAAGCGGTCGAGGGCGGCATCGCTGAGCTGGCGCCGCCCCGCCTTTTCCACGGGGAAACTGGGAATGGATTCGTTCTGGAAATTTCCGACCATGGACGCAGATACGCTGCGTCTCTTGAAGAAGAATATCGATGAAGGCTTCCGTGCATTCACACGCGCCTACGGCGACAGCATAGAGAGCCTTTTCAACCCGCTTCAGAGCTTCCTCATTTGGGCTGAACGCCTGCTCCTCGCAACCCCATGGCCGGTCGTGATTGCGGCGGTCGCGGTCATTGCCTGGATCGCAAGTCGCAGCATGAAGATTGTCGCAGGCTGTGTCGTGACGCTTCTGGTCATCGGCTGGTTCGATATGTGGGACGACACGATGAAAACGGTGTCGATGATCTTCGTCTGCACCGTGCTTGCAATCGTGATCGGAATACCGATCGGGATCGGAATGGCCCGTTCGAACCGGTTGCAGCGCTTCGTCAATCCGGTACTCGACGTCATGCAGACAATGCCCAGCTTCGTTTATCTGATCCCAGTCGTCATGTTGCTGGGGATCGGCCGCGTGCCCGGCGTCATTGCGGTCGTTATCTACGCTGTTCCGCCGATGATACGTCTCACCAATCTCGGAATCCGTATGGTCGACAAGGATGTGCTGGAGGCGGCGGATGCCTTCGGCTCGTCGAGCTGGCAGAAGCTGCGCAATGTCCAGCTTCCGCTTGCGCTGCCCACGCTCATGGCAGGCGTCAACCAAACGATCATGATGGCGCTTTCCATGGTGGTGATTGCTTCGATGATCGGCGTGCAGGGGCTAGGCCAACCGGTGCTCAAGGCAATCGCCAACCAATATTTCACTCTGGGCGTCTTCAACGGCCTCGCCATTGTCGGTATCGCCATCATCTTCGACCGCATCAGCCAGGCATACGGCAGCCGCCTGCAAAAGCACCGAGAGATCGTCCATGGCTGAAGCGAACCAGCCCGGGATCGACATCAGGAACCTCTGGAAGGTTTTCGGACCGAATGCCAAAGCCATGGTCCCCTTGCTGGAGCAGGGGACTTCCAAAGCCGAACTGAACGGGCGCCACGGCCACGTCCTCGGTCTCAGGAACGTCAACATCACCATGCCGGCCGGAGCGATACAGGTCATCATGGGCCTTTCCGGCTCCGGCAAATCGACGTTGATCCGCCACATCAACAGACTGGTCGACCCGACCGCGGGCGAGATCCTGGTTGGCGACGAAGACGTCGTGAAAATGGGGGCTCATGAACTGCGCGAGTTCAGGCGGCATAAGACGGCGATGGTGTTTCAGAAGTTTGCGCTGCTACCGCACCGCAACGTGCTGGAAAACGTTGTCTACGGCCTGGAGATACAAGGCGTGCCGCGACGCCGGCAAGTCGAGGCGGCCACCCGCTGGGTCGACCGTGTGGGTCTTGCCGGTTTCGAAAAGCACTATCCCAACCAATTGTCCGGGGGCATGCAGCAGCGTGTTGGGCTTGCTCGGGCGCTCGCAAATGATGCTCCGATCCTGCTGATGGACGAGGCGTTTTCGGCGCTCGATCCTCTCATTCGCACGGACATGCAGACGGTGCTGCTCGATATCCAGAAGGAAATCAGGAAAACCATCGTCTTCATCACCCACGATCTCGACGAGGCCCTTCGGCTAGGCGACCGAATCGCCATTCTGCGCGACGGGGAAGTGGTGCAACAGGGCACCAGCCAAGACATCGTCCTGCGACCCGCAGACGACTACGTCAAGGCGTTCGTCAAGGAGGTCAGCCGGGGCCGCGTCGTCTATGTCGAGGCAGCCATGGCGCCGTTCAATCCGGAGGATCGGTCATTGGCTACCGTGCCAAGGCAAACGACGCTTGAAGCCGCCGCGAATGTGCTGATGCAGCATTGCTGTGAGCATCTCACCGTGATGGACGAAGCCGGAACGCCGGTCGGCCAGATCAGCCTGCGACAGCTTTTGCGCGCGATCGTGACTCCGGCTGATGACATAGGTTGAACTGACGGCCGTTCTCTGGGCGGCACATTTCTGTCAAGATATCGCGGCCGCGAGGGCAGCGTAACCGCAAGAACCTGCAATCGGAATCCCGTGCCCGTCGGGACGCAACAGGAGACCTCGATGTTTTCATTTTCACCGACGGCACGTGTTCGACCGTCCCCCTTTTTCGAGGCCGCGGTGGCGGAGGGCATGGTGGCCGCGAACGTCTACAACCGAATGATCATGCCGACGTCCTACGGCGATCCCGAGGGCGAATACTGGCGCCTCATCAACGGGGTTTCACAATGGGATGTGGGCGTGGAACGCCAAGTGCAGCTCAAGGGACAGGACGCCGGCCGGCTTGCGCAGATCCTGTCGCCGCGCGATCTCTCCACTTGCAAGGTCGGCCAGGGCAAATATGTGCCGCTTTGTAATCATCGCGGCACGATCATCAATGACCCTATCCTGTTAAAGCACGCCGACGATCTCTTCTGGTTTTCAATCGCGGACTGCGACATGTGGCTGTGGGCAAGCGCCGTCGCGGCGGAGCGTGGTCTAAAGGTCGATATCAGCGAACCCGACGTCTCTCCAATGGCTCTTCAGGGACCCAAGGCCGAAGACGTGGTGGCCCACGTCGTCGGCGATTGGGTACGCACGCTCAAGTACTTCTGGTTCAAGGAAACCGAGATTGAAGGCATTCCAGTCGCCGTGCAGCGGTCGGGGTGGTCCAAGCAGGGCGGGTTTGAGATCTACCTGAAGGATGGCACGAAGGGCACGAAGCTCTGGAACATCTTCAAGGAGGCAGGCAAACCCTGGGGGATCGGACCGGGGGCGCCGGCGACGGCCGAGCGCACGGAGAGCGGGCTGGTTTCCGTCGGCGGTGACACCGACGAGGACACCAATCCCTTCGAAGTTCGGCTGGGCAAATATGTGGACCTCGATGTTCCGGACGATGTCGTCGGCATTGAGGCGCTACGCAGGATCAAGGCCGAGGGGCCGAAGCGGCACCAACTGGGTCTCGTGCTCGACGGTGCAACGGCGGCACCGCTCGGCACGAAACGCGAGGACATCACGCGCGACGGCTCCATGGTCGGTGTGATGACCAATTGCACATGGTCGCCTCGCATGAAGGCGAACATCGGATACGCCCTTATCTCCGCGGACATGAAGGCAGGCGAGACTGTCATCGTTCACCGCCCCGGCGGTCCGACCGCTGCGCGGCTTGTGGAGCTCCCATTCCTATGAGCGCCGAAGCACCCTATCTCCGACCAAGGCCCGCCAATTATGTCCCGCTGACGCCCCTTTCATTTCTGGGGCGAACGGCCGAACTCTATCCAGACCGATTGGCGCTTATCGATGAGGATCGACGCTTCACCTGGCAGGAGGTGCGCCAACGCTGCGAAGCTCTGGCCGCCGCCCTCATGGATATCGGTGTCAAGCAGGGTGACGTGGTTTCCGTGCTTGCTCCGAATACGGCGGAGATGTTCGAGGCGCAGTTTGCTGTCGCAATGGCCGGCGCCGTTCTTAACACCATTAACATCCGCCTTGATGCCGACACGGTGGCCTATATCCTGGACCATGCGGAAACCCGGGTCCTGATGCTGGACAGGCAGTTCGCATCGATGGCTGAGGAGGCGTTGCAGCGCACCAAGTGCGGCCGACCCGTCATCATCGATCTCGGCGGGCCGGGGGATGCCCTGCCAGGCAGCCAGCGCCATTCGGATCTGGTTCGATCAGCGCCCGCCGAGTTCCCCCCGGTGTTCCCGACCGACGAGTGGCAGACGCTGTGCCTCAACTATACGTCCGGTACCAGTGGCAGGCCGAAGGGGGTGCTCTACCATCACCGTGGCGCCTACCTGATGGCGCTCGGTACCATCGCCGGCTGGGGCCTATCGGGTCATCCGACCTATCTCTACACAGTGCCCATGTTCCACTGCAATGGCTGGGGCCATGCGTGGACCATGACCGCGCTCGCTGCGACAATCGTCTGCTGCCGGCAGATATCGGCCAAGGCCGTTTACGATGCCATCGGCTCATTCGGCGTCACGCATTTCGGCGGTGCGCCGATCGTGCTGGGCATGCTGGTCGAGGCCGCGGAAGCAGAACGGCCGGTGCTTCCTCACAAGGTGCGCGTGATGACGGCGGGGGCGCCTCCGCCAGCGGCGATCCTCGAGAAAGTCGAGGCATTGGGCTTCGATGTCATGCAGGTCTACGGCCTCACGGAAACCTACGGCCACGTCGTTCAGTCCATTTGGGAGGAAGAGTGGAACGAAATGGACGTCGCGCGGCGCGCGACGATCAAGGCACGCCAGGGCGTGCGTTTCCCGATGATGGAGACTGCCGAGATCCGGGATGTCGCATCGGGAAAACGCCTGCCGAAGGACGGGACCGCGATGGGTGAGATCGTGTTGCGCGGCAACACGATCATGAAAGGCTATCACAAGGATGAAGCGGCTACGGAAGCCGCCTTTGCCGGCGACGAGTTTCATAGCGGCGACGTCGCCGTGCAACATCCAGACGGCTTCCTCGAAATACGCGATCGCTACAAGGACATCATTATCTCCGGCGGGGAGAACATTTCCTCGATCGAAGTGGAATCCGCCTTGTATCGCCACCCCGCCGTCAGTGCCGCCGCTGTCGTGGCCAAGCCGGATGCCAAGTGGGGCGAAACGCCCTGTGCCTTCGTGGAATTGAAGCCGGGGGAGAGCGTCACTGCTGACGAGTTGAACCAATTTTGCCGCCAGCATCTTTCCGGCTTCAAGGTTCCCAAGAGCTACGTCTTCGGGAGCTTGCCCAAGACCTCAACGGGAAAGATCGAAAAATACAAACTGCCTGAAAAAGTGAAGACAACACCATGACGAAACCGAACTACATCACCATCGAGACGGACGGCCCGGTAACGATTGTAACGCTGGTGCGCGAGGACCGGCGCAACGCGATCAGCGAAGATATGCTGCTGGAAATCGAAAACGTGTTTCGCGCGCCGCCGGAGGGCACGCGATCCTTCGTGCTTGCGGCCAAGGGCGACCACTTCTGCGCTGGGCTGGATCTTCGCGAGCACTATGACAAGGACCGGTCTCCGATCGAGTTCATGACCATGTGCCAGAAATGGCACCGTGCTTTCGATATCATTCAGTTCAGCGGAATCCCGGTGATTGCCGCCCTGAAGGGAGCCGTCGTCGGCGGAGGGCTTGAGCTGGCCGCGGCGGCCCATGTACGCATCGCCGAAGAAGGAACCTTCTTTGCCCTCCCGGAAGGACAGCGCGGCATTTTCACGGGCGGCGGGGCGACCGTGCGCGTGGCCCGGATCGTTACCCCGGCGCGCATGGTCGATATGATGCTGTCGGCCCGCACCTACGATGCGCGGCGTGGCCTGGACCTTGGCCTGTGCCATGAAGTGGTGGAGGCAGGGCAAGCATTGTCACGTGCCAGAGAATTGGCCGCACAGGTCGCACGTAATCCGCCGACCACCAATTTCGCCATCGTCACCGGCATATCCCGCATCAACGACATGTCCACCACGGACGGCCTGTTTGCGGAGGGCCTGCTCGCAATGGCGGTTCAGACCAATCCGGAGATCCGGGATCGGCTGGAGGCGTTCTTTTCCAAAAAGACCAAGCGCCTCGAACCCGGCACGAGTTGACGTTCGCGATGACCTACAATCCGCCCATCCCCGAAATCCTTCTGGCGATGCAGACTGCCGATCGGTTTGCCGCGACGCAGAGCGGAGACCTTTCCCCCGAAGACGTCCAGGCCATCCTCTCCGAAGCAGGGCGTTTTGCGAGCGAGCGCATCGCGCCCTTGAATCCGGTTGGCGACCGAACCCCCTCGACCCTTGACGAAAGCGGAAAGGTGACCACGCCGCCGGGCTGGCGCGAAACCTACCAGGCCTGGTGCGAGGCGGGCTGGAACAGCCTTACAGGACCAACCGAATATGGCGGCCAGGGGCTTCCGACCTCGCTGGCCGTGGCCTGCACCGAGTTCTGGAATTCGTCCTGCATGGCTTTCGCCCTCTGCCCGCTTTTGACGGCTGGCGCCATCGAAGCCATCTCCGAACACGCCTCTCAGGAGCTCAAGGACCGCTACCTGCCCAAGCTTGTGTCCGGTGGATGGACCGGGACCATGAACCTGACGGAGCCACAGGCCGGTTCCGATCTTTCAAATCTTCGTTGCAAAGCCAAACGGACGTGCGACGGCAGCTACCGCATTACCGGCAACAAGATCTTCATCACCTATGGCGAGCATGATTGCTCGCCGAATATCGTACATCTGGTTCTTGCGCGGTTGGAGGATGCGCCCGCGGGCACGCGCGGCATTTCCCTGTTCCTGGTTCCGAAGATCCTTCCTGACGGCTCACACAACGATCTGCGGTGTCTTTCGCTTGAGCACAAACTCGGCATTCACGGCTCGCCCACCTGCGCCATGGCTTATGGCGACAACGGAGGCGCAAGGGGCTGGCTCATCGGCGAGGAGAATCGCGGTCTCAATTGCATGTTCACGATGATGAACAATGCGCGGCTCCTGGTCGGGACCCAGGGTGTCGCGCTCGCGGAGCGGGCGACGCAGGCGGCCTTCGCCTATGCAAGGGAACGTCTCCAGGGCAGCGCCCCGGGTAGAGATGGAACTACAAGCCCCATCATCCGCCATCCCGATGTTAGGCGAATGCTGCTCGAGATGCGAACCCGGACGGCCGCGGCGCGCATGCTGTGCATGGCGACGGCTTCCGCGCTCGATTCAAGCGTGAACGCGCCGACAGAAAACGAAAGGCACCGCGCCTATGCGCGAGCTTCGTTGCTGACGCCTTTGGCCAAGGCGTACTCGACGGATATCGCGGTGGACGTGACCTCGACCGCAATCCAGGTTCACGGCGGCATGGGCTACGTCGAGGAGACCGGTGTGGCGCAATACTACCGCGATGCGCGCATTCTTCCGATCTACGAAGGCACGAATGGCATCCAGGCTATCGACCTCGTCACGCGCAAACTGCTCCTTGGGGGCGGTGAGACGCTGTCTCAGATTTTGGAATCTTGTCGCAGGACATTGTCCGCCTTCGAAAGCTGTTTGCCGGCCATGGAGGCTGTAGCTGACACGGTGGATTTGGCGAAAATGCTCTGCGATGCGCCCGGTAGTTCATTGTCACTCGCGGTTGCCGTGCCATTCCAGCGTGCCTTGGCCAACGTTGTCGCCGGTGCTCATCTGGCTGAAGCCGCAGCGCTTGCACGAGGCGGCGCGCTTGAGACAGAAGCTGCAATCAACGCAAGGTTTTTCATCGCCGTTGAATTGGTATCGGCAGTTGCTGCGGCGAAGGCGTCATTATCCGGCGCCGATGCGACAGGTTCGGATGACCTTGAATAGTCGGTGCACCTGAGCCGCGCGACTGGCATAGAAGTCAGCGCGAAGGCTTGGCGACCAGGCTCGCCCAGTCGGCGATGAAGCGCTCGCGCAGGATCTTGTCTTGGGCGGCAAGCAGGGCGGGACCGATGCGAATGGGCCGTCCTATGCCCGATTCCATCAGTGCCGCCGGCCCGTCGACACCGTCGGGCAAGGGCGATTTCTCCGAGAAGAAAAACGCCTGCTCGCGGGCGACGCGCTGGCCGCGCTCGGACAGCAGATAGTCGAGAAACCGCGCCGCGAGATCGCGGTTGCCGGTGGTCGTTGGGATCATCACGCCCCTGGACAGGATCAGCGCGTAGTCGCGCGGCACGACGATCTTCAGGTTGGGGTTCTTGCGGTAGGCGGCATAGGCGTAGGACCCCAGAATGTTGTAGGCGATACGAATGTTGCCGCTGGCGACTTCGCCGAGAACCTCGGCGTTGCAGCAACGTTTGACCGCTTCCGCCCGGCTGAAGCTTTCCAGCAGCCGCCCGTAGATCGTCGGCGCCTGGCGCGCGTCGTTGAAGGCCAGCAGATAGCCGATGCCGGAGGCGGCGATATCGTAGGTGCCGATGCGGCCGCGGTAGACCTCGGGCTCGCGGCGCAGTAGATCGGCCAGTTCGTCATGCGTATGCGGGACGTCCCCGGGCGGCACTTTCGTGGAATCGTAGACGATGACGGCCGGCTCGAAGGTGAAGCCGTATACCTCCTCGCGCCAGTCGGCCCAGGCCGGCGCCGATCGCGCTTCGGGCGAGACATGCTGCAGGGCGCAGCCGTCATTAGCCAGTTTCACCAGTTGATCCACCGACGACGACAAAAGGATGTCGCCCGGCCCGCTGCCCTGGCGGCACGCCTGCTCCGCCTCGCGGAACAGGTCGTTGGTGACGTAGTCGGAGAACTCCACCGACACGCCGGGCGCGATTTGCTGGAAGTCGAGGACGAGCGGCCGCATCGCGTCGAGATCGGTCGCTGCATGGATAGTCAGCACGGCCGACTGCGCCTGTTTCGACTTGAAGAACACCCGGTCACCTTCGACGGCGCTGGCGACGCCGGCAAACAGCAGCAGGGCCAGGGCGCACAGCGTGGCCAGGGTCGCTCTCATGACCTCTCCTGCGCGTGAAGCGGCAATTCCAGCACCACGGTGAAACCGTGTGCACCGTTCTTCTCGCGAAAGCGAAGCGCGCCGCCGAGAGCGGCCGCGACCTCGGAAGCGATGGCGAAACCAAGCCCCGCGCTGCCCTCGCCGCTTTTTGTGGAGGTGAACCGCCTGGTCAGATGGTCGAAGTCCGCCGCCGACAGACCTGGCCCGTCATCCTCAACGGCGACCATCGCCAGCCCATTGCCGGTGGCGACGCGCACTTCGAGCCGGGAGATGGTCCCATGGCGCAAGGCATTGTCGATGACGTTGACGATCGCCTCGCGCAGGCTGAGCGCATCGCCGAGAACGGTCACCTCCTCGTCCGGGGCCTCGAAGGAAACGACGATGTCCGGATCTATGGT
This sequence comes from Mesorhizobium sp. B3-2-1, assembly GCF_006439515.1. Lineage (NCBI taxonomy): Bacteria > Pseudomonadati > Pseudomonadota > Alphaproteobacteria > Hyphomicrobiales > Phyllobacteriaceae > Mesorhizobium > Mesorhizobium sp. B3-2-1. The sequence continues at coordinate 281,751 of NZ_VFTI01000001.1, read as the reverse complement.
GATCGGAACGGCGGCACGAAAGGCCTTGCGCGCCGCTTCGGTCAGATCGACCGGCGCCAGTTGCGCCGAATCGAACCGGTGTATGACCATCGCGTGGCTGAGCAGCTGATTGGTGAAGCGCGACAGCTCCGCCGTGCGGTCGCGCACCCTTGTCAGATGGCGGCGGTCGCCTTCGGACAGGCGTTCGTCATTGATCAGGCTCACCTGTGCCGACAGCGCGGTAAGCGGTGTGCGGAGCTGATGGGCACTGTCGGCGACGAAGCGCTGCAGCAGCTTCATCCGGTCGTCGAGCCGGTTCATGAAATGGTTGATTGAAGCGACGAAGGGCGATAGCTCGCGCGGCACCGCCACGGCAAGCGGCGTCAGGTCTTGCGGATCGCGCGAGCGCAGCGCCTCGCCAAGATCGGCCACCGGACGCAGCGAATAGCGCACCGCCAAGGCCGAGCCGGCCAGTGCCAGAACGCTCATGACGGCGACCAAGACGCTGGCCCGCAGCGTCAGCTGCGACGCCAGCTCCGCCCGCGCTTCGGTGGTCTGGGCGATGATGATGTGAGCCCATCCGGACACCGCCGGATCGGACAGTGCGCGACCGGTGACCGCCACCCGAACCGGCACGCCGCGATAGACGGCCGAATGGAACACCGGGCTTGACCGTACCTTGCCAAGGTCGATCCCGGGCGGAAGATCGTCATAGCCGGTCAGCGTCCGGCCCGACGGCGCCATCACCCGATAGAAGATGCGGTCCCGCCCGGCCAGGCCGAGCAGTTCGAATGCGGACGGCGGCAGATCGAAGGTAAGCGTTCCCTCCTCGACCGTCAGGCTCTCGGTCATCTGGAACGCCGCGCCTTGCAGCAGGCGATCATAGGCATCGTCGGCGGCGGCACGCGCATAGTACCAGGCGGCGCTGACCAGAATGGCCGCGCCCAGCGCCAGCACCAGCGCGACGCGCAGCACCAGCCGCGAGAAGAGGGAGCGTTCATTGCCCTGCATCGGAGACGAGCTTATAGCCGATGTGCCGCACGGTGACGATGTGCGCCCTGGCGCCTTCCAGTTTCTTGCGCAGGCGACCGATATAAAGCTCGATCGCGTTGGCGCCGGCGGCCTCGTCGAATCCGAACAATTGGTCCAGCAATTCGTCCTTGCCGAAAACCCGGCCGGGTTTGGCCGCCAGGATTTCGAGAAGGCTGATTTCGCGCCGCTTCAACTGCACCTCGCGCTTGCCGACACGCACGCTGCGGTTGGCCCGGTCGAGCACGATATCGCCGCAGACGATCATGTTCGTCGCCTCGCCGCTACGCCGGCGCATCAGCACCCTTGCGCGCGCCTCGAGTTCGCGAAAATCGAACGGCTTGACCAGATAGTCGTCGGCGCCGAGATCCAGCGCGCTGACGCGGTCGTCGACTTCCGAGCGCGCGGTCAGCATCAGCACCGGTACGGCATTGCTGCCTTGCCTGAGCCGTCGCAGGATCTCGAAGCCGTCGAGACCCGGCAGCATGACGTCGAGAATGACCAGGTCGAATTCAGTGAAGTCGAGAATCTCCGACGCTGCATCGCCGTGTGTTTCCCAATCGACGGTGTGTCCGACCGCTTCGAAGCGACGGACGATGGCCTCGCCGACATCGTGGGTGTCTTCGACCAGCAGAATACGCATCAGCAACGTCTTGCACTGAACCCGGCGACGTTCAAGCGCCAAAGCCGCTACCGGCGGGCATGACAGCATGGTGACAGTTTTGAGGTGTATCAGACCTGCGTCTGTCCGCGGCACGAGGAGTGTGCGGACATGCGCGGGGGAGGAGAGCCCCGAAAACAGACGAGACGTTTGATCGAACGCGGCCGGTGCCGCGGCGACCAGAGGCTTCGTGCACTCGCCCGCCGCTGGCGGGACGGTTTTCCGGTCCCGGTATTCCAGGTCCATGAGGAGAAAACGATGATCCGATTTCTGACTAAAATGGTGGCCGGTGCCGCCCTTGTGGCGGTGGCCGCGGGCGGCATGGCCCTGGCCCAACCGGCAAAGCCGGAATGCCTCGCCGGCGCCAAACCCGGCGGCGGCTTCGATCTCACCTGCCGGCTCGCCGCCAACGCGTTACTCACCACCAAGCAGATTTCACAGCCGATGGCCGTGACCTACATGGAAGGCGGGGTAGGCGCGGTTGCCTACAACCATGTCATTGCCAAGCGCGCCAAGGACGGCAATCTCATCACCGCCGCTTCGTCGGGCTCGGCGCTGCTGATCGCCCAGGGCAAATTCGGCCAGTATGACGAGAACGCCGTACGGTGGCTCGGCGCGCTTGGCGCGGATTACGGGGTTCTCGTCGTGAATGCCGACTCGCCCTACAAGACGCTCAAGGATCTCGTCGACGCCTACAAGGCCGATCCGTCTTCCTTTGCCATCGCCGGCGGTGGCGCCGTCGGTTCGCAGGACTGGATGAAGGCCTCGCTTCTCGCCAAGGCCGCGGGCCAGGAGCCCAAGCAGATGCACTACGCGGCCCTCGAAGGCGGTGGCGCCGTGCTGACTGCGCTCGAAGGCGGGCACGTCCAGGTTGGATCGGGCGACGCCGCCGAAATGGTCAAGCATCATGTCGCCGGCAAGATCCGCATCCTTGCCGTCATGGCACCGCAGCGGCTGACGGGCGCATTGGCCGACGTTCCAACCGCGCATGAACAGGGCTTTGACATCGATTGGCCGATCTGGCGCGGTTACTACGTCGGCAAGGATGTCTCCGACGCCGATTTCGACTGGTGGGTGAAAGCCTTCGAGGCTGCCAGCAAGACCCCTGAATTCGCCAAGGAGCGTGAGGAGCGCGGCCTGTTCGAATTCACCATGGTAGGCAAGCCGTTCGAGGAGCGCGTCAAGGCCGACGTCGTGCGCTTCAAGCAACTCGCCAAGGAAGCTGGGATGTAATTCCCTCAAAAGGCAGCGGACCCTCCCCGGATTGGAAGGTCCGCTGCCGACTTCTGGACGAATGAGTTTCAAACGGACTGACGGAGGCCCGCAATGTCCGACAATGCCAGAACTGCTCTTGTGATCGGCCGAATTTCGGCATTGTGTCTGTTCGGCCTGGCCGTTGCCTATGGCGTCGGCGGCGCCAGCATCGAATACGCCTTCTCGTCCGACCCGCTCGGGCCTCGCGTGGTGCCGGTGGCCCTGGCCCTCATTCTCGGACTGCTGTGCGTGTTCTATGTGCGCTCGCCCGGCACCGCCGAGGCGTTTCCATCCGGACGGCTTTTGTGGCGGGTGCTCGCCATCCCTCTGGTGCTGGTCTTCTGCGTCGCGGTCTTCGAGACGGCGGGTTTCGCGATCTCCATCTTCCTGCTGACCCTCGGCACGGGCCTGATCTTCGGCGCGCCGCTCGGTTACGCGGCGGCCGGCGCGGCCGGCCATGCGGCGCTGTGGTGGTTCATCTTCTCCTACCTGCTGCAAGTCTATCTGCCCACGGGCACACTGTTCGGCTGATCGCGGATCGGCCGCTCCTTGCGGGAAAGGCAAACATCATGAATCTCGATTATCTCTGGCATGGGTTTACCGTCGCCCTGACCGGTCAGAACCTTCTCGTCGGCCTGATCGGCTGTTTCATCGGCACACTTGTCGGTGCGCTTCCCGCCATCGGCCCTATCAACGGCATCGCCCTGTTGCTGCCGATCGCCTACACGATGGGCCTTCCCGCTGAAAGCACGATGATCCTTTTGTCGGCCATCTATTGCGGCGCCGAATATGGCGGTCGCATTTCGTCGATCCTGCTCAATGTGCCGGGCGATGCCGGCGCCGTGATGACGGCGCTCGACGGCTATCCGATGGCGCGGCAGGGACGGGCCGGCGAGGCTTTGACGCTGTCCGGCATCTCGTCCTTCGTCGGCGGCATTTTCGGCTCCATCGGCCTTGCGCTGTTCGCGCCGGTTCTCGCCCGCCTGGCGATCGGCTTCGGCCCGGCCGAATATTTCGTGCTGATGGTCTTTGCTTTTGCCACCCTCGGCTCGATGGTCGGCAGCCAGCCGGTCAAGACGCTGATCGGCTGCACGCTCGGCCTGATGCTCGCCACCGTCGGCCTCGACGCCACGTCGGGCGCCTACCGCTTCACTTTCAATCAACCCGAACTCGGCGACGGCATCGAATTCGTGGTGCTGGTGATCGGCCTGTTTTCGATCTCGGAAGCGCTGGTCATCCTCGAGCACCAGGGCCGCGGCTTCACCGTGATCCGCGAACTCGGACGCATGACGGTGCGCGCTGCCGATGTCGCGAGATGCACGGGCACCATGCTGCGCAGCTCGGTCATCGGCTTCGTCGTCGGCGTGCTGCCCGGCACCGGTGCTTCCGTTTCCAGCGCCATCGCCTACACCACCGAGAAGCGCCTGTCGGACACCGAGGACACCTTCGGCAAGGGTGACGTGCGTGGGTTGGCGGCGCCGGAAGCGGCCAACAACGCCACCGCCTGCGGCGCCTTCGTGCCGATGCTGACCCTCGGGATTCCAGGCTCCGGCACCACTGCCGTCATGCTTGGCGCCTTGATGCTCTACAACATCCAGCCGGGGCCGATGCTCCTTACAGAGCGGCCGGAGATCGTCGGTGGCCTGGTCGCTTCGCTGTTCATAGGCAACTTTCTGCTGCTGCTGCTCAATCTTCCGCTGGTCAATATCTTCGCCCGCGTGCTGACCGTTCCGAACTGGCTTCTGGTTCCCGGCATTCTGGTCCTGTCGATCGTCGGCGTCTATTCGACCCACGCCTCCGTCTTCGCGATCTTCCTGATGCTCGGCATCGGCATGGTCGGCTGGCTGCTGCGTAAGGCGGGCTTCGACATGGCACCGATCATCCTCGGCTTCGTGCTCGGCCATGTCATGGAAATCAATCTGCGCAACGCGCTTGCGATCAGCGGCGGCGAGCTGTCGATCCTCTTCTCCAGCACCATCTGCATCGTATTGTGGGTCATGGCGGCGGCGGTGGCGGTCCTGCCGACGATGCTGTCCTGGCGTTCGCGGCGATTGAAGATGGCCCGCGCCACTCGGATGCCGGCAATCGACGGCGCCCCCCGACTCGATTGAGCCGATCCACCGCCGGCGCACCTTGCGCCGCCACACTGGATGGAACAGAGCGGGATCGATTTCGGTGTCTTTACCTGTGATCCGCCGCTCGCCGGTTTTTACGCCCGGGCGGGCGCATGGCTGATCATGCCGGATGCAGTTCTGATCGGCAGCCGGGCAAGGGATGCCTTGCGCAGCGACACGCTGGGGAGAGTCGTGTTGACGCGTCTTTTTTCGTCGAAGGCCATTACGGCCGAGTTGGAGATCACCCACTCGACGGTCGAACTTGACCTCCCGGTCGGGCAGTTTTGGCAAGCTCGTATTTGAAGGAGGAATTCTGTGAAGGCTGCCGCTCAGCCAAGTCACCACTCGGCGAAGGAGCCGTCCCTGTGGCGCCAGATCGGGTTACGCCAGCGATGTCCTTCCTTGCCGCGCTCCTTGACGTAGTCCTCGTCGATCTCGACACCGAGGCCCGGGCCATCGGGAATGGCGACATAGCCATCCTCGTAGCGGAAGACATCCTTGTTGGCGGCGTAGTCGAGCAGGTCATTGGCGGCGTTGTAGTGGATACCGAGGCTTTGCTCCTGGATGAAGCAGTTGTAGCTGACCGCATCAAGTTGCAGGCATGCGGCCAGCGCGATCGGACCGAGCGGGCAGTGCGGTGCCACCGCCACGTCATAGGCCTCCGCCATGGCCGCGATCTTGCGGCATTCGGTGATGCCGCCGGCATGCGACAAGTCGGGCTGGATGATGTCGACTATGGCTTCCTCGAACACGGACTTGAAGTCCCAGCGGCTGTAGAGGCGCTCGCCGAGCGCGATCGGCGTCGAGCCAAGGGCGGCGATCTCCTTCAGCGCCTCGCGGCTTTCGCTGAGCACCGGCTCCTCGATGAACATCAGCCTGTAGGGCTCAAGCTCCTTGACCAGGATGCGCGCCATCGGCCGATGCACGCGGCCGTGGAAATCGACGGCAATGCCAATGCCGGATCCGACGGCTTCACGAACCATGGCGACGCGCTCCACTGCCGCGTCGATCTTGTCGTGGCTGTCGACGATCTGCAGTTCCTCGGTGCCGTTCATTTTGAGTGCCAGGAAGCCGCGCGCCACCATTTCCCTGGCGCCGGCGGCAACCTCGGCCGGCCGGTCGCCGCCGATCCAGGAATAAACCTTGATGGTGTCACGCAACTTGCCGCCGAGCAGTTCATGCACGGGCACGCCGAGCGCCTTGCCCTTGATGTCCCACAGCGCCTGGTCGATGCCGGCAATGGCGCTCATCAGGATCGGCCCGCCGCGGTAGAAGCCGCCGCGATGCATCACCGTCCAGTGATCCTCGATCAGGCGCGGGTCTTTGCCGATGAGATAATCACCAAGCTCCTTGACCGCCGCCTCGACGGTCAGCGCCCTGCCTTCGACCACCGGCTCTCCCCAGCCGGTAACGCCTGCATCGGTCTCGATCTTCAGAAACAGCCAGCGTGGCGGAACGATGTAGGTGGTGAGCGAGGTGATCTTCATGCGGGCGGGACTTGTCTCAGTTGCTCTTGAGTTTCTTGGCGCTGGCGAGATCGCGCGCCGCAAGGTCGAGGATCCGGTTGGCTGCATCCCGCGCCGCCTTGGCGTCGCGCATGCGCAGCGCTTCTACCACCTCTTGATGCGCCGACACCGCTTCGGTGCGCCGCTCGAGCGAAATCGTCGCCGTTGCCTCCAGTGAGAATTTCAGCCCTGTGTCGATCAGATTGCCAATCTGGCGAAAGATCGGGTTGTGGCTGGCGGCATAGACGATCTGATGGAAGACAATATCGGAGCGCGAGAACGCTGCGAGATCCTCGCCTGCGCTTGCCATACCTTGCCACGCCGCCTCGAGATCGGCGATCTCCTGCAATGTCGCGCGCGTCGCGGCCAGCTCGGCGACCAGAGGTTCGATGGCCCTGCGCGTCTCCAGGATGGCGTCGAAGAGCTTGTCGTCCAGCGCATGCGGCGCATGCCAGGCCAGCACCTGCGGATCGATGATGTTCCAGTCGTCCTCGTCGCAGACGACGGTGCCGACGCGCGGCCGTGACAGCACCAGCCCCTTGGCGGCAAGCACCTTCAGGGCCTCGCGGATGACAGTGCGGCTGACGCCATATTCGACGCCAAGTTCGTTTTCGGTCGGCAATGAGGATCCGGCCGGATAGCGTCCGGAAAAGATGTCCGAGGCGATCGCCTTCGTCACATCCGGCATGACGCGCGGGCGGCGAGCGGTGGCGTTCCCCGGGGCCTTGTTTGAAATCTCGGTCACCTCAGCCCTCCTCCAAGGCGGCGAACCTGCCATGTTCGCACAACCGGCCGGCATTAGCGGATGCAAACGACTTGCGCCAGCGATCGTTGATCATAGCATGTATATTAATTGTCATACCAGATCAATTGACGAGTATGATAAAAGCGACTAGAGAATCCGATATCCGGGCTGAGCGCCCGGCCTATCGCTGGGAGGTAATCATGCGACTTTTGAAGACCGCGCTCGTCGCGGGCGCGCTTGCCATGCTGTCCGTCACGACCATCGCTGCATATGCTCAGGACACCAAGATCGGTTTCATCGTCAAACAGCCCGAGGAGCCATGGTTCCAGGACGAATGGAAGTTCGCCGACCAGGCCGCCAAGGAAAAGGGGTTCACCCTTGTCAAAATCGGCGCCGAGGACGGTGAGAAGCTGATGTCGGCGATCGACAATCTCGGCGCTCAGGGCGCCCAGGGCTTCATTGTCTGCACGCCGGACGTGAAGCTCGGGCCTGGCATCGTCGCCAAGGCCATCGCCAACAATCTCAAGCTGATGACCGTCGACGACCGTCTGGTTGGTGCCGACGGCAAGGCGCTGGAAGACGTGCCGCATATGGGCATCTCGGCAACCAAGATCGGCGAGGCCGTCGGCAAGGCCATCGTCGACGAGATGAAGGCACGCGGCTGGAAGGCCGACGAGGTCGGCGCCATTCGCGTCTCCTATGACCAGCTGCCCACGGCCGTCGACCGTGTCGAAGGCGCCATCTCGGTGCTGAAGGCGAATGGCTTCAAGACCGAGAACATCTTCGACGCGCCGCAGGCCAAGACCGACACGGAAGCCGCACTCAATGCCGCGACAGTCGTGCTCAACGCCCATGCTGACATCAAGAAATGGGTTTCCTTCGGCCTCAATGACGAAGCCGTACTGGGTGCGGTGCGTGCCGCCGAAAGCGTCGGCATTCCGGCGGACGGCATGATCGGCGTCGGCATTGGCGGCGCGGATTCGGCGATCAACGAGTTCAAGAAGCCGGCTGCCACCGGCTTTGTCGGCACCGTGATCATCTCGCCGAAGCGCCATGGCTACGAGACGGCGCTCAACATGTATGACTGGGTTGCCAACAACAAGGAACCGGAGAAGCTGATCCTGACCTCCGGTGCGCTGGCCAAGCGTGACGACTATCAGAAGGTCCGCCAGGGCCTCGGCATCGAATAGTCCTCCCTGTACAAACAGGCGGCGGCTCATCCCGCCGCCTGTTTCTCAATGGCAAGAAGGATCGCTGTCCGTGTCCTTTCTCGATTTCTCGCACATCACCAAGACCTATCCGGGCGTCAAGGCGTTGTCGGACGTCTCGTTCAGCGTTGACAAGGGCGCCGTGCACGGCCTGATGGGCGAGAACGGCGCCGGCAAATCCACCCTGATCAAGATCCTTTCCGGTGACCAGCATGCCGACGCGGGCGAAATCCGCATCGACGGCAAGGTACAGGCCTATGCCTCGACCCGGGATGCCTTCGACAATGGCGTCATCGTCATTCACCAGGAATTGCAGCTCGTTCCCGAGCTCACTGTTGCCGAAAATCTCAGCCTCGGCCGCTTTCCCGCCAGCGCCGGCATCATCGCGCGCACCAAGATGTTGGAAGACGTCGGCGCCAAGCTGAAATCGGCCGGCATCGACATCGACATGCGCCGCAAGGTCAAGACGCTGTCCATCGGCGAGCGCCAGATGGTCGAGATCGCCAAGGCGATCATGCTCAATGCGCGCGTCATCGCGCTGGACGAGCCGACCTCTTCCTTGTCGTCACGCGAGAGCGAAATCCTGTTTGCCCTGATCGATCGCCTGCGCGGCGAGGGCAAGGTCATCATCTATGTGTCGCATAGGCTCGACGAGGTGTTCCGGCTCTGCGACAGCCTGACCGTGCTGCGCGACGGCAAGCTCGCGGCGCACCATGCTTCGGTCAAGGACGTCACCCGCGACCAAGTCGTCGCCGAAATGGTCGGCCGTGAAATCTCTGACATCTGGGGTTTTCGTCCGCGCAAGGCCGGCGATATCAGGCTGAAAGTCGACGCTCTGTCCGGGGCAAAGCTCAGGACGCCGGCCAGTTTCGAGGCCCGCGCCGGCGAGATCGTCGGCTTCTTCGGCCTGATCGGTGCCGGCCGCTCGGAACTGATGCGGCTGGTCTTCGGCGCCGATCCGCGCTCGGGCGGCGCCATCACCGTCGACGGCAAGGCGGTCCACGCCGCCGACCCGCATGGCGCGATCCGCGCCGGCATCGTGCTGTGTTCGGAAGACCGCAAGCATGACGGCATCATCCAGGGCCGCTCGATCGAGGAGAACATCAACATCTCGTCACGGCGCCATCACACGCACTTCGGCATCTTGAACCGCGCCAGCGAAATCGCGACCGCCGAAACCTTCATCAAGAAGCTCAAGGTGCGCACGCCCTCGCGCAGGCAGGACATTATCAACCTCTCCGGCGGCAACCAGCAGAAGGTCATCCTTGGCCGCTGGCTGTCGGAGCAGGGCGTACGGGTTCTCATCGTCGACGAGCCGACGCGCGGCGTCGATGTCGGCGCGAAATCGGAAATCTACGAACTGCTCTACCAGCTTGCCGAGGACGGCATGGCGATCGTCGTCGTCTCGTCCGAACTGCCGGAGGTGATGGGCATCTGCGACCGCGTCCTGGTGATGTGCGGCGGGCGTATCAGTGCCGAACTCACCCGCGACCAGTTCGCCGAAAGGGCGATCCTGGCCGCCGCTCTTCCCGACAAGAAAACTCCCGACGCGATCGCATCCTGAGGACTCTGGCATGACCCAACCCTTGAAGAAGATCCTGCTCGGCGAACAGGGGCTCGTCGTCATCTTCGTCGTTGCCTTCGCGCTGGTGTCGGCTCTGGTGCCCAACTTCCTCACCGATCGCAACATGCTCGGCCTGCTGCAGTCGGTGGTCACTGTCGGCATCGTCGCCTGCACCATGATGTTCTGCCTCGCGGCGCGCGACTTTGACCTGTCGGTCGGTTCGATCGTCGCCTTTGCCGGCATGGTCGCGGTGATGGCGTCGAACGCGTCAGGTTCGATCCTGCTCGGCCTTCTGGCGGCAATTGCCTGCGGCGCCTTCGTCGGTTTCGTCAACGGCGTCGTCATCGCCAAATTTCGCATCAACGCGCTGATCACGACGTTGGCGACCATGCAGATCGTGCGCGGCCTTGCGCTGATCGCGTCCGATGGCCGCGCTGTCGGCATCAACAGCCCGGATTTCTACCAGCTCTCGCTGTCTAAATTTTTGGGCATTCCGACGCCGATCTGGGTATTGGCCGTCCTCTTCGGCATATTCGGCTTCGTGCTGAACCGCACGGTCTTCGGCAAGAACACGCTCGCCATCGGCGGCAACCCCGAGGCGTCACGTCTGGCCGGCGTCAATGTCGACAGGACACGCATCTGGATCTTCGCGCTGCAAGGTGTCGTCTGCGGCGTCGCCGGCATCCTGCTCGCATCGCGCATCACCTCGGGTCAGCCCAACGCGGCGGTCGGGCTCGAGCTTTCGGTCATCTCGGCCTGCGTGCTCGGCGGCGTCTCGCTTGCCGGCGGACGCGCCACCATGTCGGGCGTCATCGTCGGCGTGCTGATCATGGGCATCGCGGAAAACGCCATGAACCTGCTCAACATTCCGGCCTTCTACCAATACATCGTGCGTGGCGTGATCCTGCTGCTGGCCGTGCTGCTCGACAATCTGCGTTCGTCGGCACTGGGGCGGCGCTGAGCGGGCGTGTCGTCCCGGATTCTCATAGAGAGCGATCGGCTGAACGTCTGGATCAGCCCACTTGGGGGTGCGATCGTTGAGGGTCGTACGGTAGAAGGCATGCCGTTCCTTCGCCCCTACAAGGGCAACGCCAAGTTCGATGTGGCCGATGGCGCGTGCTTTCCGCTGGTGCCGCTCGGCAATCGCGTCGAGAACAATGCGTTCTCCTTCGGCGGTCGAACGGTTGCGTTCGCGCGCAATGCCGATGATCCGCTGTATATTCATGGCGATGGCTGGCTTGGCGCCTGGGCAGTGGAGGAATGCCGGGCCGATCACGTTGAACTGGCCTTCGACAAACAGCAGAGCGCGGTCTCGCCGTATGCCTATCATGTGCGACAGTCGTTCAGGCTCTTGGGTGCCCGACTGGAGTTACTGATGTCCGTCACGAACACTGGCGGCGTCACCCTGCCGTTCGGCCTCGGCTTTCATCCCTTCTTTCCGCGCACGCCTTTGACGACCCTGCTTGCCCAGGCCCAGGCGTGGTGGACGGAGGGCGATGGGCATCTTCCGGCCTCCAGGGGCGCCATTGCTGAAGATGTCGACTTCTCCACGGCGCGCCCATTGCCAGACAGCTGGCTGAACAATTGCTGCGAAAGCTGGAATGGCGTCGCGCGCATCGTCTGGCCGGAGCGGCGGCTCGGGGTGCACATCAAGGCGGACAGTGCGCTCGACCGCTACATGCTCTACGCGCCAGACCAGGACAAGAGCTACTTCTGTTTCGAGCCGATGAGCCACACGCCGAATGCACTGAGGCATGTCGATGCTGACACGATGGGGCTCAAGTTGCTGGCGCCCGGCGAAACGCTGAGCGCCGGATTCACAATGACCGTCTTCGATTGGAGTGACGACAATGGCTGAACGCCTTTCCGGCAAACGCATCTTCCTCACAGGCGCCGCCCAAGGCATCGGGCTGGCTATTGCCGAGGCCTGCCTTGCCGAAGGGGCAAAGCTGTTCCTCGTCGACCAGGACGGTGCGTTGCTGGACGAGACTGTCGCCGGCCTGGCCGGACCGCAAGGGCGTGTCGGGCATATCGCAGCCGATATCAGCGATGGGGCGGCGATTGCGGCTGCCGTTCGCCATGCAGCCGTTGAGATCGGCCCAATCAACGCTCTGATCAACAATGCGGGGATGAACGTGTTCTCGACACCGCTCGATGCGACTGAGGCCGAGTGGAACCGCAATTTCGACGTCAACGTGAAGGGCGCATGGAACTGCGGCAAGGCTGTCTTGCCGGGCATGATAGCAAGTGGCGGCGGGGCTATCCTCAACATAGCCTCGACGCATAGCTTCACCATCATCCCGCACACCTTCCCCTATCCAGTCGCCAAGCACGCACTGCTCGGCCTGACCAAGGCCTTGGCGCTCGAATACGCAGGCCAGGGCGTGCGGGTTAACGCGCTTGCGCCCGGCTATGTCGAGACGCAGAAGGTCGTCGATTACTGGAACTCGTTCCCCGACCCCGTTGCCGCCCGCGCCAAGACGATGGCGTTGCATCCGAGTGGCCGCATCGCCTCGCCGCGCGAGATCGCTCTTGCCGCGATCTTCATGATTTCCGACGAATGCCCGTTCATGAATGCAGCTTGCCTCGTCGTCGATGGCGGTCTCAGTCAGCTCCAGCACCCCGCCTGAACAATCCCGAAGAATGCATTAGACATCAAAAAAGCGCGAAGCGGGATTGCGCGTTAAATGAAGCAACCTTGGGAGCGCAGGCCGCGCGCCCACCAAACGGCGGACCAGCTGGCAACGGCGGTCGCGCTCGACATGACGGCACAGACTGGACACCGACCGTGCGCACCTACCTCGCCACCGAGGAACGGAACAGTCTCGTCGATCTAGTTCGTCTTCAGTTGACCAATCCGGTTTTCGGCGATCCAGCGCGCGGCGAGCACCAGCGCGCCCATGCTGAAATCCTTGCCGTGCTTGGCGACCATCTCTTCCGACAATTTGGCGAGCTGTTCGAAGAAGGCGTCCTTGCTCTCTTCCTCTGTGGTGATTTCAATCTGCATTTTATCCTCCTGTTTCGCGCGGACTGCCCCGCTATTTGAACATCTGCGCCGGAAAGGTGATGATCGCCGCAGTGCCGTCGACCATGCCCGCAGCCAGATGCCGTCCGTCGCCGGACCAGGCAAGCGCGGTTACCCCACTGCCCAAGGGCCGGACGAGAAGCTCGTCGCGTCCGCCGATCTGGGCGACGGTGATCCGGCCGTTGGCGTAGCCCGCCGCGACGAGTTTGTTCTCTGGATGCGCCGCCAACGTTTCGACCAGAACGAGACCGGCGCGACCGGTCTCCAGTGCTCCGGCGCTTTCGCCGTCAAGCGGCGGCGCGGTCATCGACCAACCGGCGATCCGGAACGCACCCGAGGCAAGCAGCGCGTTCGCCGGCTGGCTCCAGCACACGGTGCGGACCGGCGAGGGGAATCCCGCGATGACGCCGCTAAGACCATCGGCGATGTTGATCAGGGCAAAGCCGCCGGTTTCGAGCCCACTGGCCAACCATGTGCCATCGCCGCTCCAAAGGATCGATGTCGGGCGCGCCGGAAAGGCAAAGTCTCGTATCAGGCTGGCAGGCCCTTCGACTGCCCAGATCGACAGCCCATTGCCCAAGCCACAGGCGAGGCGGCGTCCGCCGGGGGAGAAGGCCAGTGCGTCCGTCGACGATGTCGCACCGCTTTCCAGCTTCGTCACATCGCCGAGGTTGCTGGAGAGGAAGACATCGCGCCCGTCGCTGACCGCCGTCATCGCTGTCGGGGCACTATGGTCGATCGCGACTATCGGCCCTTCGATCTTGATCTGTGTCTCCGCAACTTCGCCGTCAGCCGTCAGATGCACTGCCTTGCCGGTCGCCGTTCCGACGAGAAAGCTGGAATCCAGATAGGCGGCGAGGGGGGCATTGCCATCGCCAAACCCCGCCGAGGCGATCAACGGCACCGGCGGCTTCTCGCGCGGGCGGATCGTCGTCTGGCCGAGATCGCCGCTTACCCTGATGCGCGACTCCGGCGGTTCCTGGTCGGCGATCGCGGCCAGGGCGAGCGTTCCGTCCACGGATGTGAAAGCAACGGTCGAACCATCGGCGCTGAAGCACAGATCGGCGATCGCCGACGGGCGCCGCCAACTGCGTGCCAGCAGGTCGAACAAGGTCAGGTTTTGCATCGTCTGCTGGTTCACTGTGTCTCTCCTGTCAGTCCTCGTTCACTATCGCCGCGAGCTCGCGATCGACATCCGCGACCTCGCTTTCAGCAGCGGCGATGCGGTCTTCGCATGCCGAGCGCGCGTTCATGATCGCCTCGGCGCTCTCTTCCGCCTCATGCAAATCCTGCACCAGTTGCGCGCTGGCGCCGCTCCTGCCGATCTCCAGTTCCACGCGCAGCACATCCATCTCGAGACCCGCTAGTTTCTGATTGAGCCGCAATGTCTCGGCGGTGAGCGCCGAGACGTTGCCAACAAGAGCCATCCGGCGCTCAAGCAGCCCCTTGCGCGCGGCGGCTTGCCTCTTCACTGAACCCGTCGTCATTTCTCCTCTCCGGCTGCCGGCCCGGCCGGACTTTCGAAAGCCGAAAGCAGCTTAGGCAGAGTGTCAGCCTGCGATTGGAACTGCTTCTCGGCCGTTTCGATGTGGCTCTTGAGCTGATCCCAGATATCGACGCGGATCATCGATGTGGTGTCGCCGGTGAGGCGCTCGATCTCGTCGACGCGGAACTGGCGCGTCAGCGAAACACCGGAAAACACGAAGTCGCGCAGCAGGATCGCATGGCTCTCGATGAACAGATGGATCATCGGATGGGTTTCAGTGGTGACGCCGCCGGCAGCAAGCTCGGCCCGGATGAAGTCCTGGAAATGGCTTTGCAGCCGGTACTGGCTTTCTCCCATGAAACGCATGACGAAAACCAGGTCGCGCGGCATCAGCCTGACCAGATCGCCGGTCACCCCGTCGGCCTGGTTGGACATTGGCGGGGCTGGGCCCCGGTTGTCTTTGTCGTCCGGCATGATCCTTCTCTGACACTGCGCTCGTCCAAATGCCTGCTCAAGATAGTAGAGCAAGATCATAAAATAAATAGATCTCGAAAGAATTTGATTATATTGCGGAAGCTAACCGAATATATTGCAGTGCAAACATTAATAAATGTTACGGTCGTAATATACATGTGTAAAATATCGTTACAGTTGCCTATGCATTTATGAGCGGAATAGGCTGATATTTCGCTCGGCGCGTGGCTCACGGCCCCAGTTTTCGAACTGGCACGGCGATTGCTTTACCTGTTTGCATAAGAAGCCCATCGCGCTTGACGCGGTGCCAAAAGAACGAAGGACCGGAGGAAGCAGGGACAGGGTACATCCGCTTCGGCACGCCCTCGCAAAATGCGGTTGGCGTCTCGCGGCTCCCTGCCAGACACCTCGAAAACCTTTGCCGCGATCCACTTGAATGGCCGGACCATGAGTCGCGCCTGAATGCGCAACCCTTTGTCGTGCCGTTCGCACTCTCACTGGCGGTGCCGAGCGCCGCTTCATGCCGGGGTCAAGGGACCCGCGGCTCAAACCTGGTGGAGGCTTATGACGATGACGTCTCTGACGCTCAACAAGATCACCTCGCAACGCGGCATCTCCGTGGGCGAAGCAACCAAGAAGATCGCCGACCTCGGCTGGAATCCTTCCTACGTCCAGGAAGCGATGACGTTTCCGACCGACTACAAGATCAACAAGACGCCGCGCGACCCGATGAAGCAGGTCCTGCGGTCCTATTTCCCAATGCAGGAAGAGAAGGACAACCGCGTCTATGGCGCGCTGGACGCGGCGCTACGCGGCGACATGTTCCGCAATGTGGAACCGCGCTGGGTCGAATGGATGAAACTCTTCCTGGCCATCATTCCCTTCCCGGAAATCTCCGCCGCGCGCTCGATGGCGATGGTCGCCCGCATCGCGCCCGGCGAGGAGCTCAGAACCGGCTTCACGATGCAGATGATCGACGAGTTCCGTCACTCGACGATCCAGATGAACCTGAAGAAATGGTACATGGAGAACTACATCGATCCGGCCGGCTTCGACATCACCGAGGAAGCCTTCGGGAAATGCTACGCCACCACCATCGGTCGCCAGTTCGCCGAAGGCTTTATCACCGGCGATACCATGACCGCCGCCTGCATGTATCTGACCGTGGTGGCCGAAACCGCCTTCACCAACACGCTGTTCGTCGCCATGCCTTCGGAAGCCGCCCGCAATGGCGACTACGCACTGCCGACGGTTTTCCTGTCGGTGCAGTCGGATGAGAGCCGGCATATCGGCAATGGCCACTCGCTGCTGATGGCGGCGCTCAAGGAGCCGGAAAACCACCTGCTGCTCGAGCGCGACCTGCGCTACGCCTTCTGGCAGAACCACGCAATCGTCGATGCCGCCATCGGCACGTTCATCGAATACGGCACCACCAACCGCGACAAGAACAAGGAGTCTTACGCGGAAATGTGGCACCGCTGGATCTATGAGGACTACTACCGCACCTACATGCTGCCGCTCGAGAAATACGGCATCAAGGTCCATCACGACGACGTCCAGGCGGCCTGGGAACGCATCACCAAGAAGAACTACGTCCACAAGGTCGGGCAGTTCTTCGCGGTCGGCTGGCCGGTCAACTTCTGGCGCATCGAAGCCCAGACCGACAAGGACTTCGAGTGGTTCGAGCACAAGTATCCGGGCTGGTACGCCGAGTTCGGCGATTTCTGGAAGTGGTACGCCAAGCTCAGCCACAAGGGCGAGAAGGTGCTGCTGTTCAACAGCGACGTCGGCTACGTCTATCCGCACCGCTGCTGGTCCTGCCTCGTTCCCTGCCTGATCCGCGAGGACATGGTGGTCGGCGAGATCGACGGCCAGTTGCACACTTTCGCTCACGAACTCGACAAGTGGACCGCAACGGTGGCCTTCGCCGACGAGTATCAGGGCCGTCCGACACCTGCCATGGGCCGCTTCAGCGGCAAGCGCGAGTGGGAGACGCTCTATGACGGCTGGGACCTGGCCGATGCGATCAAGGACCTGAACTTCGTCCGTTCGGACGGCAAGACGCTGGTTCCGCAGCCGCATATGCGCTTCGACGACAAGGAAATGTGGACCCTCGACGACGTGCGCGGCAACAAGCTCGGATCGCCGCTGAACGCGCTGCGTGGCATGTCGCCAGCGGACCGCGAGAAGCACCTGGCGGAATACCGGGCCGGCTTCACCATCAATCCTTGCAACTGATCAGGCCAAAGGGGGGCGGGTTCGTCCCGCCCCCGGCTCATCCCAACTGGAGGCCCGCATGTCGGAAACCCACACGGTCAGGCTCAGCCCGGTCGGCGTCGATTTCGAGGTCGAGCATGGCGAGACGGTGCTCAACGCCGCGTTCCGCCAGGGCATCGCCCTGCCGCACGGTTGCAAGGAAGGGCAATGCTCGGCCTGCAAAAGCGTGTTGCTTGATGGCGAAGCCGACATGCTGAAATACTCGACCTTCGCACTGAACGACATGGAGAAGGAGAGCGGCCACGTCCTTTTGTGCCGCTGCATCGCCTACTCCGATCTGGAAGTCGAGCTTCTCAACTACGACGAGGAGATTCTGGCGAAAGCCATCGCCGTAAAGACGTTCAAGGGCCGGATTGCTCTGATCGAGCATCTGACCCACGACATTCGCGGCATCGAGATCGAACTCGGCTCGCCGATAAAGTTCTGGGCGGGGCAATATGTCGACATCACGGTTACCACGCAAAAAGGGGAGACGATTACGCGCTCGTTCTCCATGGCAAATACGCCGGACCAAACCGAAAAACTCTCCTTCATCATCAAAAAATACCCTGAGGGAAAGTTCTCCGGAGAACTCGATTCCGGAGGCATCAAGGCCGGAGCCGAGGTCACCGTCGTCGGACCCTACGGAACCTGTTTCCGCCGGGACGAACGGCAGGGACCCCTAATCCTCGTTGGGGCCGGATCGGGCATGTCACCGATCTGGTCGATCCTCAACGACCACCTGAAGAGCGGCGAGAAACGTCCGGTCTATTTCTTCTACGGCGCCCGCACCCGCAACGATCTGTTTTACCTCGACAGGATCGCCGAGCTGGTCGGCCGGCATTCGGAGGTCACCTTCATTCCGGTGCTGTCGCACGCGAACGATGACGCCGAGTGGCAAGGCGAACGCGGCTTCGTGCACCTGAGTGTCGACGCCAAACTCAAGCAACTGGCGGTCGACGGGCAGGGCGATGTCCATGCTTGCGGCCCGCCGCCGATGATCGATGCGCTGCAGCCGGTCCTGTTCATGAACGGGTTCGAGACGGAGCGGATCTTCTTCGACAAGTTCACCACATCGGCAGGTGCAACGCCGGCCCATTGAGGGGCGGCTACGCAAAGCCAACCACAACTGCAACAAGGGAGAGAGAACTATGCCTGCAACCTCGAGTTCAGTCGGATCCGGAGCCGCCGGCGCGGCGATCTTTGCCGACTCCGACAGCCGGAAGTACCGGTATTTCGACCCGAAGGGCCAGCGTGCCACTCACTATGAGGACATGACGGTCGACGTGCAGCCAGATCCCGAGCGTTACCTGATCCAGGACTGGATCATTTCCTTCGCCGACGGCAAGGGCGCCTACGTCAAGCAGAACACCGCCGCGCAGAGCTCCAACTGGCATGCCTTCCGCGCCCCCGATCAGGAATGGGAGCGCACGCACTACCAGCGCCAGTCGAAGATCGAGACGATGGTGCAGAGCGTCATCAACAATGCGCGCAAGTCGGGCGCGCCAAAAACCTTCGACAAGGCCTGGGTCAAGATCCTTCAGGCCCAGCTCGGCGCCTGGAAGCATGCCGAATTCGGACTTGGCACCTCACTCATGCAGGCGCAGCGTTACGGCTACACCCAGATGATCAACAACGCGACGCTGACCAACTCGTCCTACAAGCTCAGGCTTGCACAGGACATCACGCTCTACCTTGCCGAGATCGGCATGGACCTTCCCGGCTGGGACGACGAACTCGGCAAGAAGACATGGCTCGAGGACAAGAACTGGCAAGGCACGCGCGAAGCGGTCGAAACCATCATGGGCACGACAGACTATCTCGAACAGTATTTCGCCATCAACATCATCTTCGAACCGTTGGTCGGCGAAGTATTCCGCTCTGGCTTCCTGATGCAGATCGCCGCCGCCAACCACGACTTCATCACACCGGCGGTGATATCGGCAGCCGAAGCCGACTATGAGCGCAACCTCGCCAACACGATCGACCTCATGCACTTGCTCGCCAACGACGAGAAACACGGCGCGGCAAACAAGAAGCTCTTCCAGGGCTGGGTCAAGAAGCACGGCGCGCTCGCCGACAAGGCAGCCATCGGCCTGCAGCCGATCTGGTCTATGCCGCATTCCAAGCCGGTCGCGTTCGCGGACGTTCGCGCCAAATCCGACGAACGGATTGGCCAGATCCTTGGCGAACTCGGCCTCAAGCGCTGAAAAAAGGGGAAATTGTCATGTCACTATCAGCACGCGATGCCACGCACTCCAACATCTTCAAGGAGATGAAGGACATCACCTTCGAACAGACGATTTCGCACCAGTGCGGCGTCACCATGAACGACTCCGTCGAAGCCAGGGCCATCGCCGAATTCATGGGCCAGAAGCCGGGGGTGACGATCACCTACCAGCCGGCGCTGATCCGCATCGACGGTGACGGCAAGCTGATCTTCAAGATGGACGCCATCGGTGAATACCTCGGCCGCGAAATTTCAGCCGAGACCTTCGAGGTCAACACGTCCACCCACTACGGCCGCATGGTCCGTGTCGACGACAACACCGTGATCCTGTTCGGCAACATGGATGAGATGTTCGAATACATCGAATAGCCGCCAAAAAACGGGCGCGTCGCCGACGTGCGGCGCGCCGAACCGATCAACGCCATCTTGCGGAGGAACGAATGTTTAGAACACCGGAAGGCAAGGATATTTTCGTGGTCGACGGCCACACCCATTTCTGGGACGGCAGCCCCGAGAACCAGAAGAACATCCACGGCAAGCAGTTCATCGAGTGCTTCTATGCCTATCACACCGGCCTGAGCCCCAAGGACCAGTTGTGGGAGAAGTCGAAGTTCGAGAAATACAGTGCCGACGACCTCTATCGCGACCTGTTCATCGACGGTCCCGATGATGTGGCGATCGTCCAGTCGACCTATCTCAAGGACTTCTACAAGAACGGCTTCAACACGATCGAGCGCAACGCCGAGGTGGCTAAGCGCTATCCGGAGCGTTTCATCGTCAATGGCGCCTTCGATCCGCGCGACGGTGAGAAGGCGCTCGAGTACATCCACTTCCTCAAGGAGACCTACGACGTCAAGGGCGTGAAAATGTACACGGCCGAATGGAACGGCGCCTCCAAAGGCTGGAAGCTCACCGATCCCGATGCCTACAAATGCTTCGAACTCTGCGACAAGCTCGGCATCAGGAACATCCACGTCCACAAGGGTCCGACCATCATCCCGCTCAGCAAGGACGCCTTCGACGTCCATGACGTTGACTATGCGGCGACGGATTTCCAGGGTCTCAACTGGATCATCGAGCATTGCGGCCTGCCGCGCCTCGACGATTTCTGCTGGATCGCAACGCAGGAAACCAACGTCTATGGCGGACTGGCGGTGGCGCTGCCCTTCATCCATTCCCGCCCGCGCTATTTCGGCGAGGTGATTGCCGAACTGCTGTTCTGGATTGGGCCGGAGAAAATCCTGTTCGGTTCCGACTACGCGATTTGGACGC
This sequence comes from Mesorhizobium sp. B3-2-1, assembly GCF_006439515.1. Lineage (NCBI taxonomy): Bacteria > Pseudomonadati > Pseudomonadota > Alphaproteobacteria > Hyphomicrobiales > Phyllobacteriaceae > Mesorhizobium > Mesorhizobium sp. B3-2-1. The sequence continues at coordinate 260,949 of NZ_VFTI01000001.1, read as the reverse complement.
CGCGTTGGCTTGTCGAGAAATTCTGGGCCTATCAAATCCCTGAGGACATCGCCGCGGAACGTGGTGTGCAGCTGACCGACGAGATCAAGGAGAAGATCCTCGGCCTCAACGCAGCGCGCCTCTACAACATCGACGTCGAAGCCAAGAAGAAGGCGCTAGCCGGCTCGCCCTTCAGCATCGCGGCGGAGTAGGGCCATGGCAACCGCCAGCGTTTCCGGCAGCCGAGAGAACGAACTCTGGCGGTGCCTTGGTGAGGTCAACGACCCCGAGCTCGACGAACCGATTACCGAGATGGGCTTCGTCGAGCGGGCTGCGATGGCGAGCGATGGCAGCGTGGAGATAGACTTCCGCCTGCCGACCTACTGGTGCTCGCCCAACTTCGCGTTCCTTATGCTGGACGGCGTCCGCAAGGCGCTCGACCAGCTCTCCTGGTCGCCGGCCTATCGCGTCAAGCTGCACGACCACATGTTCGCGGAAGAGGTCAATCGCGGCATGGAAGCCGGCAAGACATTCAGCGTCATTTTTGCTGATCTTGCCGGGGATCAGGATCTCGACGCTTTGCGCGAAACCTTCAGGATGAAGGCATTCAAGCGGCGCCAGGAGGCAGTCCTGCGCGGCCTCAAGGCGCACGGCCTGACGGATCGGGAAATTGTCGGCATGGAACTGCCGGCATACGACGTCGCGCGGTTCGAACCGGGCGAAGCAACCAAACAGAAGCCGAGATACAGGGCGGCTCTGCTTGAGCGCTTTCCTGACCGCCGGGCGGATGATCCCGTCTTCGTGACATGGGAAGGGCAACACATACCGCCTGGCGCGCTCGGTGCGCATCTCGCCGAACTGCGCGGTGTACGCGTCAATATGGAGTTCAATGGCGCGCTATGCCGTGGCCTCAAGCAGACCAGATACAAGGAACTGGATGTGGTCGACGGCGAACCGACGCTTGTCGATTTCATCATGGATCGCGTGCCGGCACGAGCCGCGCCGACCGCCTGATGCAGACCTGACACAACGGCCTCCCTGCACGAGGCCCCTAACCAACAACCCGCCCGTAAGGCGGAAGGAGGAATCATGCCCAAAATTATGCTTCACAATTCCGACGCGCGTCGTGCACTTGCCCGCGGCGTCTTCCGGTTGGCCGCAGCCGTCGAGCCGACGCTCGGCCCCAAAGGCATGAACGCCATGATCGACCGGCCGATCGGCACACCGATGGTGACCCGCGACGGCGTCAGCATTGCCTCCGAGATCGAGTTGCACGACCGTTTCGAAAATATGGGTGCGCAGGTCGTCCGCGAAGTGTCGATGCAGACCAACGAGGTCGCCGGCGACGGCACCACGACCGCCATCGTGCTCGCCAACGCGCTCATCCAGGGCGGCATCGAGGCGAACGAGCGCGGCGCCAAATCCGTCGATCTGTGCAAGGGCATTGATCTTGCCGTGGCAGCCGTGGTGGCCGCCCTCAAGGCTTCGGCGAAGCCCGCCAAAGGCAACGGCATCCTGGCTTCGGTCGCCAATATTGCTGCGACCGACACGAAGCTTGGCGCCCTGGTGGCGGAAGCCCATCAGCGCGTAGGAGCCGACGGTGTCATCACCACCGACTTCAGCGTCACCACCGAGACCACACTCGATGTGGTCGAGGGCATGTCCTTCGACCGCGGCTATCTCTCGCACCACATGGTGACCGACCAGGAGAAGATGGAGGCGGTTCTCGAACGACCCTACATCCTGATGACCGATCTGAAAATCAAGGAACCCGAAGCGCTGGATGCGGTTCGCCGTATTGCCGACGAGGATGGTCGACCGCTGCTGATCGTGTCCGAGGAAATGTCGCCGGAAGTTGTGGTGACGCTGCTCGGCAAGCAGGGGCCTGGAAAATACCTCGTCGTCCATCCGCCGGAATACGGCCATTGGCGCAAGGCGATGATGGAGGATCTGGCGATCATCACCGGCGGCAAGGTGATCGCGCGCGATCTCGGTGGCCGGCTGGAGGATGTCACTGCCGAGGATCTCGGAACGGCCGACCGGGTGAAAACCAGTTCGTCCTACACCTCGATCATTCGCGGCGGCGGCGACCATGCCGCAATCGCGTCGCGTCGCGCCCAGGTGCAGAGACAGTATGAAGCCTCGCCGCCGAACATCGACCAGGACAAGCTGCGCGAACGCCTTGCCAAGCTCTCCGGCGGCACCGCGATCCTTTATGCTGGCGGTGTCACGCCGGTTGAGCAGAAGCGAACCATCCAGCTTATCGAGGACTCGCTGAATGCGGTGCGCGCCGCATCCGAAGAGGGCGTGGTCGCCGGCGGTGGCTCCGCGCTTGCCCAGATCGCGCCGCTGCTCGACAAGGTGGCGGCCGATGTCAGCGGCGATGTCGCCGAAGGCGTGCGCCTGGTTCGTTCGGTGCTGTCGCGGCCGCTCTGGCGCATCGCCGCCAATGCCGGCGCCGATCCCGAAGTGGTCGTAGCGGAAGTCACGCGCATCAATGGCGGTTACGGCTACAACGCGTCTGCCGGCAGCTACCAGAACATGTTCGAGGCAGGGATCATCGATCCGGTCCGCGTCACCTATACCGCACTCGCCAACGCAGCTTCGGTGGCGACGCTGATCCTGACCACCGAAACGCTGATTGGCCATCTCGCCGAGGACGAGGATCCCACGGCCGGACCGGCTCGCGGCGGCGGCTCCGAAAAGCTCGGCCGCGCCTGAAGCAATCGAACAATCTCGACGTTGAAAGGATACGACGATGAAAGCTGCCAGACTTTACGAATACGACCCGAAGATGAACGTCCAGCTCAAGATCGAGGAGGTCGCCGCGCCGACGATCACTTCCCCCGACGAGGTCATCGTGCGGGTCGGCGCCGCCGGCCTCTGCCGCACCGACCTTCACATCATCGAGGGCGTGTGGAAGCCGACCATGGACCCCGAAGGCACGTTGTTGCCCTACATCATGGGTCACGAGAATGCCGGCTGGGTCGAGGAGGTCGGCAGCGGCGTCCGGTCGGTCAAGCGCGGCGACGCGGTGATCTGCCATCCCTTCCGCTCATGCGGCATCTGCCTCAACTGCCGCCATGGCGAGGACATGTATTGCGACAACGGCCAATTCCCCGGCCTTGGCATGAATGGTGGCTTCGCCGAATATTTCATCACCAGCGAGCGCTCGCTGATCAAGCTCAATGCCAACATAACTCCGATCGAAGTGGCGCCGCTGGCCGACGCCGGCATCACCGCCTACCGCGCCGCCAAGCGGGCGGCGAAGCTGTTGCGGCCAGGCAGCTACTGCGTCCTGCTCGGCATTGGCGGGCTTGGCCATATCGCGTTGCAGTCGCTGCACGCGATCTCGGGCTGCCGCATCATCGCTGTCGACCGCGAGCCTGCGGCGCGTGTGCTGGCCAAGGATCTTGGCGCCGACTTCGTGCTCGATGGCGGCCCTAAGGTCGTCGAGGAAATCGCCCAGATCACCGGCGGCGGCGCCCATGTGGTGATCGACTTCGTTGGCGAACTCGGTGTCGAGAACATCTGCTGGAAGATGGTGCGCAAGGGCGGACAACTGTTCGTCGTCGGTTATGGCGGCAACATCAACGTGCCGACCGCGCACCTCGTCATCGAGGAGATCAACATCGGCGGCAGCCTGGTCGGCAACTTCACCGAACTTGTCGAACTGATGGAGTTGAACGCCGACGGCAAGGTGAAGATGCACTACACCGAATACAACCTCGCCAGCATCAACACCGCGCTCGACGACTTCAAGAACCGGCGGTTCACCGGCCGTGGCGTCATCGTGCCTTGAAGCATTGAACCGGACTTCGCGCGAGCACGTGCGGTGTCCGGTTCACGCCATCATCCAGGGGGAGAGAAACATATGAACAAATATGTCTGTGAATTCATCGGAACCTTCGCGCTGGTCTTCTTCGGCTGTGCGACGGTTCTGTTCATGCGCTCCGAGGTCGGTTTGCTGGGCGTGGCCATGGCATTCGGCCTTTCGGTGGTGGCGATGGCCTATTCGATTGGACCCATTTCCGGCGCCCATCTCAATCCGGCGGTAAGCCTTGGTTTCTTCGTCGCCGGCCGACTGAAATCCAATGATCTCATCGGCTATGTGGTCGCGCAATGCGCGGGGGCGATCGTTGCATCGGCGGTGCTCTACGTGATCGTGCAAGGCAAGGGCGGCGGCTACGACGTGGCGGCAAATGGCTTTGCCCAGAACGGCTGGTCGGCCTATTCCGCAACTTCCGCCTTCCTGTTCGAGGCGATCGCCACGTTCCTGTTTCTGCTGGTGATCCTGCGCGCCACCGCTGAAGGCGGCGCCGGTCCTCTGGCTGGTCTGGCGATCGGCCTGACACTGGTCATGATCCATCTAGCCGGCATTGCAGTGTCCGGATCATCGGTCAATCCGGCCCGCTCGCTCGGTCCGGCTCTGTTTGTCGGCGGAGCGGCGGTGTCGCAGCTCTGGCTTTATATCCTGGCACCGTGCCTTGGCGCCACAGCCGCGGGGCTCGCGTTGCGTGCTGGTGTGATCGGTGCTGGCGAAACGGCCGCGCAGCCGGCCTGATCCCTTGCCGGACCCGGCCAGCTCTTCTTCTTGGACCCCGTGGCGGCTGCCATGGCGTTTTGCGTGTCGGGGACGTCAGCGAAGCGCGATCCTGAAACGAATGTCTTTGCTTCGAGGTTTGAAAAAACGGGAGGACAACATGGATCTTATTACAGGACTGGCCGTGGTCATCGGCATTATGGGTGGCATTGCAACATGGGCGGCGATCACGATCGGCAGTCCCTATCTGCTGATCTGGGCGGTATTTGTCGGCTGGGGCAGCTTTTATCACTGTAGCGGCAAGGAAGCCGGGTTCCGGAATTCGGCGGTTGCAAACCTCTGGGGGGCGATCTGCGCGGCCGCCGCATTGGTAGCCCTGACGTCCATCGGGGTTACGGCGATCATGGCCGGTATTTGCGTCGGTATTTCCATCGTGGTGCTGATTCTCGCCGCCAAGCTGCCGCTACTCAGCGCCATTCCATCAGCGGTCTATGGTTACGCAACGACCGCCGCGCTTTTTCTGCTCGGTGCCGCCGCCTATGGTGATGGTGCCAGCGGCATAATCAAGGTCGCAACCGCCGTGGTGATCTCGCTGATCATCGGCAATGTTCTCGGCTATGTGTCAGAGAAAGTGACTGGGGCTGTCGTAAAGACCTGATCATGCCTGGCGACCGCTGCTTCCAGGGCAACCAGTCGCCGAACATTCCCCATCCCGCGGCGCGAATGCCGCGGGATTTTTTGCCGGTGGCAGGCCTGACCCTAGAGGAAGCCGCGCCGAATGCCGTATTGGCCGAGCTTGCGATAAAGCGTCGGCCGCGAGATACCGAGCCTGACGGCGACCTTGCTGAGATTGCCGCTCTCTGCCGCCAGCGCGTTCTTGATCGCCTGGCGTTCGGCATCCTCGAATGTGCATACCGGTGCCTCGAGCATGGCTGCGGGATGGTCGCTGTGGATGGCCGCGTTGTTGCAGGCCGCATTGATTTCACCGGGAAGATCCTGGAGCTCGATCGTGCTGCCGCGCGCCAGTATGTGCAGGCGCTCCACCAGGTTCTTCAGTTCGCGCACATTGCCCGGCCAGCGATAGGCGAGCAGCGCGTCGAATGCGTCGTTTGAAAACTCCAACGGCTCATTGCCGGCCAGCGCCGCGATTCGGCGGTTGAAATGCTCGATCAGCAAAAGTATGTCGTCGCCGCGCTCGCGCAAGGCCGGGACTTGAATCGAGACGGCGCCGATCCGGTAGTAGAGGTCACTGCGGAAGCGCCCGGCCGCCACTTCCTGCTTGAGGTCGCGGTTGGTCGAGGCAACCAGTCGCACGTCCACCGGCCGGCCCCTTGAGTCGCCGATGCGGTGGACCACACGCTCTTCCAGGACGCGCAACAGGAATGGCTGAATCTCCAGCGGCAACTCGCCGATTTCGTCAAGACTCAGCACGCCGCCATTGGCCATTTCGAAGATGCCCGGCTTGCCCTCACGCGAGGCTCCGGTGAAGGCCCCGGCCACATGGCCGAACAATTCGCTGCCGAACAATTCCTTGGTTATCGCCCCACAATTCATGGCGATGAACGGATCGTTTTCGGTGCGCCGGCTGCCGGCATGGACAAGCCGCGCGAACAGCTCTTTTCCAACCCCGGTTTCACCCTCTATGAGCAGTGACGTGACGCCGTTCGACCGCGCCACGCGGGAGGCGACATCGACGGCGGCGAGCAGCTTCTCGCTTTCGCCGACGATCATCTCCGCGGCTGTCTGCAGGTGCTTGTTAACCTCCCGGCTTACTGTCATCGCGCTGGAGACGGCCGGCATGGAGGGGAACACCAGAGCTGCGCCGCGAAGGTCGCCGTCGAGCTTCAGCGGCGTAACGTGGCAGGATCGCAGATGCGCCGGCAACGCCTTGGCAAGATCGGCGTCGGAGCCGGACGCCGGCAGGTTCATAAGCCAACGACCGCGGCCCGGCTCCATCGGGCCGTCCATCATATCCGTCGTATCGCCGTTGGGCACATTGTTGCAGAAGATCGCCCGGCCACGGTGGTCGACGATCACCAACCCGTCCTTTCGGCGGTAGCTAGGGGCCGAGGAAATGAAGGCTTCGAGCAGGCGCGTGCGCTGCTCCTGCTGCTGTTCGGCGAGCGCTTTTTCGATCTGCCGGGCGGTGGCGGCGACGAGCGCGGTGTTGTGCGGCCGGAAGATCGGCGAATAGCCTGACAGGTCGACGACCCCGATAATCTTGCCGTCGAGCGGGTCGCGGATCGGCGCGCCGGCGCAGGTCCAGGATTTGATGCCCGCGCAGAAATGCTCTGCCGCATGAACGAAAGTCGGCTCACCGGTCCACAGCGCCGTGCCGATGCCGTTGGTGCCGACGGCGTCCTCGTTCCATTTGCCGCCGATCCCCAGATGGATATCCATGCCGTCGTGCAGGGTCTTCTTGTCGCCGATCGCGTCGATCAGCACGCCGTCACTGTCGGCAAGCACAAGCATCGCGCCTGTCCCTTGCAACAACTGGCCAAGGGAGTCGAACGACCGCCGCGCCGCCGCAAGCAGTTCTGCATTGGACCGGGTCAGATATTCGATCTCGTCGCGATCACTGCTCAGCGGCGCTTCAATCCCCTGGGCGTTGATGCCGCCGGTGACGCTGCGATACCAGGAATCGTGGATGAGGGAGCGGACGTGGCTTGGTTGGACTGCGTCGCGGGCGCATTTGGGCGCGTCGGCCAGAAAATCTTCCCAGGCGCGCATGGTGGCCCGCTCGTCATAGTCGATGTTGCCCAGAACCATTTGCCCGGCGGCCATTGACGCACGCGCCGGAAGAGCATCGATCTTCATCTGATTGGGGCCTATCTCGCGTTTCATTCAGCCATCACAGAACCTATTGGGGTATGCTATTTCTGTATGCTGTCGCGTTTCGCAAGCTGACGCGGATTGGACGTGCACAAGCACGCCCGGGCGTCTGCCTCATCAGTCGATGCCGAGTTTCGCGCCGATATCGGCGGCAAGCTGTTCTTCGGTATAGGTGGGCGCAAGGCGGGATCCGTCCAACTCGGCAAGTGCTTCGGCGACGGTTTCGTCCACCGGCGAGAAAAAGCCATTCTGTTTCGTCGCCAGCACGAAGATCTGGTCCCCGCTCCGGTTGCGGATATCGCCGATGTGATGAAGTTGGCGGCCGGTGTTCTGATCCTTCGAGATCACGCGGCCGTTGATGGTGACCTGGATTGACGGTTTGGCTTCAGCCACAGGCGCAGCACTGCCGCCAACATGGATGATCAAACCTTCCGCCTTCGGTTGCTGGCGCGGCTTCCTGGATGCCGAATAGCCGCCGCCGCTGATCTGGTCGGCAAGGCGAACGATGGTCGAGCGGTTTTGCTCGATCAGTCTCTTGACTTGCACGTCCTCGCGCCGCGGTCCATCCCGCTTGGAGATGATCTCAACCATGAATCCTCCCAGATTCGCTTGGGCGTCGCCGTTAGCACGGCTTACTCCTCTTTTGAGCTGAACTCTACACCGCCTCGGTGAAGTTCGCCATTTCTAATCCCATAGCGCCAAAATTCGGGTCGCCGGTAGCAGGCGGCTGCTACACGGGATTTTGAGTAACACCCGCCTAAGGTTGCCTTGTTCGCCAATTCCGCGGGTTCGCTGTCAAGTGATTGCCTGTTGCGCAGGTAGAGTGCGCACGTGGTGCGCAGCATGGAGGCAAAGTTCGGGATATGGCCGTTGCATTCCGGAACGTTGTGGTTGACGGGTGGATAGGTTATGTTATTACGTTCGCTAACAAAGAATCGTAATGTTATCTTATAACGAGTGTGACCCGCTATGCTTCGTCGATCATATGGGCAAACTGCGACGGTGGGGCAGATACCCGAGCTAACGAGGAACCAAAAGCTGGTGTTGGAGGTCATCTCCCATGCCCGCAAGCCGGTCAGCGCGTATGACATCCTCGATGAAATCAGGCCGCAAGGCATCCGATCGCCAGTGCAGGTCTATCGGGCGGTCAAGAAACTCATCCAGGATGGTACCGTCCACAAAATCGAGAGCCTGAATGCATTCGTGTTGTGCGCCGGCCCGCATGCCCATGGTCAGGGGGCAGCAATTCTGGCGATTTGCGAACGATGCGGCCGGGTCGCCGAGTTCTGCGACGACATCATCGATCGCCGGCTTGCCGAAGGGGCGGGACGCCAGAGTTTTAAGATCGAGGCCGTGAGCCTCGAACTTGGCGGGCTATGCGCTGACTGCCTTGTCGAAGCGAACGCAACCCTTTGAACGGCAGATACCTAATTCTCTGAGAATCCAGATCATCATTTGGAAGGAAACATTGATGCCAATGCCTGTCGAGCGCACCCCGGTAACCGTGCTTACCGGTTATCTTGGATCCGGGAAAACCACGTTGCTCAACCGCATCCTGACCGAGAAGCATGGCAAGAAATACGCCGTCATCGTCAATGAATTCGGCGAAGTCGGCATAGACAACGATCTGATCGTCGATGCTGATGAGGAGGTCTTTGAGATGAACAACGGATGTATCTGCTGCACGGTTCGTGGCGATCTGATCCGCATCATCGAAGGTCTGATGCGCAGACGCGACCGGTTCGACGCGATCCTCGTGGAAACCACCGGCCTGGCCGATCCCGCGCCAGTCGCGCAGACGTTTTTCGTCGATGAGGATGTGCGCACAAAGACCAAGCTGGACGCCATCATCACCGTTGTCGATGCCAAGCACCTTCTAGGCGAGCTAGGCAAAGCGCATGAGGCGCAGGAACAACTCGCCTTCGCCGATATCGTTCTCCTTAACAAGACCGATCTCGTTTCAGCCGAAGAGCAGAAACAGGTGGAGGAGCGCATCCGCCGCATCAACCCCACCGCAGCGATCCATGGGACGGAGCGCTGCAGTGTCGGTCTCGAAAAGATTCTAGATCGGAACGCCTTTGACCTCGATCGGATTCTCGAGGTCGAGCCGGACTTTCTCGACGCGTTTCACGAGCACGAACACGACGAACACGTGACGAGTTTTTCGCTGGTGACGAAGGAACCGCTCGACCCTCAAAGGTTCATGCCATGGATCGGGATGATCACGCAGCACTTCGGAATGGACATTCTGCGCATGAAGGGCATCCTTGCATTCAAGGGAGACAATGATCGCTTCGTCGTGCAAGCTGTCCATATGCTGCTGGAGGGCGATCATCAGCGGCCTTGGAAGGACGACGAGGAGCGCGTCAGCCGTCTGGTGTTCATTGGCCGTAACCTGCGCAAGGACATCATCAATGACGGCTTTCTGGCATGCCGTGCATGATACCCTTCTTCAATCCGCTGGCACCTCGCAGCAGAACGGTCCCTCCCTCTTCGTCGAGAATCAAGGATTGGGTGAGAGCCCATATCGGTTGGTCCGAAGATGTGACCATTTCGGTCAATGAAATCATTTGCCGCGATCAGGGATGCCCGGATGTCGAGACGGTCATCGGCATCATGGTGGCAAACATGCCGACCAGGTCCATTCGCATTTTGAGGCCCATCGAGAATGTGCGCGAGACGGATGTGGCTCATGCACTGGAAATGCCGGGCCATTATCGGCCCGTTGATGAAAAGCGAACGGATAGGAGAGGGTGAGATATTCGGGCTCATCCCGCCAAACCGTTGGCGGCGGAGCCTCAGAAGTACCCTGCAAAGACGGTCGGACCGAAATTCCCCGGCAACCTCACAGCGCTTGTTCACGGAAGGGATGGCCTTGCAGCGTTCCGTGAACGGTCGCCTTGCCGATTGATGCCCGGAAACGGTGTTTCAAAGCGGTTTGCTCCACCTTCGGTCAACGATGCCGGCGGAGGCGGTGGCGCAAGCACCGGAGGCTTGGAGGCAATTGCCGCGCCTCCAAGAAGAAGGCCGATCGCAATCAGCCAGCTGCCAAGGATGCGCGCGGCAATCGGAAACCAGCCGTGCCAGAAGGCGTGCCCGCTGAGACCAATGGCAGCCAAGATCCACAAGCCGATGAGAGTGGCGATCATCGAAATTGCGGGATCATGCAAGGTGGGGTCGGTCAGCGTTGTGGCGACACCGAGCATCGCGCCGATCAACATGGCGCCAACGGGAAGAATCCATCGTCTGACGCGGGCAGGCAGGATCAACAGCAGGCCGGCCGTAAGCGCCGAAACTGGCCCGGTCAGGAAAAGGTGCGTCGTCACCCCGGGGACGTCCGCCATGATCGCGAGATACCGATCACGAAAGGCAATTCCGAGCACGACGCCCAGGAGGAATGTTGCCAGTGCGACAGCCACGTGGCGTCCGCGCGCTAGTGCGATCGCCACACCCAATCCGGCAAGCGGCATGACCCGTTCTGCGGAAAGGCCACTGTTGAGAATCCACCATGTCGTCACTGTCCGTTCGGATCGCGTCTCCAATATGAGAGCGCAGATCGAGGCAATCCCGAAGAATGCCAGCAGGGGGCCGGACCAGCGCAGAGCCCCGGGCGCTGTTCGCTCAGTATCGTTCTCAAGTGACAAGGAAATAGACGCCTCCAACCGCGATCAGCCCGCCCAGCACTTGCGATAGCCGCCCGCCGAACGGCTTGCCTAGAACAAGCCCGACCCCAATGCCAAGAAGATGGATCAAGCCGGTGGCGATGACAAACCCGATTGCGTAGTCGGCTGGATCGGCCGCGTTCGGAAGCTCCGCACCGTGAGCATATCCATGACAGATCGCAAACACTGCGATCAACAGCAAGGCCATCCATTCCGCCGGCCGCCAGGCGCATGCAATGGCCAGTCCTAGCGCGATGATCGAAAGCGCGATTCCGATCTCCACGCCGGGTAGAGGGATCCCCGCAATGCCGGCGATGCCGCCGAGAACCATGATCAGCGGGAAGGCAACCGGCAGCGTCCATATTGATCGTCCGCCGATCTGAGCACCCCACAGGCCGACGGCGAACATCGCCAGAAAATGATCGGGGCCGGTCAGCGGATGTTCGAATCCGCTGCCGAACCCCCCGGATCCAGACTGAATTATGTGAGCTTGGACCGCCGTTGGCATGGATATCAGTACACAACTGACGACCAAGCGAGAGACGAAGACACGCCCTGGCCGAAAGGCATCGGTTTGCCTAAAGTTCGGTTGAGGCGACGCGAGGGTCTGCTGACTACGCACTAATCACGCCACCCATGATCAATCGTTCCGGACAGAACTCTTTGGATGGTTCTAGCGATAGAGTGTGCGAGACGCATTGGCAATTTCAACAGTTGGCATCGTGATGCGGGTCGTGCCCGCCGGTCTATCGCGAAGCGCTGATTCTGGAACAAAAAATGCGCTACTTGGGTGGGCGGTGACGGTACTTTTCAAGACCATGGGGCACGCTATCGAACGCAGCAAAATGTGAGAAATCTTCCGATTGGTCCCGATAGTCGGTGAAACCTCAAATATTTTTTGCAACGATTTTCCCTCCAAAATCAAAAGTGTGATTTTTTGACGGCCGATGGGTCGGCGTTGTGCGCCACAAATAGGAAATAAACCAGCTAGCGCCGAGCCTCCGAGCTGCCCGCTGGCGCCACTTGGCCGCGGTTTGATTGAAGGGACATTGAGACCCTCTGTCCTCGACCTCGAAGGCTGACTCCACTGCGCCACACCCTGCGTGAAGCGTGTCTTCAAGCGCATGGCGTTCGGTGTGTTCCAGTCCTTTCGTCCATTCCAGATCAACGGCGTAGCCGCGGCTTGGTGATATTGTGCATTCCAATCAGGAATACTCCGAGGCCGCTTAACCCGGTGCATGGCTATCGTTGAAGCTATGCAGCGCTCCCCGAGCTCGCTGGCTGTCGCATCACCTCCTCGACGAAGGCGATAAACGTGCGCGCCTTGGTCGTCGCCGCCCGCCCCGTGGGATAGACGGCCCACAGATCCATTGATGGCAAGTCCCAGTCCTGGAGCACCGCCTTGACCGTCCCAGCCGTCAGTTCGGGCGCGAACATCCAATCCGAGGCGATGGCGATGCTGGCGTCCGCCAGCACGGCTGCGCGCACCCCCTCGGCGGCCGTAACGTGCAGCCGGCCTTTGACCGTGACCGCCACTTCTGCCCCGTCGCGATGAAAGGTCCAGACCGTGCCGCCGCCACGCTGGCTGTAGATCACCGCCTCATGCGCAATCAGTTCGCCGGGTGACCGAGGCTCGCCGGCCCGCGCGAAATACGCGGCGGTGCCGATCACGGCATGTCGAGTTGTGGCAATGCGGCGGGCGGTCAGCGCCGTGTCGGCGAGCCGCCCCATGCGTAAAGCCACGTCGATTCCCTCTTGCACGAGGTCGATATTCCGGTCGTCCAGCACAACCTCCATCTCAAGATCTGGATGGCGTGCCAAGAATTCCGGTAAACGCGGAATCAGATGGATGCGCGCGAAAGTGACCGCGGCGCAGATTCTGAGCTTGCCGGTGAGGCCGCGCCCGGCGCCGCGCGCCGCCAGCTCTGCCTCCTCTGCCTCCTCGATCGAGCGCCGTGCCCGTTCATAGAAATTGAGCCCGGCCTCGGTCGGCGCCAGACCGCGCGGCGAGCGAAGAAGCAACTTGACGCCGAGCCGGTCCTCCAGCTGCGCGACCGATTTCGAGACCGCCGGTTGTCCAACATTGAGACGGCGCGCCGCGGCCGAGAAGGAGCCGGAATCGATCACCAGCACGAATGCTTCCATCGCCGACAGCCGGTCCATGCGCATGCCTCATTGGAATAGATCATATAGCCATGGGGCTTTCTGCCACACATATCCTGGAATGGCTATTTTCTCTTCCGGCAGAGCCGGAGTGGCTATGGATACGCGGAGACAAAAAAGATCAGCGGCGCGCCGTGCGTGCGCGCTGGCGATCGCGCGCCAGATTTCACGCTCACCACCCATGGCGGACAGCCCGTTTCTCTGACGGCTGAGCTTCAGAAGGAGCCGGTCATGCTTCTCCTTCTTGGCCTGTATGCAACTACGCGATGTCGACATTCAGCTCGCGGCCCTGTCAAACTGCGCGGGCAGATTGGAACGGAGGGCGGGGTACTTCTGGCGATCTCGTCTGCCGTCATGCCGAGGAGCGGCTCGGCCAGGACCTTCCCGTGCTGTACGACGCCTGCGTTGTCGCGGGGCGTTATGGAATTTCGGCGCCCGCTACCTTTGTCATCGGCGATCGTGCTGTCACTGATCGACGTTGCCCCTGGCAACCGCCTCACCGGCGCGCTCTGGGCACTGCGCTGCATCGGAGTGCGCCGGTCATGATCACGGTCTTGTCCGCTGTCCTGCGTGTTCGTGCTGATCCTGGCGAACCTGCCATCAAAGAATTCCTCGTCTTAAGCATTAAATCCTTGGCCGTACTACTGACAATGTCTCGGCACCGGGAGTCGCGTCACTGCCCATATTCCAATTCAGAATAGAAAGTATTTCTCCATGCTATCTGCTCACCGATTGCGGAATGAGCAATACTTCTCCTTAGAACGCAGCTTTAGAACAAGGAGAGAGATCATGATTAACGGTTTCAAGCTTCACGAGACGGCGACCGCTCCTGAAGCCTCGGCGGAGATCCTGAACTGCGTCCAGAAGGCCTGGGGCTTCGTACCCAATCTGCACCGCGTCCTGGCCGAGAGCCCGGCCGCGCTTGAGGCCTACAACACCCTTTGGGGCATCGCCGAAAAGACCAGCTTCACCGCGCAGGAACGCCACATCGCCTATCTCGCCATCATCTACGAGAACGAGTGCACCTACTGCATGGCGGGCCACACCAACCTGTCGCGGATGGCGAAGGTAGCTCCCGAGGCGATCGCGGCGGTCCGCGAGAGCCGGCCGATTGCCGATGCCAAGCTCGAGGCGCTGCGCCAATTCGCCGCCAAGGTCACGCGCCAGCGCGGCGCGGTCAGCGAGGCCGACGTCGAAGCCCTGAAGGCTGGGGGCTATGACAACCGCGCCGTGCTCGATGTTCTCGTGCTCGCAGCGACCAAGCTCATCTCAAACTACACGAACCATCTCGCGCAGACGCCCAATGACAGCTTCATGAAGGGCGCAGAATGGACGGTACCCGGCAAGCTCAAGCCGGCCGTCTGACCCACCCGCACCGCCGTTATTCCCGCGATCGAAATGGTGACCGCGCTCGCTTCAAAGGAGTGAACTGTGCCATGCCACTTTTACTTGAGGGTAAAAAGGTCGTCGTAATTGGCGGCAGCTCCGGTATCGGTTTGGCGATTGCCCGCCAAGCTCAGGCGCAAGGAGCTTCGCTGGTCATCATCGGCCGGGATCCGATGAAGCTCTCGAATGCGGCGTCAAAACTCGGCGGCGACGTTCAGACCATCGGGGGTGATGCCCATGATCACGCTGCCCTTGAGAGCTTCATCGCGGCCCTGCCAGAATTCGATCATCTTGTCTCGATGATCGGCGACACCATGGCGGGCGGTTTCCTGCAGACACCGCTCGACTCGATGCGGCATGTGCTGCATTCGAAGTTCTGGACCAATCTGCTGATCGCCCGTTTTGCCGCACCTCTCGTCCGCGAGAGCGGCAGCATGACGTTCACCTCGGGGAGCGGTGTTAGGGCGCAGGAGGCGGCGGCGAGCTACGTGGCGAACGAGGCGCTCGCCGCCATGGCGCAAGGATTGGGTTCTGAACTCGGCCCGCGCGTGCGTGTGAACGTCATCGCCCCGGCGTTCATGGACACGGCCTTGTGGCGCGCAAAGCCACGTGAGGACATAGATGCCAGGATACGCTCCTATTCTCAGATCAATCCACTGGGGCGTCTCGGGACGCCAGAAGAAGTGGCATCGGCCTATATCTTCCTAATGGTCAATACGTACACAACGGGACAGGTCTTGCAGATCGACGGCGGCATGATGCTGCGGAAATAGCTCCGGTGGCGTGACCCATCGGAGAACGACGATGTCCCAAACTATGAACCTGCGTTAGGTGCCCGAAACCATGACCTTGCAAAGCGCCCTGTGGGCCGGCCGGATAATGAGCGCGTTTGTCGTGATCGCTCTGGTGGCAGACGGCACTATTCAGCTTTTCGCGCCAGCACAGATCGCGAGCATGTTGCAGGAAACCGGCTTCGCGATGGACCTGACCCGTGTCGTGGGTCCGATCATACTCGCCTGCGCCATCCTTTACGCCATCCCGGCCACGGCAGTCCTCGGCGCGATCCTAGTGACGGGCTTTCTGGGCGGCGCCATCTGCGCACATGTCCGCATTGGTGAGTTGGGGTCGCCGCCGGAAATTATTTCCCTGCTTCTGGGTGCGATGACATGGGGCGGCCTTTACCTGCGCGCGCCCCGCATCCGGTCCCTTCTGCCGCTCGTCCGTTGAACCAACTGGGCGGCTCCGTCCCTCAAGATCAGGAGAAAACACATGTTTTTAGTCATGGGAATCACAGGAAAGGTGGGCGGCGCAACGGCAGAACATCTGTTGGCGCATGGCAAGAAAGTACGCGCACTGGTCCGCAATCGCGAGAAGGCGTCAAGCTGGGCGAACCAGGGCGTGGAGCTGGTTGATGGCGACTGGACTGATTCGGCAGCCATCGAGCAAGCGCTCAAAGGCGTCGAAGGCGCGTTCGTCATGTTGCCGGCCGTCTGGGCTCCCTCGCCCGATTACCAAGAGGCAAAGGGCGTGATTGCAAACTATGTCGAGGCGCTCACCAAGGCAGCGCCGCCGCGAGTGGTTGCGCTTTCATCGATGGGTGCTAACAGAATCAACGGGCTCGGGATGATCACGGCCTTGTCACTTCTGGAGCAAGGCTTTCGAAACCTAAAATCCCCGGTCGCCTTTGTGCGCGCAGGCGGATTTTTCGAAAACTTCCTCTACGGTTTGCAGGTTGCCCAGGGCGGAACGCTACCGGTCTACTACAATCCGACAAACCGGAAATCGACCATGGTCGCGACGAACGACATCGGCGCGGAGGTCGCAACCCTTTTGACCGAGCCAGCTTGGTCAGGGCAGCGCGTCGTCGAGCTTGGTTCGATGGTCAGCGCGGATGAGGTCGCCGAGCAATTGGGTGAAGTCCTGAATCTCGACGTGAAAGCCTTTGCAGTCCCGCGTGCAGGGTGGGCGGAAGCGTTCGAGCAATTCGGCATCCCGAAGGGCCGCACCGGGCCTGCCGAAGAAATGTTTGAAGCCGTGAATGCGGGATGGATGGACCTCGGAGTCGAGGGTACGGAGCACGTAGCGGGTACGACGTCTGCTCGCGACGTCTTCGCGGCGGCTCAGAACGGCGCCAAGGCGTAAGTCCGAGACGGATCAGGCATGCGACGGAGACTGCCCCCTTCTGTGTATCGTTGAGGCTCTTGCTAGCCGTGACGGCCTCTTTGCCGACGGGGCTAATCGTGAAGGCACAGCTAAAGAACGTCGAAAATCGACCAATCGATGCCGATAGTCGCTGGAACCGAGGGGATTTTGGATCGCCGAAATTTCCCTTTGAAATCAAGAGCGAAAATTTCTGACGGATCGGTGAGACGGATCTTCGTCGTGCGCAGAATTGTTAGATCAATGTGTTACCGTGGCCTAGAACAATCGAGTGGGAGTGATTCAGGCCTACACAAACGCCGCCGAGTCTATGCCGTAATACGACGCAAGCCGTTGAAAACAAAAATGAACCCGTTCGCCGACACTCGGTGACTATCGGTACGCAGAGCTTGGCTTTGGCGGCCTGCCTGACGGGCCTTCGGCATATTGCTCACACGAATTTTCAAAAGTACCGTCGCGGCCAATCAGGCTCATGACGGTACTACAAAGTTGCAGACCACGACGGGATGTATGTCCGCGTTATGCCAAGTGGGGCGATCTCCTTTCGCCTGGATTACAGGCTCAACGGCCGCCGGGAGACCATCTGTCTGAGAGGGTACGGACGCGACGGGATTCCACTCGCCCGGGCTCGGGAGAAGTGCATCGACGCGAGGCGCGCCATCGGCGAAGGACGAGCACCAGCGATCGAGAAGCGTCGCCTGAAGGAAGCCAAGAGTTTTGGCGAATTCGTCTGCTAACGCCGTGTTCGGCCACCGGGTATCGTGTGGACTCAGCTGCGATGGCGGAACGCCGGAAATTGCCGTTGCTGTCAGTTGCCCTATTGCGCTGGGCTACTCTTTGACCGCCCCGGTCATTGACGAAACATAGTGCTCGACGAAGAAGGAATAAAGGATCACCACCGGCAGCGACCCGATCAGGGCGCCGGCCATTAGCGAACCCCATTCGTAGACGTCGGAGCGGACGAGCTCGGTCAGCACGCCCACCGGCACGGTCTTGTTTTCGGACGACTGAATGAAGGTCAGAGCGTAGATGAACTCGTTCCACGACAGCGTGAAGGCGAAGATACCGGCGGAGATCAGCCCCGGCACCGACAGCGGCAGCACGATCTTGGTCAGCACCTGCCAGCGGCTGGCGCCATCGATGAGCGCGCACTCTTCCAGTTCGAAGGGAATGGAACGAAAATAGCCCATCAGCAACCAGGTGCAGAAAGGCACCAGGAAAGTCGGATAAGTCAAAATCAGGGCAAAGGGCGTGTCATAGAGCCCGAGATTGAAGACCATGACCGACAGCGGAATGAACAGGATGGACGGCGGCACTAGGTAGGCGAGAAAGACGGCGAGCCCGACCTGGCGCGACCCGGAAAAGCGCAGCCGCTCGATCGCATAGGCAGCCAACACCGCGGCGATGAGCGAAAGCACGGTAGCGGCGACCGAGATGATCGTCGTGTTGAGCAGCCAGCCCGGATAGGAGGTCTCGAACAGCAGGTAACGGATGTTCTGCAACGTCGGGTGGACCACCCAGAACGGGCTCGATGTATCGTAGCTTGTCATCTCCGCGTTGGGTTTGATGGCGGTGATCGTCATCCAGTAGAAGGGAAAGAGCAGCACGATGACGAAAATCGCCAACGGAAGGTAGACCGTCACCACGCGGCGCGGCATGCTTTGCAAATAGGTCATGCCACCGTCGTCGCCGGCGGCGGGGTTCGGTTTAGCGTTGATTAGAGCCATCTCAATCTCCGCCGCCTTGCTGCCATCTGCGCCGCTGCAGGCCGAAATAGCTGAACAGGATCGCGCCTAGCAGGAAGGGGATCATCGCTACCGCGATCGCTGCGCCTTCACCGAGTTGCCCGCCCGAAATGCCGCGTTGGAAAGAAAGCGTCGCCATGAGATGTGTGGCGTTCACCGGGCCGCCGCGCGTCAGCACATAGATGAGCTGGAAATCGGTAAAGGTGAACAGAACCGAAAAGGTCATGGTGATGGCGATGATCGGCGTCAGCAGCGGCAGGGTGACATAGCGAAACAGCTGCCAGCGACCGGCGCCGTCCAGCGTGGCGGCTTCGTAAAGCGATTGCGGGATCGTCTGCAGGCCGGCGAGCAGGGTTATGGCGACGAAGGGAATACCGCGCCAGACATTGGCGGCGATCACCGAAGCGCGGGCGTTCTGCGGATCGCCAAGGAAATTGATGTTGTGATCGATGAGGCCCGTCTGCTTGAGAGCCCAGGAGATGATCGAGAACTGCGAATCGTAGATCCACCAGAAAGCGATCGCCGACAACACCGTCGGCACCACCCAGGGAAGAAGCACCACCGCGCGGAAAAAGGATTTGAACGGCAGGTTCTCGTTGAGCAGCAACGCCAGCCATAGCCCGAGGGCGAACTTCAGGATCGACGCGCTCACCGTGTAGAGAAGCGTGTTGAACACGGACAGCCAGAACACGCTGTCGTCCCAGAGATATTCGTAATTTTCCAGGCCGATGAATACGCCTGGCCTGCCGATGCGGGCGTCGGTGAAGCCGAGCCAGACGCCGAGCCCCAGCGGATAGGTCAGGAAGACCAGCAGCAGCACCACTGTCGGCAGCATAAAGCCAAAGCTAAGCAGCCCGCGGCTTTCCGCAATGCGCGACAAGAAGGAGGGGCGGGGCGGGGCAGCGGCGGTTGTCACGGCCATGAAAAAGCTCCTCTGGTGGGTATCGAGTGGCCGGAGCCAGCAGTCTTTCCGCCTTCGTGGGGAAGACTGCTGGCGCGCACGGATCTCACGGCCCCGCGCTCTCCTCATAGGGCGCCTGCATTTCGGCGGCACGTCTCGACCCACGCTGCGGCCGACCCGAAAATACAAGCGTCTTCTTCCGTGAACGGAAGAAGACGTGCGGACTACACCCGGTAATACCGGTTGGCGCGCTTCTCGGCCTCTTCCATTGCCTCCTGTGGCGTCGCCCGACCGGTCACCGCCTTGGCGAACATGTCGACCAGCACATAGTCGGCCATGGTGGCGGCCGAAGCGTAGCCGAGCGGCCCGGCGTAGCCGTTGTTGCGCAGCGTTGCGGACGCTTTGGCATAGGGCGCATAGTTCGGATCGGCCTTCCAGATCGGATTGTCGTCGTAGGCCTTCAAGGTTTGGCAGCAATAGCCGGAAGAGCCCTTGATCCATTCCGACATCTGCGGTTCCTCGAACATGAACTGCAGATAGGCCTTGGCCGCGTTCGGATAGGGCGTGTAGTTGAAGATCACCGCCGAGGTGACCTGGTAAAGCTCCACCGCCTTGCCGATCGGACCGATCGGCAAGCTAGCGGTGCGGATGTCCTTGGCCATTTCAGTCAACTTAGGATCCTTGTCCTTGTTGATCCTGGCGGTTTCATAGGCCGAGATACCGTTGGCGATGACGGACAACTCTCCGGCCAGGAAGGCGCGGTTGTTGTTCACGTCGAGCCAGCTTTCCGTGCCGGGGATGAAGGTCTTGTAGAGCGCCTGAGCATATTCGATCGCCTTCATCGTCTCGGGACTGTTGATCACCACCTTGCTGTTCTCGTCGACCATCTTGCCACCATGGCTCCACAACAGCCAATGAGCGTAGTTGTTGCCGTCACCGACGCCATGCCCATGGGTGAAGCCGGCCGGATGGCCTTTAGCCTGCACGGCCTTGCACAATTCGAGGAAGCTGTCGGTGTCTTTCGGGAACTCGGAGAAACCGGCCTCCTTGACCCAGCTCTCGCGGTAGACGATGGCGTTGCCTATGGTGGCCAGCGGCAAGCCGATGAACTTGCCGTCCTTGGTGGCGTAGCTCTTCGGGCCCTCGTGCCAGCCGCCATACTTCTTGCCCAGATAATCTCCGAGATCGGTTACATCGAGGAGCTTGTCGGGATATTGGAAGGGATCGTCGAACCAGACGAACATCAGGTCGGGGCCCGAGCCGACATTGGCCGCGACCGCCGCCTTGGGACGAATGTCCTCCCAGCTCTCCTTGTCGACGCGCACCTCGACACCGGTGGCATCAGTGAATTTCTTCGTCAGCGCCAGCCAGGCGGTCTCATCGCCCTGGACAAACGGCGACCAGCGAAGGAGCCTGAGCTTGGCGCCTTTTTCGGGCGTGTATTTCGGCGCATCCTGGGCAAAGGCTGGCGCGCCAAGCAGGCGGTTGCCGATTGCTCCGGCAGCCGCCGCACCGGCGCTGGTTCGGATCACGTCGCGTCTGGTAAATCTCATTGCCATTTCCTCCTGTTTTGATTGGCTGAGACCTAGGCATGTTCAAAGCCGGCGGCCCGTATCTGCGTCAAAGAGATGGATCAGGCTCGGCTCGGCGGCAAGCTTGACGGTTTCGCCGGGCTGGAACGGGTGGCGTTCACGGAAATTCGCGACGATCTCTTCACCGCCAGGCGCGCGGCCGATGATCTGCAACTCCGACCCGGTCGGTTCGACGACCGAAATGGTGATGGGGAAGCCGTGGTCGGAAAGGCGCAGATGCTCGGGCCGTATGCCAAGCACCACCGGACCGTTATTCAGGTTTTGCGGCGTCCGCGGCAAATCTATGGCGACGCCGCCGTTGCCTTTGAAGCCGCCGGCGCCAACGCGGCCTGTCAGCATGTTCATTGCTGGGGAGCCGATGAACATCGCCACGAAAAGATTGTCCGGCCGGTCATAAAGATCGAGCGGTCGCCCGATCTGCTCCACATTGCCGTCATGCATGACGACGATCTTGTCGGCCATCGTCATCGCCTCGATCTGATCGTGAGTGACATAGATGGTCGTGGTCTTCAGGCGCTGGTGCAGTTCCTTGATCTCCGCGCGCATCTGCACGCGCAGTTTGGCATCGAGATTGGAGAGCGGCTCGTCAAACAAAAAGACCTGCGGGTCGCGCACGATCGCCCGGCCCATGGCCACGCGCTGCCGCTGCCCGCCCGAAAGCTGTCGGGGATAGCGCGACAGCAGCGGCGTGAGGTTGAGAATTTCCGCGGCACGCTCGACCTTGCCATCGCTCTCCTGCTTCGAGACACGCTTCAACATCAGGGAGAACGCCATGTTCTCGCGCACCGTCATATGTGGGTAAAGCGCGTAATTCTGGAACACCATGGCAATGTCGCGCTCCTTGGGGGCGACCGTGTTGACAATGCGCCCGCCAATGGCGATCTCGCCGCGCGTGATGCCTTCGAGGCCCGCGATCATGCGCAACAGTGTCGACTTCCCACAGCCCGACGGGCCGACCAGCGTCACGAACTCGCCGTCTTCTATATCGATCCCGACGCCATGGAGAATTTCGGCGGCGCCGAAGGATTTGTAGACATCGCGGATCGCAACGGATGCCATCGATTCCCTCCCGAGCGATGCGACGCCTGCGAGGGAGACGTCCACTCCATACATACGCAGCTTGCAGTCTTGCCGCGTCCTCCATCTGAATTGGTAGCGCTACCAGTAGCGCATGTAAAGCACGGCCGGAAGGCTGGCGGATTTCCGAATGGCACGCCTTGCCATCCCTTTCTGCGACCAATCGATTTCATGGCTTCTCTCATCTCTCGCACGAGCACATCTTGCGAAACGTGCCTGCCGCGACCGGAGTGATCGCGTTGGATCCTGCGGTGCTTGCATTTGCGTCCCTCCTCCTTCTGACACATGTGTTCTCAAATCCGGGTCGCCTTCCATTAAACGGACAGGTTCATGCCACGGCTTTCCTGCTCCTCCGGTAGCGCAACGGTCTATCGGCCGTTACTCTTTCGCCACTCGGCGAAAGCGGCCTGGTGTTCCTCCTTCGTGCAAGGGTAGAGACCGATGATGGTCTGGCCATTCTTCACCTGCTCGACCACAAAATCCTCGTAAGCCGACATTTCCACCGCTTCGTCGGCCACCTCCTCGGCCAGATGGGCGGGAATGACGATCACGCAGTCTTCGTCGCCGACGACGATGTCGTCGGGAAAGACCGGCGCATCGCCGCAACCGATCGGCCCATTGATCTCGATCGCTTCATGCAGCGTCAGGTTCGTCGGGCTTGAGGGGCGGGCGTGATAGGCCGGAATGTCGAGCGCGCCGATCGTTGCGGCGTCGCGGAAGCCGCCGTCGGTCACGATGCCGGCGCCACCGCGCATCATGAGCCGGGTGATCAGAATGTCGCCCGCGCTTGCCGCCCGGGCATCCTTGCGGCTGTCGATCACCATGACATGGCCTTCGGGACAGGTCTCGATCGCGACGCGCTGGGGATGCTTCGGATTGCGGAACTCGCTGAGCTGGTTGCGGTCCTCCCGGGCAGGCATGTAGCGCAGCGTGAAGGCAGGGCCGACCATATTGCGGCCCTTGGAGGCCACCGGATGGACGCCCTGGATCACCTGGTTGCGCAGGCCGCGCTTAAAGAGGGCAGTCGCCAGCGTCGCGACGGACACGCCCATGAGTTTGGATCTGGTTTCAGATTTCATGACGGGGCTTTCCTCTGGGTGGGTTCAGACGAGTCCTGAGGATCTCAGGAAAGCGAGCATCTTTTCCTGCTGGCCGGCGGTCAGAGGCCAGGCGGACGGCGGCCGCGTCGGGCCGCAATCCTTGCCGACCGCCTGGAGAGCGGCCTTGACGCCGGTGACATTGGTTCCGTTCAGCTCTTCGGCGCGCACTTCCTCGAAGGCGCGCATGCCGGCGATCAGTTCGCGGGCGGTGGCATAGTCGCCGGCCTCGAGCGCCGAATGGATCGCGATCGAACGTTCCGGCCAGAGATTGATCAGACCGGAGGTGAAGCCCCGCGCGCCGACCGCGTAGAAGGTGGGGGCCCAGACTTCCGCGAGGCCGCCGACCCAGACGATCGACGGATCGCAGGCCGCTATCGCCTCGGCAAGCTTCATCGGGTTCGGCGTCGCCCACTTCACGCCCCTCACACCCGGAAGGGCGCAAAGGTCGGCAATCGCCTTGGTCCCGATCGCATCGTTGCGCAGATAGAGCATGACCGGAAGGCCGCCGGAAGCCTCGCTGACCGCCTTGACGTATTCGACCGTTCCGCGCGGAGAAACGAAGGGATCCGGCGGCTGGTGGATCATCAGCGCGGCGGCGCCCGCATTGGCGGAAGCCGTGGCGAGGCGGCAGGCGTCGCGGATCGACCGGCCGATGCCGGCCAGCACCGGTGCGCGACCGGCAACCATCGCCGTCACCTCACGCACCATGGTGCAGGCTTCGTCTGTCGTCAGGGCGTAAAACTCGCCCGTGTTGCCGTTGACGACGGGGATGTGGACACCGGCCTGCAACGCGTGGTCGATGATCGGCTGAAGGCGTTTGGGTGCGACATTCCCGTCCGTGTCGTAGGGCGTGACGAGAATGCCGGAAATACCGGTCAAGGCCTTGTCGAGGTCGTGGGACATGGCTTTTCCTCGTCGGTTCAGAAAATGTCAGGCTCGCCGGCCGGCTGGCCGAAATCGCGGGTCAGGAAGTCGAAATCGCAGCCCTCGTTCGCCTGGGCGACATGGCGCTGGAACATGTAGCCCCAACCGCGCTCGAAACGCGGTTCCGGCGGTATCCAGGCAGCCCTGCGGGCGGCAAGCTCCTCTTCACCGACAAGCATGTCCAGACGGCGGTTCGGCAGGTCCAGCCGGACGATATCGCCGCTCTTCAGGAGCGCCAGCGGTCCGCCAATGAAGGATTCCGGGGCGACATGCAGGATGCAGGCGCCGTAGGACGTGCCGGACATACGGGCATCCGAAATGCGCAGCATGTCGCGGTGGCCCTTCTTGACCAGCGCCTTGGGGATCGGCAGCATGCCCCACTCGGGAAAGCCGGGGCCCCCCTGTGGGCCTGCATTGCGCAGCACCAGCACATGGTCCGGCGTTACGTCGAGATCTTCGTCGTCGATGGCCGCCTTCATTTCCGGGTAGCTGTCGAAAACGAGCGCCGGGCCTTCATGCACATGAAAACGCGGATCGCAGGCAGCCGGCTTCATCACGGCGCCGTCGGGACAGAGGTTGCCCCTGAGCACGGCTAACGAACCTTCGTAATAAACCGGATTGGAAAGCGGGCGGATGACGTCATCGTTGTAGACCTCCGCGCCTGCCAGCGTTTCGCCGAGCGGTCGTCCGGTGCAGGTGATGCTGCTTCTGTCCAGCCGGTCTCCGAGCTCATTCATCAGCGCCCTCAAGCCGCCGGCGAAATAGAAATCCTCCATCAGGTAGTCCTTGCCCGAAGGCCGGATGTTGGCGATCAGCGGCGTTATCCGTCCGAGAGCGTCGAGGTCGTCGAGGCTCAGCTTCACGCCGGCCCGCCGCGCCATCGCCAAAAGGTGCACGACCGCATTGGTGGAGCAGCCCGTTGCCATGGCGACGATGGCAGCGTTGCGGACGGCGGCTTCGGTCACGATTTTGTCCGGGGTCAAGTCTTCCCAGACCATGTCGACGATCCGGCGCCCGCAGGCCGCACTCATGCGCTTGTGGTTGGCATCGGGGGCGGGAATGGAAGATGCACCAGGCAGGCAGAGGCCCATGGCCTCCGCAATCGCGGTCATGGTCGAGGCTGTTCCCATGGTCATGCAGTGACCATAGGAGCGGGCGATGCCGCCTTCCACACCCAACCATTCGTCGTCGGAAATATTGCCCGCCCGCCGCTCGTCCCAGTACTTCCAGGCGTCCGAACCGGAGCCCAGCGCCCTGCCGGCATAGTTGCCCCGCAGCATCGGACCCGCGGGGAGATAAATGAAGGGGATGCCGGCGGTGATCGCGCCCATGGTCAGACCCGGGGTCGACTTGTCGCAACCGCCCATCAGCACCACGCCATCGAGCGGATGGGACCGGATCGTCTCTTCCGTCTCCATGGCAATCATGTTGCGGTAGAGCATGGATGTCGGCTTGGTGAAGCTCTCGTCGATCGAAATCGTCGGAATTTCGACACCGAGACCGCCTGCCTGCGCGATGCCTTTTTTCACGTCCTCGGCCCTGTCACGGAAATGCAGGTGACAGGGGTTCATCTCGGACCATGTGTTCAGGATGCCGATGATCGGTTTGCCCGCCCAGTCCTCCGGCGCGAGCCCCATCTGCATCATACGGGACCGATGTCCGAAACTGCGCAGGTCATCCGGTGCGAACCAGCGTGCGCTGCGAAGCGTTTCCGGGCTCTTTTTTCCTGGGACCATCGACTATTCCTTGAAACAGCAATTATGTATGCGCTTTCATCATTTCGTGTCAACCGCAGCCGGCCCATCCAGATTTGGTTATCCGCAACGAAGACTATGAGAGTTGACAGGCGCAAATGAACCGAACAAGATAATGTATGCGCATTCACTGCGGGCTTGTGCATGCCATGAAATGAGGAAC
This sequence comes from Mesorhizobium sp. B3-2-1, assembly GCF_006439515.1. NCBI lineage: Bacteria > Pseudomonadati > Pseudomonadota > Alphaproteobacteria > Hyphomicrobiales > Phyllobacteriaceae > Mesorhizobium > Mesorhizobium sp. B3-2-1. Next base: position 234,968 of record NZ_VFTI01000001.1, on the reverse strand, counting down.
CCCGCCAGTGGGCCGGGTATGGGAGGAAAGATGAAAATTACCCGTAGAATGATTGTGGTCGTCGGCGCGGCAATGTTTCTCACGCAGCCGTTGGCTGCGGCCGCTCGGGATTTGCCGCACAATATCCGGATGGTGATCGGCTCGTCATCGACCGGTGGCGACACCTACCAGAACTCCGCCATCGTCGCCGACGCGCTGTCCCAAAAGCTTGGCGTGAACATGAAGGTGGATGCAGTCGGCGCCAATGAGGCGTTCAAGGCGCTGGAACGCGACGGGCGCGGGACGACGATCATGATCTTCCACGATTCTGCCTATCTCTCACACCTCTACGGCGTGCACGGCTTCGACGACATCTTCACGAAGTACAAGATCGGCCCGACGGTCGCGATCAATCCGGGCAATGCCTATCTGGTGGCCAAGGATTCGCCCTACAAATCGATGGACGACATCTTCAAGGCCGCCGCCGCTGGCACCAAGATCCGCGTGGCGATCGAGCCCGGCGGGGTTTCCGAAATCGGCTTTTCCGCGATGAAGAATGCCGCAAGCATCCTGTCGCCCGGTTCGGAGGCCAACATCGTCTCGGTGAAGACGGGCAGCCAGTCCGACAAGAACCAGGCGATGTTCGACGATCTTGCCGACGTCATCAACGGCTCGATCCAGGCCAACGAGCAGTTCACGCAATTGCCGGAATCGGACCAGAAGGCGATGCGCTTTGTCTGGATCACGGCGCGGCCGGAAACGATCGAGCAAGCCCCGGAAACGGGCATGGGCAAGACGACTCGAGACGATATGTTGAAATACACCAGCCCGAAGACGAGCGTGACTGAAGACGGCAAGAAGGACTTCACCTTCGACAAGGAATTCTTCTTCCTCTACAACAAGGACATGGATCAGGGCATGGTCGATGCGATCGACGCGGCGCTCAAGGATGTCTTCGCCGAAGGCAAGATCCAGGAACGCCAGAAGCAGGCCTTCTTCATTCCGAATTTCAAGCCCTCGAAGGAAGCGGCCGCGCATCTCGAAGAGAAGAACGCAGCCTACAACGGGATCATTGCGAAGATTTCCGGCAAGTGACGGCGGGGCCGGGTGAAACCGGCCCTTTTCCTTCTTGCACAGGAGACGGCATGAGCAGCCTTACCCACGTCACCATCAACTTCGAAACGTCGCACCTCGTCTTCCCGGGAGTGATCGGCGCGATCCTTGCGATCCTCGGCCTTGCGATCGTCGTCACCCGGCGCCGTTCCATTGCCGGATCGGGCGCCTATTGGCGCAGCATCGTCTCACAGATGGACAAGATGCGGTTCTTCGGCGCGATCGGGCTGTGCTTCATCTATTTCGCGCTCCTCGAACCCGTCGGCGAACTGATGCCGAACACCGGCTTCGGGTTCCTGGCTTGCTCCATTCCCTTCGTTTTGTTGACGTCGCTGCTCTTCATGCACCAGCGCAACCTCAGAACGGTCTTGCCGGTTGTCATCATGGCCGCCATTGCGCCCGTGCTGACGTGGTGGCTGTTCAACGACGTCTTCTTCCTGTCGCTTCCCTGATCAATCCGTCCGCGGGCCTGAACTCCATGGAACTTTTCGATTTCGTCACCCCGCTTTTCCTGTCGCTCATCGTTGGCGGAACCTTCGTGGGCATCGTCTTCGGGGCCATTCCGGGGCTGACAGCAACGATGGCGGTCGCGGTCTGCCTCCCGCTCACTTATTCTCTGGGACTCACGAACGGCCTCGCCCTGCTGCTCGGTCTCTATGTCGGCGGCATATCTGGCGGGCTGGTGCCGGCCATCCTGATCGGCATACCGGGTACTCCCTCCTCGATCACCACGACGCTCGACGGCTATCCGATGGCGCGGAAAGGAGAGGGGGAGAAAGCATTGCGCATCGGCATCATTTCCTCCCTTTTCGGCGGCCTCTTCAGCCTGCTCATCCTCTATCTGTTCGCTCCGGCGCTCGCCGACTTCGCGATCCGCTTCTCCTATGTCGAGAAGTTCCTGATCATTCTTTTCGCGCTCACCGTGATGGGCGCGCTCAGCAGCGACATGCTGATGGGTGTTTTTTCCGGCTTTCTCGGCATCTTCATCAGCCTCATCGGCACCTACGCCACATCGAACGGCGGCAATGGCGAAATCCGGTTGGTGCCGCCGGGTCTCGAATACTGGCTGGACAACGGCTTTTCCCTGCTGCCCGTCCTGATCGGCCTGTTCGGTATCGCGGCCGTCCTTGAAGAAGCACAACAAGGCGTTCCCGAAGGACAGGACATCGGCGACCTCAAGCTCGGCAAGCATTCGACTTTTTCGTTTTCGCTGTTCCGAGGTCAGATATGGAACCTGATTCGCTCCTCGGGCATCGGCACCTTTGTTGGCATCCTGCCCGGCGTCGGCGGATCGGCGGCCTCGATCCTCGCCTATTCGAACGCCAAGACTTTCTCGCGAAATCCCGAACGCTTCGGCAAGGGAGAGCCCGCAGGCGTCATCGCCTCCGAATCCGGCAACAACGGGCTGACCGGCGGCGCTCTGATCCCGCTGCTCTCGCTCGGCATTCCCGGCGACTCGACGACGGCGCTACTCATCGGCGCCTTCACTCTTCAAGGTGTGCAGGTGGGGCCGCTTTTCATCGGCAACAATTCCGGATCCTGGGACGCGATAATCGTGGCGATGCTGATCGCCAATCTCGCGATGTTCGCCATGATGTATCTCGCCATTCGCTATCTGGCGCTGATCGTCACCGTGCCGAAGCACATTCTCTTTCCACTCATCGTGATGATGTGCATGGTCGGCGCCTACACCACCAATTACGGCGTGATGTTCGATGTGTGGACGCTTCTGATCTTCGGTGTCTTCGGTTGGTTCGCGCTGAAGATTGGCATCGAGATCGCCCCTTTCATCATCGGCTTCATCCTCGGGCCTTCAGCCGAGATCTATTTCGTGAAGAGCCTCGAATCGTTCGGCGACCTGACGATCTTTTTCACCAAGAGCTGGATTACCGTTCTGATGTGGTTCTTGATCGCCGGGTCCATTTGGGTATCAATCATTCTTGCAAGGCGCAGCAAACAGCACAAGACAAGTGAAGCTGTTCTTGAGCAAGCTTGATCGCGGCGGGAAACGGAAATGGCATGAGCAAGACCGGGTCGGGCCGGCGAGACAGGTACGACGGCGGAAACGTCGAGCGGGCGAAAGAAGGCTCCAGCCGTCCCGTTACCATGGCAACGGTCGGCCGCCTGGCCGGTGTTTCTCAGGTCACCGTTTCGCGGGCGCTGAGCGACCCGTCGAAGGTCTCTCCGGCAACGTTCGAGAAGATCCGCAACGCCATCGAAATGACCGGGTTCGTACCGAATGCGATAGCCGGCGCGCTAGCCTCTCGCCGTAGCCGCCTCATTGGGGCGCTGGTGCCTTCCATCACGAATATCGTCTATTCCTCAATGATCCAGGCCTTCAGTGAGGGCATCGCCGGGCACGGCTACCAGATCCTTCTGTCCGAAACGGGCTTCGACCCGAAGGAAGAGGAAAGAGCGATCGTGACGCTTCTTTCCCGCCGGCCAGACGCGATGCTCCTGACCGGCATCCACCATATGCTGGAGGCGCGCCGCATGCTGATGGCGGCCGGAATTCCGGTAGTGGAATTGTGGGACATGACCGAGACACCGATCGATCTCTGCGTCGGCTTTTCGCATGTCGAGACGGGCCGCGCAGTGGCGGAATTCGTATTGGAGGCCGGCTACAAGAACGCTGCGACGGTTTCCGCTGGCGACGAACGCGCGCTCAGGCGCAAGGACGCTTTCGTAAAGGAGATCGGCCGCCGCGCGGGCATCGACGTTACGCAGATTAATTTCGTGGGAGGCGCTAGCCTTGCACGCGGTCGCGAGGCTCTCCGAATTCTCGTAGACGAGCAGAATTTCAAGGGTGGAGCCATTTTTTGCAGCTCCGATCTGCTCGCTCACGGGGTTCTTATCGAGGCCAACGTCCGCGGCCTGCGGGTGCCCGACGAGATCGCCGTCATCGGCTTCGGGGATCAGGATTTCGCGGCCCATGTCGTGCCGCCGCTTACCACCGTCCGGGTCGACCGAACGGAGCTCGGGCTCACTGCCGCAAAGGCGATCCTGGCGCGCTTTGACGGCGAACCGCCTGCTGGACGGGTCAAGGACATTGGCTTCCAAATTATCGCCCGGCAATCCGCTTGAACAAAGGAATACCGGTCTCCTTTCACCTGAAGGTCTCGGTGCCGATATCGGAAGGGCCGGATGAGCTGTGACATGTGCCCGTGTCAATCAGCCAATTGCTTCGCAAGCTGACGCGGCGCGGCCTCAGGAGCGTGAAGCTCGTCGTCTCCGATGCGAATGAAGACCTGAAGGCGTTGGTGTCCGATGCATTAATTGACAGACCGAAGAAACTTCCATACTAGTGATGCACACTAGTATGGAAGTTGGGAGGAAGCATGGTTGCCGTCGCCGTCGAAAGGCCGGGCACCCTGGTCCTGATGGAGAACGAGCCGCGCGCGCTGGGAGCGGACGACGTGATGGTGCGCGTGCAGCGCGCAGGTATCTGCGGCTCAGATATCCACATTCTCCACGGCACCAATCCCTTTGCAAAATATCCGCGCATCATCGGCCATGAATTTGCAGGTGTCGTCGAGGTTGTCGGGCCGCAGGCGACGGGATTGGCGCCGGGCGATCGCGTCGTCGTCGATCCAGTAGTTTCCTGCGGCCATTGCTATGCCTGTCGCGTCGGCCGGTCCAATGTCTGCGCCAATCTGGAGGTGCTGGGCGTTCATCGGGACGGCGGCTTCCGCGATCGGGTTGTCGTGCCCGCTGCTAATGCGGTGAAACTGCCACCCACACTGCCGGTCGAGGTAGCCGCGCTCGCCGAGCCGTTTTCGATCGCGGCGAACGTCCTTTCGCGAACTGGCTGCTCGGCAGACGATGTGGTGCTCGTCTACGGTGCTGGCACCGTGGGCCTCACGGTCCTTCAGGTGGCGAAGCTCCATGGCGCACGGGTGATTGTGGCTGATCTCGACGCCAATCGCCTGCGGCGCGCAGAAGCCTTCGGTGCCGACCGCGTCATCCATTCCACCAGAGAGTCTGTGCCACTCGCCGTCGCTGACGAGAACGAAGGCCTCGGGCCGTCAGTGGTCATCGACGGTGCAGGCGTACCGGCGCTCCTGGCCGAGGCCTGCGGGCTGGCAAGTCCCGCCGGCCGTATCGGCCTGCTCGGCTTTTCACCCGCGCCGTGCAACGTCAGTCAGCAGGAGATCGTCAGGAAGGAGCTGTCGCTGCACGGGTCACGGCTCAGCCGTAGACTCTTGCCGCAAGTCATCAGGTGGCTGGAGCAAGGGAGGTTGCGTCCGGCCGCCATGATTACCCACACCTTTGCCGCCGCCGAGGCGAAGGCTGCGTTTTCGCTGATCGAGAGCGAACCGGGACAGGTCGTCAAGGTTCATCTCGCCTTTGACTGATGCATAACAACTGAAGGAGGAAGAAACTGTGTTCGATACCAAGATTTCACGTCGCGGCGTGCTGGCCACCGCTCTCGGTGCTGGCGCCAGCATCACCATCGTTGGTCGCGCCCGAGCCAAGACCGTATTGAAGCTTGGCCACCTCGCGAATGAACAGAACAGCTGGCACAAGGCCTCCCTGAAGTTCGCCGAGGAGGTCGCCAATCGCACCAATGGCGAGATCGAGATCAAGGTCTTTCCGAACGAGCAGCTAGGCAAGGAAACCGACCTCATCAAAGGCATCCAACTCGGCACCGTCGATTTCACGATCACCGGCGAGTCACTGCAGAACTGGGCACCGCTCGCAGCCTTGCTCGCCGTGCCTTACGCCATCCGCGATCTCGACCACATGAAGGCCGTGATCGGGGGCTCCGTCGGCCAGAAGATCGCCGCCGAGATCGAGGACAAGACCAAGCTCGTTCCGCTGGCCTGGTTTGCGCGCGGTCCGCGCGAACTGACCGCCAACAAGGCGATCCGCACGCCCGATGAACTCGCCGGCCTCAAACTGCGCGTGCCGAATGTGCCGTTGTTCGTCTCGTTCTGGCAGGCGCTCGGCGCCAAACCGACGCCGATGGCCTTCTCCGAGGTCTTCACCTCGCTGCAGAGCCATGTCGTCGACGCGCAGGAGAACCCGCTCGCCCTGATCCAGTCGGCGAGTTTCTTCGAGGTGCAGAAATATCTGAACAAGACCGACCACGTGCTGAGCTGGATCTACCTCGTCGGCGGCAGCCGGAAACTCGGCAAGCTGCCAGATGAGCAGCAGAAAGCCATCCGGGAAGCGGCCGCCGTGGCGCAGGAATTCGAGCGCAAGCTGTTCCTGGCCGACGAGGCTCGCATCGCCGACGAACTGAAGGCCAAAGGCATGGAGTTCATCGATGTGGACAAGCAGGCGTTCGCCACCAGGGGCAAGGATGCGGTCACCGCCTCGCTCGGCGCCGACCTGAAGCCGCTTTACGAGGACATTCTCGCCACGAAATAGGCGAGTCGGGAAACCGCCCGTTGGGCGGCTTCTCCACTTTTGTCGACCCCACAAGGACCATGAACGCCGGACCGCGATAACGACCCGGCGCTCGTCTGGGAGGAGCCCATGAAACGAACCGTCGGTATGCTGCTGGCTGGCCTGAAGGCGATCTGCAAAGCCGGAACCATCATTGCTTTCGCCGTTCTCATCGCCGTCGTGACCATACAGGTGCTCGGCCGTCTGCCGGGCTTCCCGTCACCGGCCTGGACCGAGGAGGTGGCGCGTTTCGCGTTGCTGCACATGGTCGCCTTTTCGTGCGGCCTCGCCGTCCTGCGTGGCGACCTGGTCAATGTCGACCTCTTCACGGCATCCCTGCCAGCCCGCGCCCGGCGCCAGGTCGAGCGGGTGGCAGATGTCATCACGATGCTGTTCAGCCTCGCCGTCATTCCCGGTGCCTACGCCTATGTCTCGGGAAGCATCGGCGAGCGCGCACGATCCCTCGACGCGCCGATGCTCATCGTTTACGTCACCGTGCTGATAATTCCGGTTGCGCTTGCCATCTTCTCCCTGGCCCGGCTGTTCGGCTTCGGACAGCCAATGCGTCACGAGGAGCTGATCTGATGCTGGTCGCGGCCCTTTTCGGCAGCTTCGCCATCTGCCTCATCCTCGGTGTGCCGGTTGCGATCGCGCTTGGTGTTGCGTCGGCCATTTATCTCTACCTTGCCGACATCGACCTGACGGTCGTGGCACAGTTCATGTATTCAGGCATGGACAGCTTCGTGCTGTTGTGCATCCCCGGCTTCGTGCTGGCCGGCAACCTGATGAACGGCGGCGGTATCACCGACCAGATCGTGCGTTTCGGCAATGCGCTTGTCGGCCACATCCGCGGAGGCCTCGGCCTGGCCAACGTCACCGGTTCGATGATCTTCGCCGGGATATCCGGCACGGCTGTCGCGGAGACCGCCTCGATCGGCGCCGTCATGATCCCGGCGATGAAGAAGGCCGGATATGACGCCCCCTTTGCTTCGGCTCTTACCGCCGCTGCTTCCACAGTCGGTCCGATCATTCCGCCAAGCGTTCCGATGATCATCGCCGGAACGCTCACCGGCCTGTCGGTAGGCAAGATGTTCGTGGCCGGCGCGATCCCCGGCTTGCTGCTCGGCCTCGGCATGCTGATCACTGTCTATATCCTGTCGCGCCAGCGCGGCTACCCCAAGGGCGAATGGGTCGGCTTCCGTGTGTTGCTGCGTTCCAGCCGTGCAGCGATCTGGGCGATCCTTATGACGCTCATCATCCTCGTCGGCATCGTGGGCGGCGTGTTCACGCCCACCGAGGCGTCGATCGTCGCCTCGCTGTACGCCTTCGCTATAGGCCTCTTCGTCTATAAGGGGTTCCGCCTGAAAGACCTGCCGGGCATCCTCCTGGAAAGCGCCATCGGCTCGGGCGCGCTTATCCTGCTGGTCGGGCTTGCCAACGTCTTCGGCTGGATCATGACCAGCGAGCAGATTCCGCAGGCGATCGCGGCAGCGATGCTGGCGGTGACGACGAACAAGTATCTCATCATCCTGTTCATCAACATCCTGCTGCTGATCGTCGGCACCTTCATGGAAACGATAGCCGCTCTCATCATCCTGTTTCCGCCGCTTCTGGCGGTCGCCACGCAGGTAGGCATCGATCCGATCCATTTCGCGATCTTCTGCATCCTGAATTTGATGATCGGCCTGACCACGCCGCCGGTCGGCGTATGCCTGTTCGTTGCCGCCAACATCGGCAAGGTTTCGCTTGCCCAGGTCAGCAAGGCCATCGTGCCCTTCCTGATCTGCAATATTATCGTTCTGATGCTGGTATCCTACATACCGGCCATATCGCTCTGGCTGCCGAGCTTGTTTTTTGAATAGGAGAATGGACGTGACCAAGGGCCTACCGGCGATCCGACCGACCAGCCCGTCGGGTTTTCGCACCATGCCGGCTTCGGTGCGCGAGATCCATGCCGCGCTGCGACGAGACATCGTCTCGCTGCGCCTGACCCCAGGCGAGCGGCTGTCGGAGAACGAACTGGCCATGCGCTTCGGCACCAGCCGCACGCCGGTGCGCGAGGCGCTGATCCGCCTGGTCGAGGAAGAGATGATCGAGGTGCTGCCGCAACGCGGCAGCTTCGTGCGCCGCATCTCGCTCAAGGCCGTGGAGCGTGCCCGCTTCGTGCGTGAGGCGCTGGAGGTCGCCGTGGCGCGGAGTGCCGCTGCCAGCGGCATCAGCGAGGAAACCGCGCGGAATCTGCGTGCCGCGCTTGCCCGCCAGCGCGACGCCGGCGGTGACGCGGCACGCTTCACCGAAGCCGACGACGACTTTCACGCTGCTCTGGCCGACGGCATCGGCCAGAGCAGCGTCTGGGGAGTCATCGAGCGGGAAAAGGCGCAGTTCGACCGTCTGCGCTTCCTCAGCCTGCCGGCGATCACGCCGGTCGACACACTGATCGCCCAGCACGAGGCGATCTTCAAGGCCGTGCTCGATGGCGATATCGCGGCGGCGGAGGCCCGCATGCGTGAGCATCTGTCGGAGGTGCTGAAGATCACGCACGGCCTGGCGGCCAGCCGGCCCGATCTGATCCAGGCCGACGACTGACCGCTGCGGGCCGCAACTTCCCTCCCATTGAAAATACGCAAGGATCGCAAGGCGATGGAACAGACCTTCCGCTGGTTCGGCCCGGACGACGCCGTCCGGCTCTCCCATATCAGGCAAGCCGGAGCGACAGGCATCGTCACGGCGCTGCACCACATCCCCTATGGTGTGGCGTGGAGCGTTGATGAGATCGAAAAGCGCAAGCGCCTGATTGCCGATACGGAGCTCGGGCTGGAGTGGCGCGTCGTGGAGAGCCTTCCGGTTCACGAGACCATCAAATCCGGAGATGGCGATCTGGAGCCGCTCTTCGCCAACTATCGGCAATCGCTCAGAAACCTGGCCCGTTGCGGCATCACCACCGTTTGCTACAATTTCATGCCGGTGCTCGACTGGACCCGCACCGAGTTGGCCGCGCCGCTGCCGGGAGGCGGTACGGCGCTGCGTTTCAACGCGCACGAATATGCTGCCTTCGACTGCTTCATTCTCGAACGTCGCGGTGCCGAAGAGGAGCACACGCCCGAAATCATGGCTCGGGCCAGAGCATGGTTCGGCGCCTCTTCGGAAGGCGACCGCGCGCGCCTGCTGGCCAACATCATGGCCGGCCTGCCGGGCGCCTACGAGCGCTATGACGTGCCGGGGCTGAAGGCCGTGCTCGCTCGCTACCACGGCATGGCAAAGGCGGAACTGCAGCAGAACTTCGTGCGCTTTCTTGCCGCCGTCATCCCCACCGCCGAGGAGCTCGGCATCAATATGTGCGTACACCCCGATGATCCGCCGCGTCCGTTGTTCGGCCTGCCGCGCATCGTGTCCAACGCCGAGGACATCGCCTTCACGCTTGATGCGGTGCCGTCGCGCTCGAATGGTCTCACGCTATGCTCCGGTTCGCTGGGGGCGGGACCGGACAACGACGTGCCCGCGATCGCGGCGCGCTTTGCCGAACGCATCCATTTTGCCCATTTGCGCAATGTCGCCAACGAACCGGACGGCTCCTTCATGGAGGCCGAGCATTTGGGAGGCGACACCGACATGGTGGCCCTGATTACGATATTGCTGCGCGAGCAAAAGCGGCGGCTCGAAGAAGGGCGGCGCGACTGGCGCATCCCGATGCGACCCGATCACGGTCACGAGCTGCTCGACGATGTCGGCAAGCCGACCCATCCCGGCTATCCGATGATCGGCCGCCTCAAGGGTCTTGCCGAGCTGCGAGGGGTCATGACTGCGGTAGCAGCGCTGGAGCGCTTGCCGCTTTAGAATCCTTGGTCCGCGTGGACTGCCATTGCGGCCTCGTGGTCGAACATCTTCTTCTTCAGATGCTTGCTCATGAGCACTTGTACGGAGGGCCGCCGTTGCGCGGATGTCGACAGTTGCTCTTTCAGACGGCGCGGCCGAAGCGATCGACCCTGAAATCATCGAGCGGCGTTTCGCATCGGTCGGTCATGATGAGTTCGGCCATGGCGTCTCCCACGCCCGGGCCGAGCTGGAAGCCATGACCGCTGAAGCCGAAGGCATGGAACAGGCCCGGCGTCGTCGCCGAGCATCCCATGACCGGCAGCATGTCCCTGACATAGCCCTCGCAGCCTGACCAGGTGCGGATGACGGTGGCCTGCGCGATTGCAGGCAGCAGCCGCACGACGGCACGCAATTGCATGGGCAGGCGCATGGGGTCGGCGGCCGCATGGCCTGGGTCGATATCCACCGACACTCTTTCGGCGGCGCCGCCGAAGACTATGTTGCCTCGCTCGACCTGACGCAGATAGGCGCCATGGTTCTTGTCACGCGTCCAGATTCCGACCACCGGCAGGATCCGGTGCGGCAGTGGTTCGGTCACGCCCATTTGTGGGCCACGCGCGTCGAGCGGAACCTGTTCGCCGAACTGTGCGGCGATGCGTGCACCCCAAGCTCCGGCAGTGTTGAGCAAACACTCGGCGGCGAATTTTCCCTTTGAACTGACAACGAGAAACCCGGAAGCCGTGTGCTTGATCGTCTCGACCTCCGCTTCTTCGACAAGTTGGGCGCCCAACTGGTGCGCGGCCTCGGCAAAGGCGGGTGCAATCAGCCGCGGATTGCCGCTGCCATCACGCGGCGAGAACGACGCCGCGATCGCATCGGGACCGAGGCCGGGAAAGCGTGTGTGAATCTCGCGCGGGCTGAGTTCTTCCAGCTCAAGTCCCCAGGGCCGCGCCGTCTGGGCGTAGGTTCGCATGTCGGCGAGACCATCTTCATCGAAGATCAGCCGGGTGTGGCCGGTGGCGCGGAATTCGACGTCGCGGCCAAGCATTTTCTCGGCCTCGCCCCAAAGCCTGAGCGAGCGATGGGCCAATGGAAGCTGGGACAGATGACGCCCTGTGCGCCGGATGTTGCCGAAGGAGGCGACCGTTGCCCCGGTTCCGATCCGGCTCCGCTCGATCAGCGTCACGCGTGCGCCGCGCCGGGCGAGGAAATAGGCCGAAGCCGTCCCCATCAGTCCGCCGCCCAGCACGACTACATCCATAGCGCCCTCTAGCAATCAATCCCAGCCGATCTTGTCCGCGCCGCGCTATTGCGTCAAAGATGGGTTTGGACAGAAGCCATAAGTTTTACCTATGGAGTAGCCATGCGGGCCCGGCAGCTCGAAGTGTTCACCGCCGTGATGCGCGCGGGTACCGTGACGGCCGCGGCGCGGATGCTGAACATCTCCCAGCCTGCGCTCAGCCAGATCCTGCTCCACGCCGAGGACGAACTCGGTTTCACCCTGTTCGAGCGGGTCAAGGGCCGGCTGCGACCAACCCCGGAGGCGTTAGAGATCTTCCCCGATGCCGAGAGGTTATCGGCGGGGCTTGAGGGCTTGCGCCGCAAGACAACCGACCTGCGCCTGGGTCGGGCAGGGCTGGTGCGCGTCGCGGCGTCGCCGCCGCCGGCAATGGCGATATTGCCGCGTGCGTTCACCAAATTCCGGACGCAGCATCCCAACATAATGCTGCGTGCCCATAGCGCGCCCATCTCGGCAATCGTCGACATGCTGCGTGCGGGCGATGCCAGCCTCGGCGTGGCGATGGACGACCGGCTGCCTCCGGATATCGAGGCGGAGGTGGTCGGCAGACTCGGCTTCGTATGCCTGCTGCCCGCCAGGCACGCGCTGCAAACGAAAACCGAGCTGACGCTCGCCGACCTCGTCGGGGAAGAGTTGATATCCTATCGCGGCAACACCCGCCCTGCCGATGAACTGGCCCACGCGGCCCAGGCGCAAGGCGTGGCGCTTTCGCCGTCGCTCGAGATCGACGCATCCATCTCCGCGGTCGGCTTCGTCCAGGCCGGTCTGGGCATCGCCTTGGTCGATGCACTGCTGCCGTGGCATCAGTTTGCCGGGCTTGCGGTCAGGCCGCTCGCGGCCGGGCCGGAATTCCCGATCGCGCTTCTCACCTCACGCGCCCGAGCCCTTTCTCGGGCCGATGAGATGATGCGCGACGAAATTCGCGCGGCCTGTTCCGCCGTCCTCGGCGAGCATCGAGCCAAAGCATAAGCACGACTTATATCCTTGCTCCTCATCCATCTTGGACCGGCACCATCCGGTCGTGCCAGCTTTGGTCGTCAGACAGGAAGGAACGCATCATGGATGGCGCCATCACGGCGAACGGGGCAGGGAACGAGGCCGACTGGAAGGTCGGCGTCGACATCGGCGGGACCTTTATCGATTTCTGCGCGCTTGAAGTAAACTCCGGACGCGTCGCCTCGCTGAAGGTGCTGACGACGCCGGAGGATCCGGGCGCCGAGCTGATGACCGGTCTTGGCCTTCTGGCCGAGCGCGAGGGCTTTGATCCCACCCATATGACGCGCTTCGTGCACGGCACCACGGTCGGCATCAACACGATCATCCAACGCAAGGGCGCGCCGCTCGCGCTGTTCACCAATGCCGGCTTCGAGGACGTGATCGAGCTCGCACGGCTTCGAATGCCGGACATGTATTCGCTGTTCTGCTCTCGGCCGGACCCGCTGATCCCTCGCGACATGGTCTTCGGCATTCCGGCCCGCATGCGCGCCGATGGCAGCGAGACCAAGGCACCTGATGTGGCAGCCGTTGAAAGAGCGGTGGTGGCGGCGAAGGCGAACGGGGCGCAAGGTATCATCGTGGCCTTCCTTCATTCCTGGCGCAACGCCGCGCAGGAGGCCTCGGTTAAGTCTGCTATTGCGCGCCTCGCACCCGACCTCTTCGTCTTCACCTCGGCCGAGGTCTGGCCGGTCATTCGCGAATACGAGCGCAGCTCCACCGCCATCCTCAACGGCTATGTCCATCCGCGTGTTTCGGGCTACCTGACGGCGCTGGAAGAGCGGTTGAAGAGCCGCGGCGTGCCGGCCCGTCCCATGCTGACGAAGTCGAACGGTGGGCTGATGAACGCTGCCGAAGGCAAGCAGGCCTGCGTCAACATGCTGCTTTCGGGTACGGCTTCAGGGGTCATCGGCGCTGCGTGGCTGGCGCGTCAGGCCGGCGAGGACAGGATACTTACCCTCGACATCGGCGGAACCTCGGCCGACTTCGCGCTCATCATCGACGGTGAGCCGCAGTTCGGCACCGGAGAGTTGATCGGCGAATTTCCGCTCCATATCCCTTCCGTGTCGGTGAGTTCGATCGGCGTCGGCGGCGGCTCGATCGCCAGTGTCGACGCACAGGGTGTGCTTCGCGTCGGGCCGGAGTCGGCCGGCTCGACGCCGGGACCGGCATGCTACGGCCGCGGCGGCGAGCGGGCGACCGTGACGGATGCCATGGTGGTGTGCGGATGGCTCGGCCACAGCGAGATGGCCTATGGACAACTCAGCATCGATTCTGGGCTGGCGCATCGCGCGGTCGGCGAGCTTGCGAGGCGACTCGGCCGCCCGGTCGAGCAGACCGCGCAGGCGATCCTCGACATCGCGGTGTCGGAGATGTTCGTCGAGGTCGAGAAACTCGCATCGCGCGCCGGCGTCGACTTGCGCGATTTCACGCTGATGCCCTTTGGCGGCGGCGGCCCCATGCTCGGCGCTTTCCTTGCCCGCGAACTCGGCATGAAGCGCGTCATGGCGCCACGACGCCCCGGCGTGGTGTCGGCACTGGGCGGACTGGTGGCGGATCTGCGCGGAGATTTCATTCGCACCATTTTCTCGCCGCTGTCGGCCGCGTCGCTCCCAATTATCCGCGCGGCTTTCGAGGCGCTCGCAAGCGAGGGCCGCGACTGGCTCGCGGCGCAGGGGCATGACGCGGCCGCTGAGCTCAATTTCTCCTGCGATATGCGCTATCTCGGTCAGAGCTATGAGATCGAGGTCGTCCTTTCGCCGGAATGGCTCGAGGAGAGTGACGCAGAGGCCATCGAGCAGGCCTTTCACCGCACCCATGAGCGGCTCTACGATTTCCACGACCCGGATGGCGAGATCGAGCTTGTGAATATCAGGCTGTCCGCCGTCGGCGCGGGTCCGGCGCTCTCCTTTCCAGAGATCGACGAGATCGACGTCTCCGCCGGTCCGGCGCGCCGGCTTCCGGTCTATACAGGCCTGGGCGTCGAGACCGTAGACCTCCACGACCGGCAGACTCTTGTGCCTGGCAGTAGCTTCCAAGGGCCTGCCGTGGTCGTTCAGGAAGACACCACCCTTGCCATTCCCGCCGGAGTGCAGGCGCGGGTCGATCGCCACCTCAATCTTCTTCTGACTTTCGCGGAGTGACGCCTTTGTTTGACCGGACAAACCTTCAGGTTCTGGCGAACCATGCCCGCGCCGCGGCCGAGAACATGGCCCACACGCTACACCGCACCGCGCATTCCGCCTTCGTCAAGGAAACGCAGGACTTCACGGTGATGCTGATGGACCGCTCGGGGGCAACCTTCGCCGTCCCCATGGAACTCGGCGCCACTTGGTATCCCGGGCTTTCGTATCGCCGTGCGATCGCAATGGTCGATGACTACCGGCCTGGCGACGTTGCCTTCACCAACGATCCTTATTCAGGCCATGTCGCCACCCACGCACCCGACACGCATCTGTGGAAGCCGGTCTTTGTCGATGGCGAGATCGTCGCGTGGACCGGAGGCCACATCCACAACACCGACATGGGTGGGGCGGTGCCGGCTTCGCTCAGCCGTGCGCTGACCGAAATCCATCAGGAAGGCATCCGCTTTCCACCGATGAAGCTCGTGAATGAGGGCGTCTTCGACGAGATGATCCTGCGCATCATGAGCACCAATGTGCGCAAGCCGGATCTCAACATCGGCGACATCAAGGCACTCGTCGGCGCGCTCAACACCGGCGAGCGCAAGATCCACGCAATGGTGCGGAAGTTCGGCAAGACAGGCTTCATCGAAGGCGTTGCCGCTCTTCTTGATCATGCGGAGGCGCAGGCGCGCGACGTGCTGCGCTCCATGCCTGACGGCACATGGGAATTCGCGGATTATGCCGACGAGGATTCGGTCGAGGCTAATCCCTGCCGGCTAAAGCTGAGGCTGACGATCAAAGGCGGGGAGGCGGTGCTCGACTTCACCGGCTCCGATCCGCAACTCGGCTCCTCGCTCAATGTGCCCTCGGGCGGCGACCCGCGCCACACCATGCTGCTGGTGGGTGTCTATTACGTTCTCTATACGCTCAACCCGAAGATCCTGCTCAACACCGGCCTCACCAGGCCTTTCACCTGCATCACCCCTGAAGGTTCGGTGCTGAACCCGGTCCACCCCGCCGCCGTCGGCATGCGCTCGCTCACCTGCGCCCGGCTGCGCTCGGTCATCTTCGGTGCCTTTTCGCAGGCAGTGCCGGAGCGCCTGCCTGCGGCTCCTGCCGGCAATAATTGCATCATCAACGTCATGACGACGGATGAGCGTACCAGCCGGAGCGTCATCGCGGCGGTGAACCCCGTGGTGGGCGGCGGCGGCGCGATGCCGCACCGCGACGGCACCAACGGATCGGGCGCCGATGCCGCCTATCTCAAAAACACGCCGATCGAGATCACCGAGACCGAAACTCCGGTCGAGTTCGTGAAATACGGACTCGCCAGGGATAGCGGCGGTGCGGGCCGCTGGCGCGGCGGGCTGGCGACCGAGATGGCCTTCCGTGTCTTCGCCCCCGATTCCAGGATCACGGCGCGCAACCGCGACCGCAGTTTCTTCCGCCCCTGGGGCGTACTCGGCGGCAAGGCGGCCGGCCTGTCCGACATGGTCGTCAATCCGGGGGGCGAGCACGAGCGGCGGCTGGGCAATATCGACACGGCGGTCCTGCAGCCCGGCGACAAGCTCGAGATCCGTTCCGCCGGCGGCGGCGGACGCGGTGATCCGTTTCAGCGCGAGCTCTGGCGGGTCGCGCAGGACGTGCGGCGCGGCTATGTCTCGCCGACAGCCGCCGAGCGTGACTATGGCGTTGTCATCCGTAGCGGCAAGATCGATGAACACGCGACCAAGCTGCTGCGCTCACGCAAGGAACCATCAGTCGGTCATTTCCATTTCGGTCCGGAGCGCGATGGTTACGAAGCGCAGTGGACGCCGGCGGCCTATGACCAGCTTCATGTGTTTCTGGATGCCTTGCCGATCCATTGGCGCTTCTTCGCCAAGACGGAGATATTCCGCCGCATGAAAGGGCGCTCCGGGCCGGAGGGCGTCCGGGCGGCCTTCGATGCGGTCTGCGAACGCTTCCCCGAATTGCCGCGTCCTCGTCCGCAGCAAGAGGCAGCGGAATGAGCACGGCCGGCCGTATCGTCCGGCTGGCCGAACGTGATCGGGTACAGGTGCACTTCTTTCTCGACGGTGAGATGCGTCACGCGCTGGCCGGCGACACCGTGTTGACCGCCGTGCTGGCTTCTGAACACGCCTTGCGAAAATCCGAGTTCGGGCCCGAACCGCGCGCAGGGTTCTGCCTGATGGGCGCCTGTCAGGATTGCTGGACATGGCAGGAGGAGGGACCGCGTCTGCGCGCGTGCACAACCCTCATCGCCGAGGGTCTGCGGCTACGCACGACGCCACCGGAGAGCTGGCCGTGAACGAGGCCTCATCGCCACGGATCGTGATCGTGGGTGCGGGTCCCGCCGGCATCAGGGCTGCCGCCACGCTGGTCGAGGCCGGGCTCCATCCGACAGTGATTGACGAAGGCTATCGCGCGGGCGGGCAGATCTATCGCCGTCCGCCTGCCGGGTTCGTCCGCACGCCAAAGCAGCTCTACGGGTCGGAAGCGGCGAAGGCGCGCGCACTGCACGCGCTCTTCGACCGGCTGGCCAAGGATGGGCAACTCACCCATTGCGCGGGCAGTTCTGTCATTGCCGCGCATGGCGGCCAGTTGCATGTGCTGGGGGAGGGCGGCGTGCAGGTGGTCGGCTATGAGCGTCTGATCCTTGCCACCGGCGCGTCCGATCGCGTCGCTCCGATCCCCGGTTGGCAGAATGCCGGCGTCTACAGTCTTGGCGCGGCGCAAATCGCGCTCAAGGCGCAAGGTGTGGCACTTGGGCGGCGGATCGTCCTGGCGGGATCGGGGCCTTTGCTGACGCTGGTCGGCGCCCAGCTCGTCGAGGCTGGAGCGGACGTGGCGGCGGTGCTTGATACGTCTCCCTGGCGCCAGCAGGTGCGGGGATGCTCAGGCCTTGCCGCCCGGCCGGTCGTTGCGTTGCGCGGCCTGGCCCTGCGCGCGCGGCTCGGCCGCCGCTATCATGCGGGTGTGACACTGGAGCGGATCGAGGCCGACCAGCAGGGCGTCGCAGCCTTGCACTGGCGCGATGCCGGCGGACGGCAGCAGCTCACTTCCTGCGACATGATAGGCATGGGCTGGCACTTGCGGGCCGAAACCCATCTGGCCGATCTGGCGGGGTGCGCCTTCACCTATGACGAGCAGTGGCGGCAGTGGCTGCCAAAGACCGACGAGATGGGTCGGGCCGGCGACGGCGTCTACCTTGCGGGCGATGGGGTTCGCCTGCTCGGTGCCGATGGCGCCGAGATTACGGGGCGCCTTGCAGCGGCGGCGTGCCTTGCCGACTTCGGATATCAGGCGCCCTCGGTCAGTGCCGATCTGCGCAAGCTCGTGCGGCTCGAGCGCTTTGCCCGCGGTCTGGCTCGCGCCTTTCCCTGGCCGGCGGCCATGGTGCGGGCGCTGCCCGATGAGGCGATCGTCTGCCGCTGCGAGAACGTCACTGCCGCAGCCGTGCGCGAGGGGACGGATTTCGGCGGCGGCGAGGCCAACAGGGTGAAGTCACTTTCACGCGCCGGCATGGGGCGCTGCCAGGGGCGCTATTGCCAGTTGGCTGCCGTCGAACTGGTCGCCGCGCAAACCGGCTGTATGCCCGAAGCCGTCGGTAGGTTTCGCGCGCAAGCCCCTGTCCGGCCAGCACCCATCGGCGCCTTCCTCCGGGAAGACTAATACGGTTTAGTCGGCCCTAGAAGTCGGCGACCTTGCCCCATACCGAAGCGTCGAAGCGGCGCGGGTCATAGGATGCCGGATCGACGATCGGTTCTGTTCCGGTCACCAGATCGGCAACGAGGTGCCCGGCGCCTGGTCCGATGCCGAAGCCGTGCCCCGAGAACCCGGCGGCGAGGAAGAAACCCGGAACGCTATGGATCTCGCCGATGGCGGGCACGCCGTCCGGCGTGCTGTCGATGTAGCCGGCCCAGGCCGCGCTGATCCTGGTCTGGCGAAGTGCAGGCAGCAGCTCGAGCGCCCGGGCGTGGGTCAGCCGGATGGTGCCCTGATCCGGAACCGGGTCGAGGATGCGCATCCGCTCCATCGGCGTCGGCCGGTCGAGCCGCCAGCGTTGCAGCGTTTCGTGGCCCGAACGCATGCCTTGCAGCCCACCAGGCCCGAGGCTGCGCCAGCGCTTCAGGAACATGGGAAGGAACTGCGACGAGAAACGCAGCTGCTGCGCGGTCACGTCCACGCGTCCGCGTCCGCTTATGGCGAGCGTATAGCCGCCGTCGCCGCGGCGCGTAGCCGAAATCTTCGCGGTGTGCAGCGCATCCGGCAGGTCCTTCGCGCCGGGCGAGACGGACAGGATGGACGAGCGTACCGACGCCTGCGGGAAGCGGAAACCGAACTGGTGGCAAAATGAGGAGGCCCAGGCGCCACCGGCCATGACCGCGGCGCTGGTCCGGATCGTTCCACTTTCCGTGACCACGCCGCTCAGTCGCCCGGCCTCGGTCTCGATACCGCGCGCCGCGCAATTCTGGTGAACGGTGCTGCCAAGCTTGAGGATGGCGCGGGCGACCGCGGGCGCCGCCCGCGACGGATCGGCTGTGCCGTCGGTCGGCGAGAAGACGCCGCCCCTCCAGCTCCGGCCGGTGGCACGGCCCCGCTCGGTGGCCGCGGCACTGTCGAGCATGTACGTTGTAACGCCGGCGGTTCTGGCGAAGTCACGCCAACGCGCCCAGCCGGCAAGTTCCGCCTCGTCATTGCTGAGATAAAGCAGCCCGCAACGGCGGAAGCCGGTGTTTTCGCCGGTTTCCGCCGCAAAGCTGTCCCATAGGTCGAGGCTTCGGGTTGCCATCGGCAGCTCGCGGGCGTCGCGGTTCTGCTGGCGGCACCATCCCCAGTTTCTGCTGGACTGCTCGGCGCCGATGCGTCCCTTTTCGACAAGCGCGACCTTCAGGCCGCGCCTGGCCAGATAGTAGGCCGCGAAGACACCTACGATGCCTGCGCCGATCACCACCACATCAGCGGATTGCGGCAGTTGCCCAGACGTTTCGATTTGCTGCAGCGGCGCGCGCATGGTTCCCTCTGCCTTGAAACGCCAATCTAGCGTGTCGTGCAGGCAGCCGCTGCTGCAGTTGTGACCTGAGCAGAATTTTATTCCGGCAGTCGTGTTGAAATCGAAAGTCCGTGCGTTTCAAGCGGCATCCGCTCGGATGGACAGCCCAGCGGGCTGTGGTAGTCTCGATGGTCACCAGCAAGGCAGCATTTTGTGCTGCAGCCCTCTTCCTCGGAGACAATCCGTGAAACTCGATCGGATCGATATCAAGATTCTTCACGAACTGCAGAAGAACGGCCGCATCACCAATGTGGAATTGGCCGAACTGGTGCATTTGTCGCCGAGCCCATGCCTGATGCGGGTCAAGAGGCTGCAATCGGAGGGGTATATCGAAGGCTATTCCGCGCAAATCAATATTGCCAAGCTCGGCCAGACATTGACTGTCTTCACCGAGATCACCTTGAAGAACCACCGCCAGGTAGACTTCGCCCGTTTTCTCGCCGTCGTGGACAAGATCGAGCAGGTCATCGAATGTCACCTTGTGTCGGGTGGCTACGACTATCTGATGAAATTCGTGACCTCCGGCATCGGCGAGTATCAGTCGATCATGGAGCGGCTCACCGACATGGATATCGGCATCGACAAGTATTTCAGCTTCGTCGTGCTGAAGTCTCCCATCGTCAAGGCGCACATGCCGCTGCCCAGTCTGTTTCCAAGATAGCCAGGGGCGGCCGCGCCGCACGCTACGGCTGTCGCCCCGCAGCCCGCTACAAAATGTCCAGCCGCAGTATCGCGTGCAATGCTTTCAATTCGGCTTGCAACTCGGCGATCATCCAGGCGCTGATGTCAAAGACGACAGGCCGTACCGGCCTTGAGCGCGGTGCAATCAGCTGATGAATCCGGCCCGTCTTGATCTGCCTGTCCGAGGCCGGAACAAGCGTTCCCTGAAGCAGCGCCCTTGAAACATTGCTGAGCCAGCCGAGCGCCACGCCTTCCCCGTTCATCGCTGCCTGAAGGACGACCGCGTAGTCCGAGAACTCAAGCCACTTCGCCTTGCTGGTCCTGCGGTCCGCTATAGGCCCCCAGGCGTCCAGCCACTGCTCCTTGGCGTCGGTCAGATGAAGCAGGACGTGACCGTCCCCGGTTCCGGCATGTATCAACCGACCGTGGGCCGACAGATAGGATGGACTGCATACGGGAACGATGATTTCCGGCGAGAACGCCCAGCGGTGATACTGCGTATCGTCGTCGGTCAGGATTCTCGTGGCAAGGTCTACATTCTCGGCAGGCCCTCGTAGAACGCCGGCGATCAATTCGAACCTCAGGTCCACATCAGGAAATCTGTTGTTGAACGCCCCCAATCTGGGAACAAACCAGTGTGTTGCCAGAGAACTCGAAAGGGAAAGGGTAACCAGCGGCTTTGCAGCGCTGTTCTGCCTGATCTCCCGGATCACCTGCGCGATGCCTTCAAATCCCTCTCGTACAGCCGAATAAAGGGCGCGCCCTTCCGGGGTCGCGGCCAATCCCGTTGGCTCCCGGGTGAACAGAGCGGCGCCAAAATCGGCTTCGAGCTGGGCGATGCTACGGCTGACGGATGGTTGAGTGACGTTGAACTCCCGCGCGGCGGCCGTGAAGCTGCCCAACCGGACAGCAGCCTCGAAAACGAGAAGTCCGCGCGCGGAAGGAACGAGTTTTGCAAAACCAGCCATACGTCCAGCGTATAGCCACCCCAACAATTTTCAAGCTTTCTGAAGTCCCGTAAAGGGCAGACTATAACTCTCAGGAATGGCACGGAGCAGGACGTGAACGTGGCGGCATCTCAAGCAGACAGCACATCCGGCGATCCTCTGCTTCAGCCGTTCCGGCTCAAGGGTCTGACGCTGCGCAACCGCGTCGTCAGCACCAGCCATGCCTCGATGCTGGACGAAGGCGGCCTGCCGCTCGAGCGCTACCAGCTCTACCACGAGGAGAAAGCGCGCGGCGGCCTGGCGATGACCATGGCAGGCGGCTCGGCGATGACCTCGCCCGACTCGAGCTGGGGCGGTGGTCAGCTAGACCTTTCGAGCGATCGCATCGTCCCCCATCTTCAGTCTCTGTCGCAGCGAATCCATCGCCATGGCGCGGCTGTCATGTGCCAGGTCTCGCATCTTGGCAGGCGCGCCACCGCCTATGCCGGGAACTGGCTCCCGCCGGTTGCGCCGTCACGCGTTCGCGAGACGCGAAACCGGAATTTCCCGAAGGAGATGGACGCCGCCGACATCGACAGGATCGTCAAGGATTACGCAAGCGCCGCCAAGCGCTGCCGCGACGGTGGGCTGGACGGCATCGAGACTGTCACCGGCGGCCATCTGATCGGCCAATTCCTGTCGCGCAGAACCAACAGACGCATGGACGGCTTTGGCGGCTCGCTCGAAAATCGCGCGCGCTTCGGCCTGATGGTTCATGAGGCGATTCGCCAGGCGGTTGGCGACGATTTCGCGGTCGGCATTCGGCTCGTCATCGACGAAGCGGCCGACGACGGATCGGACTTCGAGGAATGCCTGGCTTTCGCCCGGTTGTTCGAGCGGGAAGGCGATATCGATTTCTTCAATTGCATCTTTGGCCGCATGGACACTGACCTGTCCCTGGCCGAGCAGAACATGCCCGGCATGTTCACCCGGAGCGCGCCGTTTCTGCCGCTGGTTGGGCAGTTCAAGCGAGAGACCCGACTGCCTGTCATCCACGCCGCAGCCATCAGGGATGTAGCCACGGCCAGGCATGCCATCCGCGAGAACCTTGTCGACCTGGTTGGCATGACGCGGGCGCATATTGCCGACCCGCATATCGTCAACAAGCTGATGCGGGGAGAAGAAGACCGCATTCGCCCGTGCGTTGGCGCTTCCTACTGCCTGTATAAGAAGGTGCAGTGCGTTCACAATCCGGCCAGCGGCCATGAAACGATCATCAGCCATACCATCGCCGGGGCCGAAACGCCGAAACGTGTGGTCGTGGTCGGCGGGGGGCCGGGTGGAATGGAAGCGGCAAGGGTCGCCGCCGAACGTGGGCACAAAGTCTGCCTGCTTGAAGCCGGAGCGCGGCTCGGTGGGCAGGTACTCGTTGCGGCTTCCGCCGTCGACCGCAAGAATCTCATCGGCATAGTCGACTGGCGCGTCGATGAACTCGCCCGCCTCGGTGTGGACGTCCGTCTCAACACCTATGCGGACGCAGAGATCGTCCTGGCCGAGAAGCCGGACGCGGTCATCGTGGCCACCGGCGGCGTTCCGGACATGGAATGGCTGGAGGGTGCCGAACATTGCGACAGCGTCTGGGACGTCTTGACCGGCGTCGTGCCGACGAAGGACGATGTGCTCATCTACGACGAGACCGGACGCCAGGCCGCCATTTCCTGCGCCCTGCATCTTGCCCGCCTGGGACGCGTGGTCAGCCTGGCCATAGCGGACGATACCTTGGCGATCGAGACACCCTATCCGGACAGGGTGAGTTTCCGCAAACTTGCCTCGGAACTCGGCGTCCGGGTCGTCGGCGACGTGCGCCTTGTCAAGGCGGTAGGCCACGGCAACGGGATCGCCGCCAGGTTCCGACATGAGCTCACCGGCGCGGAAACGGAAATGACGGCAGGCCAACTCGTTGTCGAGCGCGGCACGGCGCCCATGGAAGATACCTACCAGGAATTGCGCGCGCGCTCCGCCAACAACGGCGTCACCGACATCGCACTCATGACGGGAACGAAGACAAAGGGTGGTCTCCACGCTGCTGGATCGTTCGTCTTGCACCGCATTGGAGACGCAGTTGCCAGCCGGGATATCTACTCGTCGATCTATGAAGCCTACCGGCTTTGCTCGCAATTGTAGAGCGGGTGAAAGCCGGCAGGCTGGCTTGCCTCGACAGGAAGGGCATCGCCTCGTCCACAGCCATCGGTTCAAGAAGATCCAGGTCAGACCGGAGACATATGCCTTACAAGGCTCGCCTCTTTCGACAATTCGCCGGTAACGGCAACACAGCCTCGGGAAACCATCGCAGTGCTGTCCTGGGCAGCCTATGAAACTCGATCGGATTGACGTCAGGATCCTTTACGAGCTGCAGAAGAACGGCCGCATCACCAATGTGGAACTGGCAGAGCTGGTCAACCTCTCCCCCAGCCCATGCCTGATGCGGGTAAAGAAGCTGCAGGCCGAAGGTTACATCGTGCGCTATTCGGCGCAGATCGATATCGCGAAGCTGGGCCGGACCATCACCGTTTTCACTGAAATTACGCTCAGGAACCATCGCCAGATCGACTTCGCGCGGTTCCTTGCCGCCATCGATAAGGTTGATGCGGCCGTCGAATGCCACCGCATTTCCGCCCGCTACGACTATCTCCTGAAATTCGTTACCTCCGGCATCGCTGAATACCAGACGATCATGGAGCGGCTCACCGACATGGATATCGGCATCGACAAGTATTTCAGCTTCGTCGTGCTGAAGTCTCCCATCGTCAAGGCTCACATGCCGCTGCCCAGCCTGTTTCCGATGTAGTCAGCGGTGGCCGTATTGGCTGACGAGGTCGGGATCGCGGACAAGCCCGTCGAGCCAGGTGGGATCGAGTTTCGGCACCGAGGAGAACAGAAGCTTGGAATAGGGGTGGGTAGCTGCCTTGACCTTGTCGGGCGTGATCTGTTCCACGCGCTGCCCATTATACATGACCATGATCTCGTCGCAGATGGCCTCGACGACGGAGAGGTCATGGCTGATGAAGATATAGGAGAGCCCCAGCTCCCGTTGCAACTCCTTGAGCAGCTCGATCACCGCGGACGCCACCACCGTGTCGAGTGCCGAGGTGATTTCGTCGCAGATGATCAGCTTGGGGTCGGCTGCCAGAGCGCGCGCGAAGTTCACGCGCTGCTTCTGGCCGCCCGATAGCTCCGATGGATGGCGGTAGCGCAACGCCTTGGGCAGGCGCACCATGTCGAGCAGTTGGTCGACGCGCTTCGACCGCGTCTGCCTGTCGAGCCCGTGATAGAAGGCCAGCGGACGGGCGATGATGTCTTCCACCGGCTTGGCCGGATTGAGCGCGGTATCAGCATACTGAAACACGATCTGCATCTCGCGCAGCTGGTCCTGGCTGCGCTTCCCCGCCGCGCGCTGCAGTTCCTTGCCGTCGAAGACGATCTCTCCGGCGGCCGCCGGATGGATGCCGGCGATCACCCGCGCCAGCGTCGATTTCCCGCAGCCGGATTCGCCGATGATACCGAGATTGCGCCCCTTCTCCACGACCAGGCTGACGGAGTTGACGGCGCGGATGAGGGGCAGTCCGTCATCCCGAACCGCGCCGTAGCCGGCCGTCAAATCGTCGATGCGCAGCAACTGCCTGGTAGCCGCATTCGCATCCGCATGCGCTTGCCGCCGCTTCGGTTCGAACGCGGCCAACAGTTCGCGCGTATAGGGGTGCTGGGCAGCCGAAAGAATTTGAGCCGTGGTGCCGGTCTCCTGCACTTCGCCACCCTTCAACACAACGATATGGTCGGCGATCTGGGCGACGACCGCGAGGTCGTGGGAAACGTAGACGCCCGCTATGCCGCCCGCCCGCATCACCGACTTGAACGCCTTCAGCACGTCGATCTGCGTCGTTACGTCGAGGGCTGTCGTCGGCTCGTCGAATATGACTAGCTTGGGGTCGCCGATGAGCGCCATGGCCGCCGACAGCCGCTGCAATTGCCCGCCCGAAACCTGGTGCGGATAACGGGCGCCGATCCCATCGGGATCCGGCAGCGACAAGGCTTTGAACAACTCGACCGCGCGCTTTCGAGCCTGTTCGGGAGGCATCAGTCTGTGGATCCGCGTCACCTCGATCACCTGCTCCATGATCGTGGACGCGGGATTGAAGGACGCGGCGGCACTTTGCGGAACATAGGCGATGTCGGTGCCGCGTAATTTGGCGCGCTCCCTTTCGGAAAGTGCTGCCATGTTCTTGCCGTTGACGTTGATCTCGCCGCCGGTGATCCGGCAGCCTGGCCGGGCGTGTCCCATCAGCGAGAGCGCCACCGTCGTCTTGCCGGAGCCGCTCTCGCCGATGAGTGCGACGATCTCGCCGTCGGCGATATCGAGGCTGACGCCTTTGATGATTTCGACAATCCGCCCGGCATCGGTCGTTGCCTCGATCTTCAGGTTCCTGACCTCGACGAGATTGGTCATGCGTCCCTGTCCCTGATCTTCTTCGGCAAATTGTCGATCAGCAGGTTGACGCTGATGGTGAGGCTGGCGATCGCCAGCGAGGGCACGATGACGGCGGGCGCCGCGAAAGGCAGGCCGCCGATATTCTCCCGCACCAGCGCGCCCCAGTCGGCAAGCGGCGGCTGCAGCCCAAGCCCGAGGAAGGACAGGCCGGAGAGCAACAGCACGATGAAGACGAAGCGCAGGCCGAAATCGGCCAGCACCGGGCGGATGATGTTGGGCAGGATTTCGGACCCAATGAGATAGATGGTGCTTTCGCCACGGACACGGGCGACGGTCATGAAGTCCATGGTGTTGATGTTGACGGCGAGCGCCCGTGCGAACCGGTAGGCGCCCGGGGTATAGATGACGGCGAGCGTCAGGATCAACACTGGGATCGATGAGCCGACTGCCGCAACGACAACAAGGCCGAACAGCTTGCTGGGAATGGAGTTCATGGCGTCGAGGAAGCGGCTGAGGCAGGTGTCGAGCCAGCCGCCGGTGACGGCCGCGATCATGCCGAGCACGACACCGGAAAAGCAGGCGATGACGACGGCGGCAAGCGATATGCCGACGGTATAGCGCGCGCCCATCAGCACCCGCGAGAGCATGTCGCGCCCCAGATAGTCCGAGCCGAGCCACAGCCCCTGGCGCATCGGGCCGAAATAATCGTCGTCGACGATGTCGCCGATCGAATGGGGAATGATGTAGGGCGCGAAGATGGCAATCAGCGTCCATGCCAGGATGACCAGCGCGGCGATCACGCCCACGAGATTGTAGCTGTGGCCCAGGAAGGACCGTCGGGAGGCTGCGACGCGTGCCACCATCATCTGAGCCTCGGGTTGGACATGATGGCGACGATGTCGGCGGCAGTGATGAGCAGGAGATAGCCGAGGCAGAAGATCATTGCGCAGCTCTGGATCAGCGGCAGGTCGCGGGTCGCCACCGCATCCACCATCAGCTTGGCGATGCCGGGATAGTTGAAGATCGTCTCCACGATGATGACGCCGCCGACCAGGTAGGACAGCGACAGCGCGACCGCGTTGACGATCGGCCCGAGCGCATTGGGAAGCGCGTGCTTCAGCACCATGCGGCTGCGCGAAGCACCCTTGAGAAGCGCCATCTCGACATAAGGCGTGGAGAGCGTTTCGATCACCGCGGCGCGGGTCATGCGGATCATCTGGGCGGAGATGACGAAGGTAAGCGTGATCACAGGCATCGCATAGATCCGCAAGAGGTCGGTCAGCGAATGAGCCTCGTTGACCGAGGACAACGCAGGTAGCCATCTGAGATAGACGGCGAACAGCAGCACCGCGAGAGTCGCGACCATGAATTCCGGTACGGAGATGATGCCGATCGAAAGGATGGTGACGGTGCGGTCGTAGACGGAACCCCGCAGCATCGCGGCGGTGATGCCGAGCATCAGCGCCAGCGGCACCGAGAGCAGCGTGGTGATGCCTGCGAGCTCCATTGTGTTGAGCAGGCGTCCGCCAATCAGTGCCGCGACGGGCATATTGTTGGCGTAGGACGTGCCGAGGTCGCCGTGCAGCAGGCCCACGAGCCAGAGCAGGAAGCGCAGGATCGCTGGATCGTTGAGATGCATGGCCTCGCGCAGACCGGCGACCGCTTCGGGGGTCGCCGCCTGGCCGAGCAGGATCGACGCGGTGTCGCCAGGCAGCATGCTGGTGGCGAAGAAAACCGCGAACAGGACGATCAGAAGGGTGACGACCGCGATCGCCAGCCGCTTCAACACGAGGTTTAGAACCCCAGACGTCATGGAAGCGCTCCTGCGGTTGCGTTCGGCCAAGCCAAGTTGCGCAATAGGTGCCGGGGACCGGCTGTCCGGTCCCCGGCAGGACCCTCTCAGGCTTCGAGCCAGAGGTGTTCGGCCATTGCGTAGCCCATCATGCCACCAAGCGGGTTCGCCTCCAAACCCTTCACCTTGCTGGATAGGGCATCGACGTTGGAAATGTAGGCCGGGATGATGGTGCCCGCCTCCTCGGAGACCATGGCCTGCATCTGGTTGTAGATTTCCTTGCGCTTGGCCTGGTCGAGCGAGCCGCGCGCCTCGATCAGCAGCTTGTCGAACTTCGGGGACTTGTACTGGCTCTCGTTCCAGGGCGCGTTGGAGGCATAAAGGAGCGAGAACAGGATGTCCGGTGTCGGGCGCGGATTGATATTGCCGAAATGGACCGGCGCTTTGAGCCAGTAATTGTCCCAGTAGCCGTCTGCCGGGACGCGCTGCACGTCGAGCTTCATGCCGATGTCGGCGCCGGCGGCCTGGATGATGACAGCCATGTCGATCGACGAGGTCGCGGCGTCGGACGCGACCACCGGGATTGACTGGCCGAGCAGGCCCGCCTTCTGGAAGTGGAACTTCGCCTTGTCGGGGTCGAAAGCCTTCGGCTTAAGGTCGGCATTGTGGAAGATGTTCGCCGGCGAGACAGGCTGGTCGTTGCCGATTTCACCGAGGCCGCGCAGTGCCGATTTGACGATCTGCTCGCGGTTGACGAGATACTTCATGCCGGCCACGAAGTCGGCCTTGTTGCCCGGGTCCATGTCGAGCCGGATGTTGAGATCCGTATAGTTGCCCGAAGTCGTCTTCGAGAGTTCAAAGCCCGGCTGGCCCCCGATGAGCTTCATGGCGCGCGGATTGATCGAGGCCGCGAAATTGATGTCACCGGAAAGCAGGGCGTTGACGCGGGCACTGTCGTCGCTGATGGCGATGAACTCGAAGGAGTCCAGATAGGGCTTGCCCGACTTCCAGTAGTTCTTGTTCTTGGTGACGACGGACCGCACGCCCGGTTCGAACGTCTGCAGCACGAAGGCGCCGGTGCCGTTGCCCTTGGAGAAGTCGGTGGTGCCGTCGGCGACGATCATGAAGTGATGCAGCGAAAGGATGGTCGGAAGGTCGGCGTTCGGGTCGGCGAGCGTGATCTCGACGGTCGATTTGTCGACCGCCTTGAAGCCGGTCATCTGCGCGGCGATCTTGGCGACCTTGGAGCCGACCGCTTTGTCGAGATGGCGCTTCAGCGAGAAGACGACGTCGTCGGCGGTGAGGTCCTTGCCGTCGTGAAAGGTAACGCCCTTGCGTAGCTTCACGGTCCAGGTCTTGGCGTCCTTGCTGTCGAAACTCTCGGCCAGTTCCATCTGCGTGACGCCGTCCTTGTCGAGGAAGGTGAGGCGGTTGTAGAGCGAGCAGCAGCGGACATAGTCGGTGGAGAGCGACGCCTTTGCCGGGTCGAGCGTATCGGCGGTCGAGGACGACCAGCCGGCCGCCTTCAAATTTCCGCCGGAAACAGGCGTGGCGGCGACGGCTTGGGTCGCTCGTCCGAGCACCAAGCTGCCCGCGGCAACCGCGGCGCCGCCGGCCAGCAGCATCTTGAGGAGTTCGCGGCGGCTCGCGCCCCGCCGAATGGCGCTTTCGACCATGGCATCGTCTGCGCTGGTCCAGTTGGTGATCTTGTCGGTCATGTCATTCCCCTTTCTGTTGATTTCTCGGTCCGGATGCCCGTCTTGCCGCGCGCTTTCCGGCCTGGCTTAGGTTCGTTCCTTCAGGCTTTCCCGCACGGCCGCCGCCAGGGCTGCCATCGAGGTGAAGTGGTGGTCCGGCACGGTGAAGCGCTCAGGCTCGATCGTGCCGCCATAGCCCTTCTGCGCATGCCGGCGCTCGATCCAGCAATTGGTCATGCCAAGCGCCCGGGATATGCCGATGTCGTGGTGCTGGCTTTGCGCGACGTGCAGGATCTCGTCCTTGCTGTCGCCATGGGCCGCCACGAAGTCGAAGACCTTCTGGAAAAAGGCCGGGTCCGGTTTCTCGGTGCCTGTATCGTCTGCCGTGAAGGTGGCGAAAAAGGGCAGGCCCAGCTGCTTTTCGAAATGGTCGAGCGCCCAGCGCCGTGCATTGGTCATGGCAATCAGTCTGTGCGACTTCGCAAGGTCGGCCATTGCCGCCGCGCTGTCGGGGAAGCCTTTCCAGAGCTTGGCAGAATCCCGCAGCCGGATGCCGTATTTCTCCTCGGCCGGCAGGCCGAGCTGCGGCGCGATGACCCCGTAGACACGAACGAGATCTTCGGGAAACAGGCCTGCATCGGGCATGTAGCGGGCCTGCCGGTAAAGGGCCAGCGCCTCTTCGCCGTCGATCGAGACGCCGGCCTCGGCGGCAATGCCAGCCAGGCAGGTCGTAATGCCGCCTTCAAAGTCGATCAGCGTGCCGACCACATCGAAGGTCATGTATTTGAATTTGCTAAAGCCCCTGGCCAAGACTGGCTCTCCTCTGCGCTGCCGAAATGCATGTGCTGAACAGAACAAAATTCCGTGCTGCCCGGGGCGTCGGCCGTTTCCGAAGGCCCGGGAAATCGGGCTTTCTGGCCTTGTCTTAGCTGCAGTCTGGCACTTCCCTCGCGCTGGATTTGCCGAAAAGGCGCAAGTGCGCGGCACAAAATTGCGAAATCGTCTGCCCCGGCGATATTTCGAAACCCGACATATTTCGCTGCCCCTCATGCCAGAGCTTGGCGGACATCGGGATCGTCCAGCGTCTGGTCCAGCGTTCGGCGCGTGCGGTCGATGATCGCATCGATATCGCTGTCGGTACAGCACAGCGGCGGCGCGTAGCCGAGGACTCCATGCGCGAAGGCGCGGATGATCAGGCCATTGTCCCACGCCCTGTCGAAGACCCGCCGCGCCGGCATGGCCGAGGCCGGAAGCGGCGTCTTCTTCTGCTTGTCGGTCACCAACTCTACCGCGGCAAGCATGCCGCGACCGCGCACCTCGCCGACGAGCGGATGATCGCTCAGGCCGGCCAATCCCGCCATCAGGCGTGCGCCGGCCTTGATGCCGTTCTCCAAAAGTCCATTCTCATAGAGCTTCAACACTTCGAGCGCGACGGCGGCGCTGACGGGATGGGCGGAGTAGGTGTAGCCGTGACCGACCGCCGAAGCGCCCGCGCCATCGGCGATCACGTCGTAGACATGGTCGGCCATGAACACCGCGCCCATCGGAACGTAGCCCGAGGTCAGGCCCTTGGCCGTCGTCATGAGATCGGGAATGATGTCCTCTTCCGTGCAGGCGAACAGTGGTCCCGTGCGGCCGAACCCGGTGATCACCTCGTCGGCGATGAACAGGATGCCGTACGCCCGGCAAAGTTCGCGGATCGCCTTGATCCAGCCTTTCGGGGGGACGATGACACCGCCCGAGCCCTGGATCGGCTCGGCATAGAAGGCGGCGACCCGCTCCAGCCCAATCTCCTCGATCTTGGCCTTCAACGCGGCGAGCGAAGCTGCGATGATCGCGTTCCCGTCTTCGCCGGCCGGGTTTCGATAGGGATAGGGGGACGGAATCTTGTGCTGCCATTCAAAAGGGATGCCGAAGCCGGCGTGAAAAGCGGGCAGCGCGGTCAGGCCGGCACCGACCACCGACGATCCGTGATAGCCCTGCTCGATCGAAATGAACTGGTCGCGCTGCGGCTCGCCCTTGGCGTTCCAGTAGTAGCGGACGAAACGGATCGTGCTGTCGACCGCGTCCGATCCGCCGAGCGTGAAATAGACGTGATTGAGATCTCCAGGCGCACGCTCGGCCAGCTCTGAGGCGAGGCGGATGGCCGGTTCCGAGCCGAGATCGAAATAGGCGGTAGCGTAGGGAAGCTCGCGCATCTGCCGTGCCGCCGCCTCGACGATGCTGTCATGACCGTAGCCTGCGTTGACGCACCACAATCCTGCGAAACCGTCGACGAGCTGCTTGCCGGACGCATCGGTCACGGTCGCACCCTTTGCCGACTTCAGCACACGCACGCCAAGCGCCTCGTGGCCGCGGTATGACGAAACCGGATGAATGAGATGGGCGCGGTCGAGTTCGATCAGGGAATTGGCGAGCATTGATACCTCCAGCTAGAGCATGATGCCGAAAAGTGTGAAGCGGTTTTCGGACGACATCATGCCCTATCCCTTTGATTTAGAGCCGGATTCAGACTTCGGATCGACTCGATCCGAAATCATCCGGCTCTAGCCGAGCGCCTGGTTGGCGAGTGCGTAAACTTTTGGCCGCGCCTGTGCCGCGTCCGGCCTGGACGGACGGTCCATGGTCACGCCGCCGCCGACATGTGCGAGGCCGATTTCCGTGAGCCAATCGGCGATGCCGCTCCTGCTGTCGGTATCCACGCGCAGGAAGGCACCGGGGCGCGACGCGGCGAAAAAGCTGATCAGGCCCTTGGCGTCCTCGACACTTCCGGCGATCACGGGGCCGATCACCTCGCCGCGTCCAAATGGGCGGATCGCCGCATAGGCCTCGATGGCGCCATTGCGGCGGACGACGGCGAATTCCCCGCGCTCGGCAAGCGCATCGATCAGAGCTTTGCGGTCCGCGCCATAGGCGTCGCGGTCCATCGCCTTGATTTCCGCCAGGTCGACAGTGGCCGCGGCCTCCACCCCGGCAGGCGCATCGAGTTCCGCGACATGGCCCTGATGCTGCACGACCGTGCCGGAGGGCACAAAGCCCAGTCTCTCGTAGAGAGGCATGCCATCCCGCGTCGCGACAAGTCGCAGCGGACGATCTTCGGCAAGGGCGAAGGCCTGTTCCATCAGCCGGCGACCGAGCCCTTTGCCTCGCACATTCCTGTCGACAATCACCATGTTGATCATCGCGCATTCATCGCCATAGGGTGTGACCAGGATGGTCCCGGTGACCTGGCCGTGGTCGCCGAGCGCGACCGCGCCGCTGGAGAGTTGCAACGCCATCTGCCAGTCCTGCGGACGATGCGGCCAGTTCTCCTGACGCGAAAGCGCCACCGCGCCCTCGATATGGTCCGGCCCGAACGCTCGGAGTTCGATCTCTTCCTGCGGCATGAGGCATCCTTCCGTCTGCCGTAAGTCTCGACCATCGGCGCGCCGCAGATCGTCTGAAGGCGCTGGCTTCGGCGACATCTTTCGCCGTAGCGTAAGCGGTGCGCCGCATCTTGTGCTGGCGCCGCCCGTGGCGGATGCGTTTCAGGTCGAGGAAGGCAGGCCCATTGACCGTCGGGATGCTACAGCGTGCCAAACCAGCAGGCGGATACGAAACTTTCTGCTTTCGGGAAGGCTATTTCGGTCAGGTGGCTCGCCGCCTGCCAGCCTATGATGAAATACGTCCCAACGCGGAAGTGCTTCCACCGGAGATCGACGGACATGGCTTCTTTCAGGCCCAAATATATCACCTTCGACTGCTATGGCACGTTGACCTTCTTCCAGATGGCGGAAGCGGCGCGCGATCTCTATGGCAGCCGGCTCGACGAGCCGCGCATGCAGGAGTTCATCAAGAACTTCGCGGCGTACCGGCTCGACGAGATCCTGGGCGACTGGAAGCCCTATGCCGACGTCGTCCACAACGCGCTCGAGCGCACCTGCAAGCGCAATGGCGTTGCCTTCAGCCCCGATGACGCCAGGCTGGTCTATGAGCGTGTGCCGACCTGGGGGCCTCACGCGGATGTCCCGGCCGGCTTGGCAAAGGTCGCAAAGGAAATTCCGCTGGTCATCCTGTCCAACGCCATGAATGCGCAGATCATGTCCAACGTCGAGAAGCTCGGCGCGCCCTTCCATGCCGTCTATACGGCCGAGCAGGCGCAGGCCTACAAGCCCCGCTTCAAGGCCTTCGAATACATGTTCGATAGGCTGGGCTGCGGCCCGGAGGACATTCTTCACTGCTCGTCCTCGTTCCGCTACGACCTGATGTCGGCGCACGATCTCGGCATCAAGAACAAGGTCTGGGTCAATCGCGGTCACGAACCGGCCAACCCCTATTACGGCTATGTCGAGATATCGGACATTTCGGGCCTTCCAGGCGTGGTCGGTCTCTAAAACAGGCGGATTGCCGATGAAGCTGGTCTCCTACTGGCACGACACAGCCCCCGTATTTTCCGGCGCGACGCAAGGCCCGGTCGAGGGGCACTACGATGCCGCCATCATCGGCGGCGGCTTCACCGGTCTCGCCGCCGGGCTCCAATTGGCGAAGGCCGGCGCCAAGGTGGCGGTGCTGGAAGCGGAGCGCGTGGGCTGGGGGGCATCCGGGCGCAATGGCGGGCATCTGAACAACGGGCTTGCCCATAGCTACCTCTCGGCCAAGGCGGAGCTCGGCAAGGACCGCGCCATCGCGCTCTACCGGGCGCTGGACGACTCCGTCGATACCATCGAGGCGCTGATCGCCGAGGAGGGCATCGATTGCAATTTCCGCCGCGCCGGCAAGCTCAAGCTCGCCTCCAAGCCGCAGCATTTTGCATCGATCGCCCGTAACTTCGAAGCCCTCCATGCCGAGGTGGATCCGGACACGGCGCTGCTGTCGGTAGACGATCTGAAATCCGAAATCGGTTCGCCTTTCCATGGCGCGATGCTGTCGAAGAAGAGCGCCATGATGCATATGGGCCGCTATGTGGCCGGGCTGGCCACGACGGCTGCCCGTCACGGCGCAATTATCCATGAGAACGCGGCGGTGACGGATCGCAAGCAGGTGGGAAAAAGGCATGAGTTGACCACGTCGCGCGGCCGCATCAGCGCCGACAATGTGCTGGTGGCGACCGGCGCCTATACCACGCCTGACTTCGGCTATTTCCGCCGCAGGATCATCTCCGTCGGCAGCTTCATCATCGCCACGCGGCCGTTGAGCGACACGGAGATCGCCGCGATCATGCCGGGCAACCGCACTTGCGTGACCTCGATGAACATCGGCAACTACTTCCGGCTTTCGCCCGACAATCGCCTGATCTTCGGCGGCCGCGCACGCTTCTCGGCGACATCGGACCAGCGCTCCGACGCCAGGAGCGGCCAGATATTGCAGGCAAGCCTGGCCACGATCTTCCCGCAACTCGCCAGGGTCGAGATCGACTATTGCTGGGGCGGGCTGGTCGACATGACCAAGGACCGCTTTCCGCGGGCCGGCTACCATGACGGGGTGTGGTACGCGATGGGCTATTCCGGCCACGGCGCGCAGCTTTCCACCCATCTCGGCATGGTCATGGCCGATGCCATGCTTGGCCGCGACGACCGCAATCCGCTGAAAGGACTCGAGTGGCCGGCCATCCCGGGCTATTCGGGCAAGCCTTGGTTCCTGCCGATGGTCGGCCTCTACTACAAGGCGCTCGACCGGATTCAATGATCTCCTGTCCGGGCGGGGCCGGGCTTTAGCCAAATTGCCTCAGCTGAGCCCGCCCATGTGGAAGCTTTTCATCTCGAGATATTCCTCGATGCCCGCCTGCGCGCCTTCGCGCCCGAGGCCGGACTGCTTGACGCCGCCGAAGGGCGCCACCTCCATCGAGACCGAGCCGGTGTTCAAGCCCACCATGCCGAACTCCAGCGCTTCGCCGACGCGCCAGGCGCGTTTCAAATTTTCGGTGTAGAAGTAAGAGGCAAGCCCGTAGGGCGTGCCGTTGGCCAGCGCGATCGCTTCCTCTTCCGTCTCGAAGCGGAAAAGCGGTGCGACCGGGCCGAAGGTCTCCTCGTCGGCAAGCTGCATCTCGTTCGTGGCGCCGGTCAGCACCAGCGGCGCGACATATTGCAGGCCCTCCGGCAAAGCCGGCTTCTGCGTGATGATCTCGGCACCCTTGGCGAGCGCGTCCTCGACGTGGCGGTTGATCTTCTCGACCGCCGCCATGTTGATCATCGGCCCGATCGCGATGCCGGGCTGCGTACCGGGCCCCACCGTCATGGCGTTGACACGGGCGGTGAGCTTCGCGGCGAAGGTTTCATAGACGCCGGCCTGGACAAGGATGCGGTTGGCGCAGACGCAGGTCTGGCCGCCATTGCGGAATTTCGAGACGAGTGCGCCCTCGACGGCGAGATCGAGATCGGCGTCGTCGAAAACGATGAAGGGTGCGTTGCCGCCGAGTTCTAGACTCAAGCGCTTCACGCTGTCGGCCGCGCCGCGCATGAGCAGCGAACCGACCCGCGTCGAGCCGGTGAAGGAGATCTTGCGAACCGTCTCGTTCGCCATGATCTCGTTGCCGATCTCGGCCGGCATGCCGGTGACGATGTTGATGACGCCGGCGGGTATGCCGGCCCGTTCGGCGAGCACGCCGAGCGCCAGCGCCGAATAGGGCGTGAACTCGGACGGCTTGATCACCACCGTGCAGCCGGCGGCCAGCGCCGGCGCGACCTTGCGGGTGATCATCGCGTTGGGAAAGTTCCACGGCGTGATGATGCCGCAAACGCCGACCGGCTCCTTCAGCACGATGATGCGGCGGTCTGATGTGGGCGAGGGGATGGTGTAGCCGTTGATGCGGCGCGCTTCCTCGGCAAACCATTTGACGAAGGATGCGCCGTAGCGGATCTCGCCCTTGGCCTCGTCCAGGGGCTTGCCTTGTTCCGTCGTGAGGATCAGCGCCAGATCGTCAAGATGCGCCAGCATCAGGCCATGCCATGCTTCCAGGAGCGTCGCGCGTTCGGCGTTGGTCTTCTTCCTCCAGTCCCGATAGGCGGAAGCCGCGGCCTCTATCGCCGCACGGGTCTCCGCACCGGCCATGTCGGGCACCGTGCCGATCGCCGACTGGGTCGCCGGGTCGAGCACATCGACCGTTTTGCCGGAGCCGGCAGCGACCCACTTACCGTCGATCAGGCCGGCTTCGCGGAAGAGACTTTTGTCTTTCAGGCTTTTCATCGAAAACGACCTTGCAATCAGGAGAGTGCTGTCACGACGGCGGCCGCGATGGTCTCCGTTCTGTCTTTGCCAGTAGTGGTGCCAATGCCGCGCGCGGTTGTCGCTTCGATGGCTTTCATGATGCGGCCAGCGGCGGCTGTTTCGCCGAGATGTTCCAGCATCATCGCGCCGGACCATATGGTGGCGATCGGGTTGGCGATGCCCAGATGCGCGATGTCGGGCGCGGAGCCGTGCACCGGCTCGAACATGGACGGCGCCGAGCGGTCGGGGTTGATGTTGGCGGAGGCGGCGTAGCCGAGCCCGCCCTGGATCGCCGCGCCGATGTCGGTGAGGATATCGCCGAACAGGTTGGATGCGACGACCACGTCGAGGCTCTCCGGCGCCATGATCATGCGCGCGGCCAGCGCGTCGACATGATAGCTGGTCACAACGACGTCAGAGTACTCCGCAGCCAGCTTTCGCGTGATCTCGTCCCAGAACACCATCGAGTATTTCTGGGCGTTGGACTTGGTGACGGAGGCCAGCTTGCCGCGCCGTGTCCGCGCCTGCTCGAAACCGAAGCGCAGGATGCGCTCGACGCCGGCGCGGGTGAAGATCGAGGTCTCCACGGCGACCTCGTCCAGAGTGCCTTGATGCACACGCCCGCCGGCGCCCGAATACTCGCCTTCCGTGTTCTCACGAATGCACAAAATGTCGAAGCTCTCGGCCCGCAGCGGCCCCGTCACACCCGGCAGCAGGCGGTGCGGCCGGATGTTGGCATATTGCACGAATGCCTTGCGGATCGGCAGCAGCAGGCCGTGAAGCGAGACGGAATCTGGCACCTCCATCGGCCAGCCGACCGCGCCGAGCAAGATGGCGTCAAAGCCGCGCAAGGTTTCGATGCCGTCCTCCGGCATCATACGGCCAGTGTCTTTGTAGAACTTGCAGGACCAGGGGAAATCGGTCCCGGCCAGGGCAAAGCCTGCGTGCCTGGCCGCCGTATCCAGCACAGACCAGGCGGCGCCGGTCACATCGCGGCCGATGCCGTCACCGGGGATCAGGGCGATCGAATAGGACTTCATCGGCATCTCTCTAGAGGCTGATCAGGACGCTCTTGGTCCTGCGATTGGCGAGATAGGCCTCGCGGCCGAGGTCCTTGCCGATGCCGGAGCGCTTGTAGCCGCCGGTCGGCAGGATATGGTCGCGCGAGCGGCTGTAACGGTTGACCCAGACGGTGCCCGCCTCGAGCTTGCGCGCGAAGCGGATGGTGCGGGACAGGTCGGAGGTGAACAGGCCGGAAGCCAGCCCGTAGGTCGGATGGCTGGACAGCGCCAGCGCCTCTTCCTCGCTCTCGAAGGTCTGGACGGTCAGGACTGGGCCGAAGATTTCCTCGACGATGGCAGGATTGGTCTGGTCGACACCTCCAATCAGCGTCGGCTCGTAGAAATAGCCGGCGTGGTCCATGGCATTGCCGCCGGTCAGGCATTCGCCGCCTGCCTCGACCGCTGCCCGCACGATGCCGTCGATACGCGCCCGCTGTCGTTCGGAGATGATGGGGGAGTACTGCGTCGTCGCATCCCAGGTCGGGCCGGGCCGCACCGCCTTCATCTTTCCCAGGATAGCGGCCGTCAGCCTTTCGGCGACGCTTTTCTCGACGATAAGGCGCGTGCCGGCCACGCAGGCCTGGCCGGCGTTGAACGTGACGCTGCCGGCAATTGCGATGGCCGCCTTGTCGAGATCGGCATCGGCAAAGACGAGCTGCGGGCTCTTGCCACCGAGTTCCAGCGTCAACGGCTTGACGCCGGTGCGGGCGACATTCTCCATGATGGCCGATCCGGCGCGGGTCGAGCCGGTGAAGGAGACCTTGGCGATGTCGGGATGACCGGTCAGCGCCGTGCCGGTCGTCGGACCATCGCCCAGGACCACGTTGACGAGCCCAGCCGGCAGGCCAGCCCTGACAGCGAGCTGCGCGATGTAGACGGTCGAGAACGGCGTCATCTCGGAGGGCTTCAGCACAACCGCGTTGCCCGCCGCCAATGCCGGACCGAGCTTCCACCCGGCCATCGACAGGGGAAAATTCCAGGGCGTGATCGCGCCGACCACGCCATAGGACTCGCTCATGATCATGCCGAGACTGCCGTCGTCGGTCGGCGCCAAGTCGCCGCCTTCCTTGTCGGCGAATTCGGCAAAGAAACGGATCTGCTCGGCGGTAATGGCGATGTCGCCGGCGACAAGCTGGCCGACGGGTCGGGTCGAGCACAGCGCCTCGATCCTGGCCAGCGTTGCCGCTTCCGCTTCGATCAGATCGGCCCAGGCCTGGAGTGCCTTGGTGCGCTCACGCGGCCGGACGCCGCCCCAGTTGCTGGCCTTCAGTGCCGCCTTGGCGCTCTCCACCGCACGGTCGACCATGTCTATGCCGGCCACGGGACAGGCAACATAGGATTTGCCGTCCGACGGGCGGCGCATCTCGATCCCGCCCCCAGCCGAGATCAACTCCCCGCCGATGAAATGGCCGACGGGAAGGGGGATCGTATCGGGATCGAAGCTCAGGCTCATCGACAACCACTCTGCGGCATCGGCAGGAGCCTAGCGCGTGCCGGCACGCAGCATGCGCTGTTCGGCGTTCCGCCACCGACGAATGTTGTGTGCTGGGTCCGGGGGACGGCAAAATCTTCCGCGCGGGCCTCGCTCGGATCCTGTCATCCCACGGTCACGTAGATCTTGCGCACCGTTTCGATCGTTTTCCAAATACCGGTGAAGCCAGGCTTCATCACGAAGCTGTCGCCGGCGCGGTAGGTCATCGTCGCGCCGGCATCGGGCGTGATTTCGATTACGCCGGAGAGGATGTGGCAGAACTCGAATGTCTCCCCCTTGATCGAGCGCGTTTCGCCTGGGGTCGCTTCCCAGACGCCTGTATGGACGAGGTCGTTCTTGGCGACGTCCTGCGCCCAGGTCTTGAAGGCAGGGTCGCCGGCAATCAGCCGCTCAGGCAGCGCCTTGGATTCACGTGGCGAAAAGCTTGGGTTGGTATCGACGGTTTTGAGCAGCGACATGAGGATGGCCTTCTAGTTGGACTTCAATAACCGCGCGACCGGTCGACGAGCCCGATCGGCTCGACACCGGCGCGGTGGCGCCTGATGTTGTCGATGACGGCGCGTGCGGCGGTCACGGGCTGGGTGACGCTGGCGACATGCGGGGTGAGGATGATCTTTGGATGCGACCAGAACGGATGGTCCGCAGGCAGGGGTTCAGGATCGGTCACGTCGATCATCGCCGCTGAAAGGCGGTCGCGGTCGAGTGCGGTGACAAGCGCGGCGTGGTCGAGCTGCGGCCCCCGACCTGTGTGAATGAGCGCCGCGCCTTCGGGCAGTTTCGCGAACAGGTCGGCATCGAGGAAGCTGCGGGTGTCCTCGGTCAGCGGCAGCAGGCAGATCAATATGTCGCTGGCCATGAGCATCCTCTCCAGCCCGATCTCGCCGTGATGGCAGGTCACGCCTTCGATCTGCCGCGGCGAGCGGCTCCAGCCGGCGAGGGGAAACCCGAAGGGCTTCAGCCGGTCAAGGACGGCCTGGCCGAGCTGCCCAAGGCCGAGCACGCCGATCCGGCGCGATCCGGCCTGGAGTTGCAGGACGTCACGCCATTCGCCGGCGCGCTGCTGCGCCAGATAGGCCGGCAGGTTGCGGTGCAGGGCAAGTACGGCCAGCGTTACATACTCCTGCATCATGCGCACGATGCCCTCCTCGACCATGCGCACGATCTTCACCTTCCCAGGCACCGCCTCGAGGCGAAACTGGTCGACACCAGCGCCGATTGAAAACAGGACTTCCAGGTTCCTGTAGCGGGCGAGGTTCTCCGGCACCGTCCAGGTGATCAGGTAACGCACGGTGTCGGGATCGACTGTCCCAGCATCAATCGCGAAGGGGATGTCCGGCAATTCTTTGGCGAAAGCGTCGGCGAAGACCGCGCCGCGCCGCGCATCGGAATTGAACAGGAATGTCATTTCCGGTTCCCCTTCAGGCCGTGCAACGGACACCCAGCGCTTCGATCATCCGCTGGCAGGCGGCGAGTTCACCGGCGAGAATGAATTCGTCCGGCTTGTGGGCGCGGGCAATGTCGCCCGGGCCGCAGATGATCGCGTCGAAGCCGGCAGCCTGGTAGAGCCCGGCCTCCGTGCCGTAGCTGACGGCGGCAAGCGGCGCTTCGCCGGTCAACTCGCCCAGCAGTGCCGCCAGGCTCGCGTCTTGCGGCAGCGATAGCGCCGGATAGGCGCTCATTGGCGCCCACTCTATCCGAAAGCCTCCGGCCGCGAGTGCTTCGGCCCGCGCCTTGACCGGCGCGAGCAGGCTGGCAGGGTCGACACCGGGTATGGCACGCGCCTCGAGGTCCAGCGTGCAGCTGTCGGAGATGATGTTGACAGACCGTCCGCCCGCGATCACGCCGGCCTGCAGCGAAGAATAGGCTGGCTCGAAGACAGGGTTGAAAGGACCATGCGTCAGCTGCTCGGCTTCACTCACGGCAGCGGCGAGCACTTCGGACATCGCATGGATGGCGTTGAGCCCGAGATCGGGCCGGGAGGAATGGCCCGAGCGCCCCTTGATAATCACGCGGGCGGCCGCCTTGCCCTTGTGGCCACGCACGGCGCGCATGCCGCTCGGCTCGCCGACGATCACGCCGAGCGGCTTTGCGCAAAGGTCGGGAAGCCGGGCGATGAGATGCGGCACACCGCGGCACCCAATCTCCTCGTCGTAGGAGAAGGCGAGGTGGATCGGCCTGGCAAGGCGCAGGCCCGCCATATGAGATACAGCCGCGAGCGCCGCGGCAAGAAACCCCTTCATGTCCGTGGTGCCGCGTCCGTAAAGGCGTTCGCCGTCCGGGCGCAGCGTGAAAGGAGCAGAGGTCCATTGCGGCTCGCCAGCGGGAACGACGTCCATGTGGCCGGACAAGATGTAGCCCGGGACGTCGATGGGGCCGATCGTTGCGAAAAGATTGGAGCGGTCGCCTTCCGGTCCTGGGAGCAGGGTTACCTTCGCTCCTTTTTCCGCGAGATAGGCCTCGATCCAGCCAACGATGTCATCGTTTGGCTTGCCGGCGACCGATGGAAAGGCGACGAGGCGGTCGAGGATATCGAAGACGTCCATTCCTGCCCTCAAACATTTGGGTGCGCCGATTGGTGCCGTCGACCATAAGCTGCAACAATTCGAAAGAGGATGTGCGGCTTCTTTCGCGATTGCGTGCCGAAAGCGGAAGTGTTTCAGTTGAATCTTGCGTTGATGTGCGGCTTTCTAGCAAATCGTATCGATGGTTTGTTTTAGCGTTGGCAGGAGCATGGGTGGCCTGTGTGTCACTCGTTACGCGGTCTTTCAGAGGCATGGAATTGAAGCCGTCCGGAAGCTTGAAAATCGATGCCTTCTCGATGCGGATCGGCGATATCGAAGGCGTCGAACTCGACCGGTTGCACGCGCACTCTCTATCCGTGGGATGGCCGCATCGCGCCGAGGACTGGCAATTCCTGCGCGAATCGGGACGGGGGTTCGTTGCGCTCGACGAGATCGGCCGGGTGCTCGGCTCGGCCATGTGGTTCCCGCATGGCGACGATTTCGCGACCGTTGGGATGGTCATCACCTCGCCGCGGCTGCAGACGCTGGGAGCCGGCCAGTGGCTGATGAAGCGAGTCTTCGACAACGTGGTCGGGCGCAACTTGCGCCTCAATGCGACCCGGGCGGCAAAGCGGCTCTATCTTTCGCTCGACTTCAAGCCGGAGAAGACCGTCTATCACTGCCATGGGATTGCCCGCGCCGCCACGGCGGCTGGAATAGACAGGGAGTGTGGCGAGGTGCGTCGGCTGGTGGCCGAGCACTTGCCGGCGATCATCGCGCTCGATGCGGTCGGTTTCGGGGTGCATAGAGCGGCACTTGTCGAAAAGCTGTTCGAACAATCTGTTGGCTACGGGCTCTTCGACGAGGGGGCGCTCAAGGCCTTCGCTCTCTGCCGGCCCTTCGGCCGCGGCCATGTCATCGGTCCGGTCCTAGCGGAGCGAGATACCGATGCCATCGCCGTGGTCCGGCCGCACATCGCCGATCATTCGGGCAGTTTCCTCCGGGTGGACACGCATATGGGAAGCGGCGAATTCGCCGCCTTTCTGGCGCACAGCGGAATGCCGGTCTTCGACACCGTACTGACCATGTCGATGGGCAAACG
This sequence comes from Mesorhizobium sp. B3-2-1, assembly GCF_006439515.1. NCBI lineage: Bacteria > Pseudomonadati > Pseudomonadota > Alphaproteobacteria > Hyphomicrobiales > Phyllobacteriaceae > Mesorhizobium > Mesorhizobium sp. B3-2-1. The sequence goes on along the minus strand of NZ_VFTI01000001.1, from coordinate 192,280 downwards.
CCTCGTCGATTTTGCGGTCGACGGTGCGGCTACACCGGTAACTTATGCTCTGGCCAGTCAAACTCTCGGATAGGTCAGCCGAGGATGCGGGCCGTCGCGGCTGCCTAAGCTGACGGTATTTTTGCAGGCGGCGTCGGGGCGCAGCCAAACGTTCCGAGGTCTGGAAATCAACCGACCGTCTCCGATAGTTGGTGAAACCCCTAAATTTTTTGCGACGATTTTCTCTTTAAAATCAGAAGCGTAACTTTTTGACGGTCTTCATGTCGGCATTCGCTCGGCGTTGTAGCGGGCTCCAGGAAAGTGCTGCTCAGCGATAGACATCGATAGTCGTCGAACGACGCATTTGCTGAAACAACCGCAGTTCAACTGGAATGCGAAGTGCGCAAGGCTTTGTGTGGCAGATATTTGTCCAGTCCCCAGAGCAATAGTCCGAACACCAAGTGCGGCACGAACGACGCCGGAATAAGTTTCGGACCGACATTGAATCCTGCAAGCCCCCACCCTACGAACGGGAAGAAGACCACAAGGATCACCAGCCAAAGTGCTCCGGCGAGCGCCAATGCCGTCGTGAGATCGCGCCGCGAAAAATAGCGTACGAAGATCACCGCCCAGAATGTCACGTAGGCGGCGTGGAACAGCAAGCCTACCGGCAACGGCAGCGACCGGCCCAACAAGGTCTCCGCGAAAGCCAGCGAAGGTGGTTTTGGAAAAGGCGATGCGCCGGCAGCTGTCAGTGCAAGCATCACGATGGCTGTAATCACCGCAATGACCACGCCGATGCCGATGGCTCTCCGCCATGAGCGGCCATTGGCGTTAGTGTTTGTCATCGACTTCCTCCTTCGAGTGTCAAATATCGCTCGGCGGCTATCGCGCGATAAGCGCAGCGACAACGATCGGCTCGATGGCCGGCCAGGGCTTCGTGCGGTTTCATTCTCGTTCCCTCTCCTGGCGATCGGTTCTAGCCAGAACATAAGGCCTCAAGTAGCTTGAGGTTCAAGTCCTTTCGAACAAGGAGCCGACGTCATGAAAATAGGCGAACTCGCGCAGCGAACCCGCACGAACGCGCCCACTATCCGCTACTATGAGGAGATCGGGCTGCTACCTGTTCCGGCACGGCGTGCCGGCGGCCAACGGACCTACGACGAGCCCGACCGCAGACGGCTGGCTTTCGTCCGGCAATGTCGCGAGTTCGGATTTCCAATCGAACAGGTCCGCTCGCTGGTCAAGCTGACGGAGGATAGTGACCGGTCGTGCATGGAGGCGCGCTCCATCGCGCAGGTTCATCTCGGCGCGGTACGCGAGAAGGTCGTGGAATTGAAAGGACTGGAACGCACCTTGGCCGATTTCATCGAACGCTGCGATGCAATCTGCTGCGGAGGCCCAGGACCGGACTGCGTGATCCTCAAGGACATGGCGGAGCCGGTGTCCGGCGACGCGCCCCTTACAGGTCGAAGGAAGCGCCGGTGATCAAAACCGCGATTGTCTATCTCGCCGCCGCGTTCTTCGAGATCGCCGGCTGTTTCAGCTTCTGGACGTGGGTTCGCGAAGGGAGGGCGGGTGGTGGCTCGCGCCTGGTGTTACGTCGCTGGCACTGTTTGCATGGCTGTTGACACAGACCGACACCGCCGCTGCCGGGCGAGGCTAGACGCTTAGGCGACGAAGCGGATCACGCCGCCATCCACGCGCAGAGCCGCGCCAGTGGTTGCGGAGGCCTGCTCCGAGCACACATAGACGATCATGTTGGCGACCTCGTCGGTGGTCGCGAAACGCTGGATGAGGGTGGTCGGACGCATAGTCCTCAAGAAGCCTTGTTCGGCTTCCTCTTGCATGGTTCCGTTTGCCTCAGCCTGCTTCGCCATAAAGTCACCCAGGATCTCAGACCGGGTAGGTCCCGGCAGGACGGCGTTGACGGTGACACCCGTGCCCGCGACCGCCTCGGCAAGACCGCGCGAGATCGCGAGTTGCGCGGTCTTGGTCATGCCGTAGTCGAGCATCTCCTTGGGAATGTTGACCGCGGACTCGCTGCTCACGAACACGACGCGGCCCCAGCCCTTCGCCACCATGCGCGGCACGTAGTGACGCGTCATGCGCACGCCGCTCATCACGTTCAGCTGGAACAGGCCAAGCCAGTCCTCGTCGGGGATCTTCGCGATGTCCTCGACGCCGTTGTAGTCCCGGATGTGAGCCGTACCCACATTGTTCACGAGGATATCGGCGTCGGGCGCCTGCGCGAAGAATGTGTCGGCGCCCTCCGCGGTCGACAGATCGGCGGCGACGCCGGAGATCTCGCTGTCCGGGAAAGACTGGCGCATCTGCCGCACCGCCTCGTCGACCCGGGCATTCCCACGGCCATTAATGACGACCGACGCCCCGGCGCGAGCTAAACCCTCCGCGGTGGCGCGGCCGATGCCTGCCGTCGACCCGGTGACGATCGCCGTCCGGCCCTTGAGTTTGATATTCATGTCATTCATCTCCTGTTGTTGTTGTGAGCGGCTAAGGCGATCGATGCGCTGAAGCGCATCGTTCCCCTCGACCGAGAGCCTTGAAACCTGGCCCGTGCGGCCCAGGCTTCAGGACAAATGCACTAACCTGCCTTTTTCGCGACATCCGCCTCCGCCGCGCGGGCGAGGCTTTCGACCCATTTCTGGTGATAGCGGTAGAGCGCACCGGGATGCTTGCGTCCGAGTTCCTCGAGGAACCGGGGGCCTTGCTGTGTCTCCTCGGTCAGCACATGACAACCATCGCTCGTGGGAGTGATGACCCAGCCGTGGTACGCGCTCGAGCCGGTCTCGTCGCCATCGACGGTCGTCGCCCATGCAAGCCTGCGGAAGGGCTAGCATTCCGTCACGACCAGACTCATCGGGAATCCGACCGTCACCCGGCTGTATTTGGCTCCGAGCGCAAGTTCCGGCTCACCGGTCAGGATCTTGACCTGATCCTCGGCAGGAAAGTAGCTCGACCAGTTCTCGGCGTGGGCCAGCAGCCTCCATACCACTTGAGGGGGCGCCTTCGCGTCGATGTCATTGAGCGCATAGATGGCCGGCGTTTTGGGATCGTACTTCTCGGGCCAAATCACACGGTCGTACATCGATTACTGCTCCTTCTTGAACAAATCCTGGAAGATGAGCTGGCCCCAAACGCGGCCGCGTGCGTGCACCAGCGCGCCACCCTCGTTGAGCTTTCCCAGCTTGACGGGTGCGAACCCGAGTTGTTTGGCCAAGGCCGCCACGGGAACGATCGCGTCCTCGTCGTCGCTCGACAGAAAGACGACCCGGTGCCCGCCTTCGACGATCGGATCGGCAGCCAAAGTGGCCGCAATCAGGTGATTGAAGCCTTTCACGAACTTGGCGCCGGTGAACGCCTTCGCGACGAAGGCGGAGGACGGGAGACCGTCCAACTCCTCAGGGGGGACTAACGCGTTCATCGCGTCGATGACCGTCTTGCCTTTCCAACTCGGCAGGGCCTTCGCAACCTCGCGATGCTCGCCGAACGGGACCGCCAAGATGATCGTGTCGGCCTCGAGCGCGTCCCGCAGCGACTTGGCGACGACCGTGGGTCCAATCGCCCCAGCCTGCGGCGCCAACGCCTCGGGCGGCCGGCGGCTCGCGACGGCCACCTCGATGTTTTTACGGGCGAAGGCGTGGGCGAGGGCCTGGCCAATCTTACCGAATCCTACAATCGCATAGCTCATGATACTTCTCCGATCCATGTTGATATTGGTTCCCCGGCTCTCAACGGCACCGGGTTGTCTGTTCCCGCCGATCAGCCGCTTCCCGCGATCCGGCGCGATTTCAGATCGCCGAGAATCCTCCGTCGACAGACAACTCCAGCCCATTCACGAAGCTCGAATCGTCTGAAGCCAAAAACAGCGCGGCCGCCGCAATTTCCTCGGGACGCCCCATCCTTCCCCGCGGGATCAGGGATTCGAACATCCGCTTCGCCTCCTCGGTGAGAACTTGGTCCTGCATCGGTGTGGCGATCGGCCCCGGGTGCAGCACGTTCACCCGGATATTTCTGCTCTTCAGTTCGTTGAGCCACCCGCGTGCGAATGCGTGCAACGCCGCCTTGCTCGCCGCATACACGCTGTAACCAGGAAAACCTTTCAGCGAAGCCACTGATCCGGTCATGAAGATCGATCCGCCATCGTTGAACAGCGGCAACGCCTTCTGAACCGTGAACAGCGTGCCGCGCGTATTCAGGCCGAAGGTCGCATCGAAATGCTGCTCGGTAATCTCGCCCAGTGGGACGGCTTCGCCCGTGCCGGCGCTCGCATACAGGACGTCGATCTTGCCTTTTTCCCGCTTGACCGTGTCGAACAGGCGGTCGAGGTCGTCGAGATTGGCGGCATCGCCGCGCACGCCGGTCACGTTCCGGCCAATCAGCCTGATGGCCTCGTCCAGCGCCTCCTGCCTCCGGCCCGTGATGAAAACGTAGGCGCCTTCTTCGACGAACCGCTTGGCGCTCGCCAGCGCCATGCCGCTCGATCCGCCCGTGACGACTGCAACTTTACCGTCTAGCTTTCCCATGACTTCCCCTTTTGTGATGTCGGACAGCATCTGCCTCCGAGAACCTCGAAATGGGTCCGCCGGCGTCAGTTGTTGAGTGCGGAAGCGCGCACATCGGTGGTGCAAAATCGATCCGGCTGGGCGACTGACGCCGGCCGCGACGATCGGTATCAGTCGTTCGGAATTGGGTCGCGCTCGTCGATCTAAGCTATGATGGCGGCCGTACTGCTGTACGATGCGTTCGATACGGACTTTGGAAAGCGCACCACGCGGTGCGGGATTGCACCATGATCGACTGGGATGACATTCGCCACTTTCTTGCCGTCTCGCGTGGAGGCTCGGTGCGGGCCGCCGCCGAGCGCCTCGGTGTGAACCACTCGACCGTGCTGCGACGCGTCGCCCAACTTGAGGAACGCCTCGGGGCGCAGATGTTCGAAAAGCTGCCTTCGGGCTACCGCCTGACGGCTGCGGGCGAGGAGGTCCTCGAGTTCGCGGACCAAATGGAAGCGTCGTCGCACTTGCTGGAGACGCGCGTCTTCGGGCGCGACGAGAGCGTGCGCGGGCTTCTGCGGGTGACGCTGGCACCGCCCCTCGCGACACACCTGCTGATGCCGGATTTCGCCGATTTCGCGCGTCTGCATCCGGACATCGAGATGGAAATCCTGTCGGCCGGCGAACTGGCAAATCTGACCAATCGAGAGGCCGACGTGGCGATCCGCGTCGTCTACGACCGCAAAACCCTGCCGCTCAATCTTCACGGCCTGAAAGGACCGGAGCTGCTCGGCGGCGTCTACATGTCCCGCGATCTACTGGCTGCGTGGCGAGCGGGGGCGCGGGACCCCATCCGGTGGATCGTCATAAGCATTCATGGAATTCCGGATTGGGCCCGCGAGGGTGAGGTTCGCACCACGGGGGTTCCGTTCAGGACCACGGACAGCGCGGCGCAGATCGTTGCGGTACGGCAAGGGCTCGGGATCACGACGCTGCCGTGCTTCGTCGGAGATGCCGACCCCCTGCTGGCGAGGGTGCCGGGCACCGACCTGCATATGTATGGAACGCTCTGGCTTCTCACGCAGGGGGAGACACGCAAGACAAAGCGCGTGCGGCTCCTCACGGAGTTCGTATCCCGCAGGCTCGCCGCATACGCTCCACTTCTCGCGGGGCTGTCCATAGCGCGGGACTAGACGGTGAGGGTCATGAAATCCGTCGCGACAAGGCTGTTCGCAAATGTCCGGACGGCTTCCGCGAGAATTTCTTCGTCGCGATAGCGGCCGGAGATGTGGGTAAGAACGAGCTGCTTTACATCGCTGGTCGCTGCGAGCGAAGCTGCCTCCGCAGCTGTCAGATGTCCGTAGTCGCGCGCCATCGTTGCATCTCGTTCCAGGAATGTGGCTTCGATGACCAGCAGGTCGGCGCCGCTCACCTGGTCGGCCAATCCATCGATGGTTTCGACGTCGCCTACAATGATCAGTTTCTTGCCAGCTTCGGGTGGTCCGAGGACGGCTTCGGGTGCAATCATTCTGCCGTCGGGGAGAGAAATCGAGCGGCCTTCGGCCAGGTCCTTCCGGATCGGACCGGCTGGCACGCCCAGAGCCACCAAGCGGTCCGGGCGGAGGTGACGACGCGCCGGCGTCTCGAAGATGAAGCCGTAGCTGTCGGTGTCGCGATGGCGAACTTGAAAGCAGTCGACCGTGAACTCATCCACCTCGAACACGCGTCCGGGAACAAGCGGCACGAGTTGCAGCGGGATCGGCGCGCGTCCCTCACCCCAAAGGCCAGCGAGCATGCGGGCGACGACGTCGAGAGTGTCGGCGCTGCCATGAATGGTCACAAGGTCCTCGCTCTGCCGGAGCCGAAGCGTCGAGAACAAGCCTGGAATCCCGAGCACATGGTCGAAATGCGCGTGCGTGAGGAGCATGCGATCAAGTCGCCTGAATCCGGCGCCGCTGCTCAGAAGCTGACGCTGGGTGCCTTCCCCGCAATCGACCAGCACCCGTTGACTGCCGGCTTCAATGAGCAGCGCCGGGTGGTTGCGCTCGGCCGAGGGCACGCTGGCCGAGGTGCCAAGGAAGACAAGCCTGAAGGTCATGCGAGCAGTCTACCTCACGGGCAACGAGACCTCAAAGCGGGCGAAAGAGCGGTCCTGGATAGATTTCGCGAACCGGCTTGGCGCAACGGTTGTCGGCGAACTTGCTGGCCGAGATCGCCGGTGGGAAGGACGTCGCCTTACTTGCTACCATGCCTCGCTGGCTGCCTCGTTCCAAAGAATGAGCGTGAGTGAATTCGGCACCGAGGGTCGCATATCGCGCCGGACCATAGGCAGTGAGATCCGAGCCGCCCGCTCCTTCATGATCAAAGGTGATGACGTGAAGCCGGTCATCGCCCGCGGCCTCGATCTGCACCGGGATCAGTATGATCAATCGCTATCGCGCGCAATTAGCTCCAGCGGCCAGACCTCGCGCATGATGCGCGGGCCCTCCGCGCCGGCGAAGGCAGGAAGCGACGCCAGCAGCATTTCGGCGAGCCGCCGTCCCATCGGCTGCAGCGCCGGGCGGAAAGCAGTCAGCGCCGGCGAGAAATAGCGGCAGAGCGGCGTGTCGACGATGACGGTCACCGCCATGTCGTGACCCGGCTTGATGCCCATCTCGGCCAGCGCCTTGCAGCCGCCAAGCGCCATGGCGTCATTGTTGAAGATGATGGCGGTCGGCGGGTCCTTGCAGCGCATCACCCGCGGTGTCACTTCGTAGCCCCCGGCCTCGTTGATGAAGCCGTCGGCGATCAGACCGGGATCGACGGCGATGCCATGCCTGCGCAAGGCCTTGCGATAGCCGTCGACGAACAGATAGCCGAAATTGAGATCGAGCGATGGGCGGATGGCGGCGATGCGGCGATGGCCGCGCGCCACCAGCCGGTCGACCGCGTCGGCGCCTGCTTTTTCGAAATCGAGATCGAGCGAGGGATAGGTCTTGTCGCCGGAACGGCTGCGACCGAGCGTGGCGAAGGGGAAGCCGGCCTGGGTGAGATAGTCGATGCGTTCGTCCTCGCGCCGCGTCCAGGCCAGCACCACCGCGTCGGCACGACGCGTCTCGACGACACGCCGCAGGCGCTCCTGCTGATAGTCGCCCGGCGCGCCCATCACCACGATCAGGTCAAGCCCGCTTTCGGCGAGCCGGCCTTGCAACCCAGTCAGGAACGGAATGAAGAACGGCTCGCCATATTCCTGGTCGCCCGGATGCGGCTGCAGCATGAAGGCGATCGAACGAGTGGCGCCTTGCCTGAGACTGCGGCCGGACTGGTTCGGCGAATAGTTGAGAGCCCTGGCCGCCTCGAGCACGCGCTGGCGCGTGTCGGCATTGACGTCGGCGCGACCGTTCAGCGCCCGCGATACCGTGCCGATCGAAATGTTCAGGTGACGGGCAAGGTCGTGAATGCTGGACGCCAAGTGACTGTTTCTCCCCATGCTTGGCTAGCACCGGTGGCCGCCCGGGCCAAGGCGCAACGACGATTTTCGTGGGCTGCCGATTGACATTCTACGCCTTCGGGTGTGTTCTCGTAAACGTTTACGGAAAAACGTTTACGGTAATGCCGTGAACGCCGGGACGATCGGCCTGGAGGGGCCGAGAGGGAGGAGTGCTGGATGATCGACGCCGTCCTGGTCGGCTGCGGAGCGATGAGCAAGGCCTGGCTCGATGCCGCGCGGCGGATCGATGGGCTTGCCATTGTCGGCCTTGTCGACCTCGATGCCGACAGGGCGAAGGCGAGGGCGCGAGAATACGACCTCGGTGGTGCCGTCATCGGCACCAGCCTCGACGCCGTGCTCGACCAGACCCGACCGCAAGCGGTGTTCGATGTAGTGGTTCCCGCCGCCCGGCGCGACGTTGCGTTTTCCGCCTTTGCCCATCATTGCCATCTGCTGACGGAAAAGCCGCTCGCCGATAGCCCGGAAAATGCCCGCGCCATCGTCGAGGCCGCCCGCCAGGCCGGGCGCATCCATGCCGTCGTCCAAAACCGCCGCTACGTCGCCAATGTCAGACGCATCCGGAGGTTTCTGGACTCCGGCGCCATCGGCAAGCCGACCAGCATCCACGCCGACTTTTTCGTTGCGCCGCATTTCGGCGGTTTTCGCGAGGAGATGGCGCATGTGCTGCTGCTCGACATGGCGATCCACACATTCGACGCCGCCCGCTACATGGTCGATGGCGAGCCGGCCGGCGTCCATTGCCAGGAATGGGAACCGGCCAATTCCTGGTACCGACAGGGCTCGTCGGCCAGCGCGGTCTTCGATCTCGGTGGCGGCAAGGTCTTCACTTATGCGGGCAGCTGGTGCGCGGCCGGCTTCCGCACCAGTTGGGAGGGCAGCTGGCGCATCGTCGCCGAGCGCGGCAGCCTGATCTGGGACGGCCATGACGGGTTGAAGGCGGAAGTGGTGGTGCCGGGCCGCGACGGCATGTTCGACAAAATCCAGCCAATCGAGGTGCCGGCGCTCGATCCCGCCGACCGCGTCGAGGGCCATCTCGGCATCATCAGGGATTTCATGCATGCCATCGAGACCGGCACCGAGCCGGAAACGCGCGGCGCCGACAACATCAAGAGCCTGGCCATGGTCTTTGGCGCCATCGAGAGCGCCGAAACCGGACGCCGCGTGATGATCGCAAAGGAAGCACATTGATGCCAAACCCGCTTCTCGACATCAGGATCGGCACCATGGTGCGGGCCAACCTCGACGACCCGGCCGCCTACATCAAGGCAATCCTGCCGCTCGGCTTCGAGAGCATTCAGCCCTTCTTCTGGCAGACGCTGGGTGGCAAGGACCTGCCCCGGCTGGCCGGCCAGATCCACGAGGCGATCGGCGACGCCGATGTCACGGTGTCCTCGCTCGGCGTGTTCGGCAATCCGCTGGAGGGCGGCGATATCGACCGTGGCGTGCTCCAGGCTTGGGAGACGGTCATCGACAATGCGCATTTGTTCGGCGCCTCGATGGTCTGCGGCTTTACCGGCCGGCTCCGCGGCAAGCCGCTGACAGACAGCCTGCCGCGCTTTCGGGAGGTGTGGGGGCCGCTGGCCAGGCGCGCCGCCGACAAGGGCGTTCGCATCGCCTTCGAGAACTGTGCGATGGACGGCAACTGGGCTGCCGGAGACTGGAACATCGCCCACAATCCGGATGCCTGGGAGCTGATGTTCAACGAGTTGCCTGACGACAATCTCGGCCTCGAATGGGAGCCCTGCCACCAGCTCGTGTATCTGATCGATCCGATGCCGCAGATCCGCAAATGGGCACCGCGCATCTTCCACGTCCACGGCAAGGACGCGACGGTGCGCTGGGACGTCATTCGCGAGCACGGGGTGTTCGGCCGGCTGCCGTTCGTGCAGATGCGCACGCCGGGCTTCGGCGACAGCGACTGGACGCGGGTGATCAGCGAATTGCGGCTGGCCGGGTACAAGGGCGCCATCGACATCGAAGGCTGGCACGATCCGGTCTATCGCGGTGACCTCGAGATCACGGGGCAGGCGCGGGCGCTGGAGTATCTCAAGCTATGCCGGGGAGGTGCGAGCTACCTGCCAAATCCGGCGTGAGGATCGGTCGGCGGGAGGAGCCGGCCGCAAGTGGTACTGCCAAAGCAATCGTTCAAAGGCCCCCTCGGCTGACGAGGGAAACAATGGGAGGAACGTGCATGAGCATCGCGATCAGAACGACACTTCTGCGCACGACCGTCGTGGCGGCGGCCACGGCGCTTACCGCCGCAATCTCCACCTTGCCGGCGCAGGCGCTCGACGCCCAATGGTGCAAGGACGTTCACATCCGCTTCTTCGTCGGCGGTGCCGAGGGCGACGCCTTCGGCACCATCGTCTACAATGGCGCCAAGCAGGCCGCGGCCGATCTCGGGCCCAAGGTCGACTACATCTTCTCCCAATGGGACGCGGAGAAGATGGTGCAACAATTGCGCGAAGCGGTCGCGGTCAAGCCTCAGGGCATCGCCATGATGGGCCATCCGGGCGACGCCGCGATCATGCCGCTCGCCGAAGAGGCGCATAAGGACGGCATCAAGATGATGTACCAGAACGTCCCGGTGCCGAAGGTGACGGCCGCGTTCGGTGGCGGCTATGTCGGCGCGCAGCAGGAACAGCAGGGCCGCGCGCTCGGCGCCGAAGCGTTCAAGCTCGGCAAGCTCAAGGCCGGCGACAAGGCAATCATGATCGGCCCGTTCGAGAACGAGAACCGGGGCGCGCGCGAGCGCGGCACGGTGGCGGCGCTGAAGGAAGCGGGGGTCGAGGTCATCCAGCTGTCCTCGCCGCCGAGCGGCGAATGGGCTTCCGACCCCAACCTCGCCATTCCGGTGATCACGGCGGCGCTCCTCAATCACCCGGACATCAAGGCGGTCGGCTATCCCGGCGGCCAGATGCTCGGCAATGTCGCAACCTACATGCAGGCGGCGGGGCGCAAGCCCGGCGATATTTTCAACTTCGGTTTCGACACCAGCCCGCAGATCGTCGAAGGCTTCAAGGGCGGCTGGGTGCAGCTGACGGCCGACCAGCAGCCGTTCCTGCAGGGCTATCTGCCGATCCTCAGCCTTTGCCAGCAAGTGGTGCTGGGTCTGGCGCCGATGAATGTCGACACCGGCGCCGGCTTCGTCACGCCGGAGAATTACGAGATCGTCGCGGAACTCGCCAAGCAGGCGCTGCGCTGAGCTCCCAAGCCGTCGGCCGGGATCAGGCCCCGGCCGGCGGGACCGCTGGTGCGTAACAATCAAGCGAGGATCCAATGGCCGAACGTCTCATAGAACTGCGCGATATCGCCAAGTCCTACGGCCACGTCTACGCACTTGGCGGGGTCAATCTCAGCGTCGACCGCGGCGAGGTGGTCGGCCTCATCGGCGACAACGGCGCCGGCAAGTCGACGCTGATCAAGATCCTGTCGGGCGTGGTCAAGCCGACCAGCGGCGAGATCCTCATCCGCGGTGAGCCGGTGACCGGATGGAATGCGGCACGTTCGCGCGAGGCCGGCATCGAAACGGTGTTCCAGGACCGGGCGCTGGCCGTGCAGCAGACGATCGTGCGCAATATCTTCATGGGCCGCGAACTCACCGGCTTTCTCGGCTGGCTGAAGGTCGGCAAGGAAATCGAGGAGGCGAGTCGGCTGATGCGCGAGATAGGCTTCACCTCGAAAGTATTCACGCCGCACTCGATCGTCGGCCAGTTGTCGGGCGGCGAACGTCAGGGCGTGGCGATCGCGCGCGCCATCTACAAGCAGGCGGAACTGATCGTCCTCGACGAGCCGACGACGGCGCTGTCTCTGACCGAGACCGCCAAGGTCTTCCATTTCGTGCGCCAGGTGCGGGCGAGCGGCCGCTCGATCCTGTTCATCGGCCACAACATCCATCATGTCTTCGACATCGCCGATCGCTTCGTGGTGCTGGATCGCGGCAAGGTCGCGCTCACAGCCGACCGGAGCGAGGTCAAGTCGGCCGAAGATCTCATCAATTTCATGGAAGACGTCGCACATCCGGGTGGGTTGGCCGGGTTGCACGACACCGGCGACGCGGAGCAGAGAGCACGATGAGCAAGACCATGGAGCCCAATCTGCACGAGCCGGCGGCCGGCACTTCCCGCCAAGGCAGTTCCCAGAACGAGTGGAAGCACCCGTCCGATCACTGGATGCGCGGCTTCATCCTTGACAACCGCGCGTCGCTTGGCACGCTCGGCGTGTTCATCGTCATGATGGCGGTGTTCATGATCGCCAACCCGACGGTCTTCACAACCTGGTATCTCTACAGCGCCGTGCTCACCACGCTTCCCGTGGCGCTGTTCGTGGTCGTGCCGCTGGTCTTCGTCGTCACCTGCGGCGAGATCGACCTGTCGTTTCCCGCGACGATGGGTTTTGCCTCCTGGGTCTTCGCGCTGGTGGTGCAGGCCGGCTACGATCCGTTCCTCGGCATTGCGGCAGCGCTGGTCACCGGCACGCTGCTCGGTTTCCTCGTCGGGTCGCTGGTGGTCTATGGCGGGCTGTCGTCGCTGATCGCCACGCTTGGCATGAATTTCCTGCTGCGTGGACTGATCCAGATCATCAATGAGGGCAGATCGACGTCGCTGACCAGCCTTGCCGACAGCTGGGCCTACAGGATCTTTTCCAGCCAGATCCTGGGCGTCCCAGTGCAGATATTCTGGGCCATCGCCTTCGTCGTCCTTTCGGCGCTGCTCTACAACCGCCACCGCTTCGGTGCGCAGGTCAAGGTGGTCGGCGACAATCCCGACAGTGCCCAGCAGATGGGCATCGACGTCAAGCGCGTGCGGGTGAAAGTATTCGTCTTCGTCGGCATCGGGGCCGCGATCGCCGGCACCTTCTCGGTGATGATCAACTTCACCTGGTGGCCGACGGCAGGCGACGGCTATCTCTTGCCGGTGCTGGCCTCGGTGTTCGTCGGCGGCACGCCGACCTGGGGCGGTATCGGCACAGTGGCCGGCGGCGCGATCGGCGCGGTCACGGTGTCGTTCATCCAGACCGGCGTTGTGGCGGCTGGCCTGAGCGGCTTCTACGTCCAGTTCTTCAACGGGCTGATCATCATCCTTTCGCTGCTTGGCCATAAATGGAACCAGGCAAGGTATCGGTGACACGATCAGCTTGGTGCGAGAATTTGTTGGCCGACGGCGCCGGCATTGATGGAGCTGTCTGCCAACCCACGCAACTTGATATGGGTTAGCTTTTTCCTCCTCGAGTTTCACCGAGAAGATCGGCACGATGGCTGAGCTCACGCGCCAAAGCTATCGGCGACCGCAGGGTTCTTGCGTCGAAAGAATCCGTGCCTGACAAGGCAATGGACAATTCGAGAAACATTCCATGCTCTCGTCCGTCTATTGAAATTTGGGGTTGGCCTTTCGCCAAGCCTCATACTCTTCGTTGGCACTTGGGTGCAGCGGATAATAGCGTTGCAACGACCCGCCCTCCATGAGCTTCATGCGCGAAAATTCCTCCCAGTCGTGATGCTTCTGTGATTCATCGATCACCTTTGCGGCCATTGCGACGGGCAGCACGACCACCCCGTCGTCGTCGGCGACGATGATGTCGCCGGGGATCACCGTGACACCGCCGCAGGCAATCGGAACGTTGACGGCATTGGGATAGATGCTGGTTTGCACATGGTAGTTGGGCGTCCAGCCGCGCAGCCATAGCGCCAGATCGAGCTTTTCGACATTGGGCCGGTCGCGCATGCACCCGTCGATGACGATACCCGCGCCGCCTCTGCCCTTGAAATACGTCGACATCATATCGCCGAAGACGCCCGAGCTCATGTCGCCGCGCGCGTCGACCACGACCACGTCGCCTTCCTGCGCGTGGTAGAGCACATGCCGGTGCAATTGCGTCTCCGGGTCGGCATATTCGCCCTCGGTGAAGAGGTCCGGCCGCTGCGGCATGAACTGCAGCGTCAGCGCCGGCCCGACGATCGACTTGCCGTGGTTCTGCGCCACCGGACCGACCATGTGCGGATTGCGGAAGCCCATATGGCCAAGCGTGCCGGCGACCGTCGCGGCGCCGATCTCCCTTAGCGCGTCGATCAGATCCTTGGGCGGCCGCGTGATGTCGGAAGTATGCGTCATTGTGGACTCCGATTGAAAGGGAACTACCAGTTCGTGACAGAACCATCGCGGCGCTTGAGGTGGGGCGCTTCCCAGAAACGGAAGCTCTGCGCGCGGACCGCCTCTTCGTTGACCTCGACGCCGAGCCCCGGCAGATCGGTGACGAGATAATCGGGGCCGTCGAGCCGTGGTTGCACCGGGAAGAATTCGGAATTGTCGAAGCCAAGCTTTGCTTCGGGCGCCCTTGTCTCCAGCCACGAAAAATTGGGTACCGCGGCGGCCAGATGCACGGTCGCGGCCGTGCATACTGGACCAAGCGGATTGTGTGGCATCAGGTCCACATAGTGCGCCTCGCTCCAGCCGGCGACTTTCATCGCTTCGGTGAACCCGCCGACATTGCAGATATCGAGCCGGTTGAACTGGTGGATGCCGCGCTCGATATAAGGCAGGAACTGCCACTTGCTTGCAAATTCCTCGCCGATGGCAAAGGGGATGTCGGTCATGGTGCGCAGGGACTCGTAGGCCTCCGGCGTCTCGTCGCGTATCGGCTCCTCGAGGAAATCGAGCACGCCGCGGTCGAGCTTGTTGCAGAAGCTCGCCGCCTCCGCCACCGACAGCCGATGATGATAGTCGATGCCGAGGACGACATCGTCGCCCAGCGCCCCGCGCGCCTTGTTCAGCATAGTCGCTGTAGCGCCGATCGACTCGCGGGGCTCGAAGATGTCCCTGCTGTTTTGCCCGACGGGGAAAAAGCGGATTGCCTGCCAGCCCTGGGCGCGCAGTTCGCGGGCCCGCTCGATGGCAACATCGCCCTCGGCCTCGTCTCCGGTCGAGGCGAAGGTGGGGATCCGGTCCCGTTGCTTGCCGCCCAGCAGCTCGTAGACCGGCACCCCCAGCGCCTTGCCCTTGATGTCGTGAAGGGCGATGTCGATGGCGGATATCGCCGCCTGCAGAACGCGCCCGCCTTCGAAATACTGGCTGCGGTAAACCTCCTGCCAGATCCGCCCGATCTGCATGGGGTCGCGGCCGACCAGAAACTCGCTATAGTGCTCGACCGCGCCGGCCACGGCCTTCTCGCGTCCGCTCAGGCCGCTCTCGCCCCAGCCGAAGATGCCGTGGTCGGTCTCGACCTTGACCAGCATCTGGTTGCGCGTTCCCACCCACACCGGATAGGACTTGATCGCGGTGATCTTAAGCTTCGCAGTCATCCACGTCCCACAAGCATTCCGCCCTGTCTCAGCCGGCCTCGAGGGCCATTTCGGTTTCGCCGTCGAACAGATGCATCCGCTCCTGGTCGAACTCGAGCCAGATCCGCTCGTCGGGCGCGACGGCAATGTTCGGCGGCACGCTGACGTTGACTATGGCGCCGGACAGGATCGCCTGCACGAAGGTGACGTCTCCGGTTGGCTCCACCGTGTAGACCTTGGCCGGGATGCTGCCCGGCACCGCACTCTTGTGCAGTTTGATCGTCGAGTGACGTGCGCCGAGTACGACTTTCTTGGTCGTTGCCTTCGTGACCTTCTGGACGTTGCGCGGCGAGAGCCCGAGGCTCCAACCCTCCGCGCTGGTCAACACGGTTCCGCCGTTCGCGGAGGACGCCTCCAGCGGAATGAGGCTCATCGCCGGGCTGCCGATGAAGCTGGCGACGAACATGTTCACCGGATGGGCAAAGACCTGCGCCGGTGAATCGTATTGCTGCAGGAAGCCACCGTTCATCACCGCCATCTTGTCGGCCATCGTCACGGCTTCGAGCTGGTCGTGCGTCACATAGATGATCGTCGCCTTCAGATCCTGGTGGAAGCGCTTGATCTCCGACCGCATCTGCACGCGCAGTTTGGCGTCGAGGTTGGAGAGCGGCTCGTCCATGAGGAACACCGCTGGGTCGCGCACGAGCGCGCGGCCCAGGGCGACGCGCTGCTGCTGGCCGCCCGAAAGTTCACGCGGCTTGCGCTCGAGCAGGTGCGTCATGTCCAGCACGCGCGCCGCTTCCTTGACCTTCTTGTCGATCTCGTCCCTGGGCAGTCTGCGCATCTGCAGCGGGAAAGCGAGATTCATATAGACCGACTTTTGCGGATAGAGCGCGTAGTTCTGGAACACCATTGCGATGTCCCTGTCCTTGGGGTCGAGATCGTTGACCACCCGGTCCCCGATGACGATGTCGCCCGAGGTGACCGGGGTCAGCCCCGCGACGAGATTGAGCGTGGTTGTCTTGCCGCAGCCTGAAGGGCCGACGAGCGCAACGAACTCGCCGTCGCTGACCGTCAGCGAAACGTCGTTGACGGCTTTGAAGTTACCGTAGGTCTTGACGAGATCTTTGAGGACCACGTGGGCCATCGGCAACTCCCTAATGCTTGACCGCGCCTTCTGTCAGGGCGCGTACGAAGTATCGTTGCAGGACGAGGAACAGCACCACGACGGGCACGCTCATCATGAAGCTCGCCGCCATCAGGCCCGGAAAGTCCGTCGTATTTTCCGAGAAGAAGCGCTGGATGCCGACCGGCAGCGTCAACTGGTCGTTCTTGGAGAGGAAGGTGTAGGCGTAGATGTATTCGTTCCATGCGCCGATGAAGGAATAGATCGCAGTGGCGATGATCCCCGGCGTCGAGAGCGGCATCACGATCATGATGAAGGCCTGAAACCGCGTTGCCCCGTCGATGCGCGCCGCCTGCTCGAGCTGCACCGGGATATTGTCGTAGAAGCCCTTGAGCAGCCAGATCGCCAGGGGCAGGCCGAAGGTGAGGTAGGTCAGGATCAGCGAGCCATGCGTGTTCACCAGCCCGATCGCGCGCATCAGGATGAAGAGCGGCACGAGAAAGATCACCGCCGGGAACATGTTGCGCAGCAGCACGGCGAAGAACAGGAAGTTCCGGCCCGGGAAAGTGAAGCGCGAAAACGCATAGGCCGCGGGGACGGCCACGATCACCGAAAGGATTGTCGTGGCGGTCGACACGAACAGGCTGTTCCAGAAGAAGCGCAGGAAGTCCTGGCCGACACTGTTCTGCGGATCGAGCAGCTTCTGGTAGCTGGCAAGCGTAGGCTCGTCCGGCCACCATTGTGGCGGGAATTGCGTCGCCGCGAAGCCGGACTTGATGGAGGTGATCAGCATCCAGATCATCGGAACCGCGGTGTAGAGCAGCATGAACAACAGGAAGATGCGCCCGGCCCACCGCCATCCGTCGACGCGCATGCGGCGACGGGTCCGGCCTCGAGAGGCTGTCTCGGCGATCGTGCTCATGCGCTCCCCTCTTTCCGCTCATTGCCGTTCAGCGCACGGACGTAGAAATAGCCCAGCGCCATCAGGATGAGGAATAGGAGCACCGAATAGGCGGATGCCACGCCCCAGCGCTGGCGGCCGAAGGCGAGCTCGTAAATGTGGGTTATCCAGATATGCGATGCGTTTGACGGCCCGCCTCCGGTCATGATCCAGGGGATGATGAAGGAATTGAAGTTGGCTACCGCCAGCAGCAGGATCGTCACCACCGAGACGTTGCGCAAGTGCGGGAAGGTGACGTGCCAGAAGCGTTGCCATGCGTTGGCCCCGTCGACTTTGGCGGCGCGCAACAACTGGTCTGGGACAGTCTGCAGGCCGGCCATCATCATGATCATGGCAAACGGGAACTCGCGCCAGATATTGACGACGATCAGGGAGGGCAGCACAGTGCTGACGTTGTCGATGAAATTGGGCGGCCGGTCGGTCAGTCCGAGGCCCACCAGCACCGCGCCGATGATGCCGAAATCCGAATGGTAGATCCACTTCCAGATATAGGAGGCGGCGACGGCGCTGATCACCCAGGGAATGATCAGGATAGCGCGCAGGACACCGCGGCCGACAAAGTCGCGGTGCAGCGCCAGCGCCGTGGCAAACCCCAGGACAAAAGAGATGAAGGTGGACCCGAATGTCCAGATCAGGGTGTTCCAGGTTACCTTCCAGAACACCTCACTGGTGAGGATGGTGGTGTAGTTTTCGAAGCCGATGAATGTCTTGTCGCGGAGCTGCAGACCAGGCGGCGTCTTATAGAACGACAACTCGATCGTGTAGTAGATCGGATAGGCGATGACGATGAGCATCACGGCGATTGCCGGGAGCACGTACGCATAGTCGGCGCGATGCTCCCAGACGTTCCGCAACGCGCCGGACCTGCCGCGTTGCAATTTTCGGCGACCCTCGGCCTTGCCGGTCACGATCGTCACTGTGGCGTGCCCTTGTTCTTCGGAACGAACCGGCTGCACTCTCGGCGCAGCCGGCCAGATCGGAGGTCAGGTCCGGACTAGAGTCCGCCCATCAGGTCTTTCACCTTCTTGGCCGCGTCGTCCGCTGCCTGATCGACGGTCATCGCTCCGGTCAGGGCATTCTGCAGCATGTCCGGGACGATGATGTTCATGATCTCCGGGGACTCTGGCAGCGCCGGGAACGGGATGCCATACGGCAGCATCGAGGTCGTGACATCGAGGAACTTGATGTTGTTCAGACGTTCCTTCATCCACTTGGTCTTGAAGCCGTTGAGGTTGCCCGGGTTCGAGCCGGCATAGGCCATCTTCAGCGACCATTCAGGGCTCGTCCACATGCAGATGATCGCCTTCGCCGCCGGCTCGTCCACCTTGCCGCCCTCTACGTATTCGGGCTTCAGGATGTGAATGTTCGAGCCGCCGAACACGACGGCGCGCTTGCCGTCGGGGCCGGTCGGGATCAGGCCGTAGCGCATGTTGTCGATAACGGTCTGCGCCTTGTCCTTGTCGGTTCCGGTCGCCTTGGCCTGGAGGTCGAGCATGACGTTGTAGTCGGACGGGTGCGAGATCATCATGCCCAACTGGCCGGCGACGAACAGAGGCTGGTTGTCGGCCTGCTGGTTGGTAAGTGCCGAAACCGGAACAGACTTGTCGCGAACATACATGTCGTATGAGGCTTGCAGCGCCGCCTTGCTCTGCGGGCTGTCGAGCTCCACTTCCTTGTAAGTCGGATTCGCGGTGGCTTCGTCGAAGACGCCGCCGCCATAGGCCCACAACTGCGGCATGAAGCGATAGGGCGTATTGCCGGCATTCTTGCGAGCCACGAGGCCGTAACCGGCAATGCCGAGCTTGTCGTGGATCTGCTTGGAGTATTTGACGACGTCGTCCCAGGTTGCCGGAGCCTTGTCCGGATCGAGGCCCGCACGCTTGAAGATGTCGGCATTCCAGATGAACGCCATCGTCTCGTTGTTCGTCGGTATGCCGTAGGTCACCCCATCCCAGGTCACGGCCTTCATGGCGCCGGGCCAGAAATCCTCGGTCGAATAGCCGACATCCTCGGGTTTGAGCGGCTGCAGGTAGCCCTTCGAGGCGAATTCGGTACCGCCCAGGATTTGCAGGCGCACCGCCATCGGCGCGGCATTGCCCAGGAGTGCCGTGCGGAATTTGTCGAGAAGGTCGTTATAGGTGAGTGCCTGTTCCTCGAGCTGGATGTTCGGATAGGTCTTGCGGAAAGTCTCGAAGAAATCCTTGTAGTACTGGCGCAGGAGGTCGGGGTCGCCCTCGAACACGCCCTGATACCAGAAAGTCAGTCGCCCCTTGTAATCGAGCGGGGTGATCTTGGCGCAATCGCCGGCCGTGTCGAAATCCTGTGTTCCGGCGATGGAGCGCACATATTCGGGCGACCATTTGCTCAGGTCGACCGGCGGCGCACCCAGCGCCGACGTGGACATAAGCGATGCCGCCAAAACTCCGACGACAGTGCCGCGCAGGACCGCACTGCCGAGCATGATCCTCGTCATAGGTATCCTCCCTGGTTCTCCGCCCTGCGATCGCGAGGATGGTTCTTTCGGTATAATGTACCCCCTCGATCGGTTAGTACGTTTTCAGATCATGAATTGCCTGTCAACGCGCCAGATCGTACATTGTTTGTGGGAACCGTGCGTGATATCGGACAGACTGTGTATTAATTTGGGGAGCCGGCCTTGGCCGAAACAAGCGATTTCAAAGCAAAGCCACCTGCGGGGATCGACGCCATCGGAGCCTCCAGCGAGGGCGCCTCGCTTTACGAACTGATAAGGGAAGACATCATCGAGGGACGGCTCGCCGCCAACGAACGGCTTGTTGTCACCGATCTCGCCCGCCGCCACGGCACGTCGACCAATCCCGTGCGCGAGGCCCTGCAACTGTTGCGCGGCGAGGGGTTCGTCATCTTCTCGCCCAATCGCGGGGCGCGTGTAAGGCCCATCGATCAGGATTTTGTCCGCGACATCTACGAAATCGGTGTTCTGATCGAACCAGCCTTGACGCGATGGTTCGTGGGTATGGCTACCGGCGAGGACATCGCCGAACTGGAACGCATCCAAGGCCTGATCGAAGAGAACAACTTCGCCGACACGTTCAGGCACAGCGAACTGGATACAGCCTTCCACACCGTGATGTACCAGCGGCACTATAACCGCCATGCAGCCGAGCTCTGGTGGAAGCATCGCGAAGTGCTGCGAGCGGTGAGCCGACGCTTCAATTTTACGCTCGCGCGGCGTGCCGCGATCATTCGCGAGCACCGCGAACTCATTGCGCTCATCAAGGCGGGAGAGGCAGACAAGGCAGCCGAACTCATTTCCCGCCATGTCGAGGGTTCCGGCCGGCATGTTCTCGAACAGATGCGTGCGCGCAACGCCGCTCGGGCCGGATAGGACGAGGGATCAAGTCTAGGATTACGGACAAAGGTAGTTGAAATGAAAATCACGAGCGTTCGGCCGTGGCTGATCAAGTCCGATGCTTCCTATTGGGGAGAATTCCTGTTCGTCGAGGTGACGACAGACGAGGGGGTGAGCGGCTGGGGAGAGATCACCACCACCACCGAGCTCGCCAACCGTGCCCTCTGCACGATCCTTCGACAGATCGGAGCCGCGGTGACGGGCGAGGATCCGGCGCGTATCGAGCATCTCTGGCACAAGATCTTCCGCAGCTTCACCTATATGGGCAGCCGCGGCGCCGCGGTCGAATGCGTGAGCGCGATCGACATAGCCCTCTGGGATCTCAGGGGCAAAGCTCTCGGCAAGCCGGTCTACGAGCTCTTGGGCGGGCCAGTCCGGGATGAAATCGCGCTCTACACCCATCCCAACCAGGCTAAATTCACCAGCAAGGATGCTGTGGCCCGCGAAATCCTGGACATCGTCGAATCCGGACACACTGCTCTCAAGTTCGATCCTTTCCCTCACCAGGGTCGCGGTGCCGGCGGCGTGTCGCGCGAACAGCGTGACGGCTACCTCGATGGCAGCATGACCCGCAAGGACGAGCGCGAGGCTGCCGAACTCACGGCTCTGATCCGCGAAACGGCGGGACCAGATGTCGACATTCTCATCGATGCGCATGGCCGCTTCGACGTTCCGACCGCCATTCGCCTCTGTCGCAGCCTCGAGGAAGCCGGCCAGATCGACTGGTTCGAGGAGCCTTGTCCGCCCGAGAGCCTTAACGCCCTTAAGCAGGTGCGCGAGAAGGTCAGTGCCGCCATTTCGTGGGGCGAGCGCGGCCACACGAAGTGGGATTTCGTGCCGGTGCTCGAGAACAACCTCGCCGACTACATCATGCCCGACGTCACCTGGACCGGCGGCATTACCGAACTCAAGAAGATTTCCGCCCTGTGCGAAGCCTACTACATCCCGGTCTCGCCCCATGATGCCGCGGGGCCGATCAACGTGGTTGCGGGAGCGCAGGTGATGATGACCGTTCCGAACTTCTACAAGCTCGAAACGTCGGAGTGGAATTTGGGTAAGTACAATCATCTCATCGACAAGCCGCTCGACGTTTCGAACGGCAGCCTCAAGCTTTCGTCGAGGCCGGGTCTCGGCATCGAGATGAACCGCGATTATTTGCAAGCCCATGAGATCGAACTGGGCTAGCGCCATCGGCAGCATGCGGGGCGACAGGCCCGCCGACCAGAACGAGGATAAGTTATGCCAAGGACGGATGGAGCCGACGAGGCCCTCAACCGGGTCAACACCAATTCGAAGCCGTCCGAGCTTCGCATCACCGACATGCGGGTGGCCGAGATCGTCGGTGCGCCGTTCACCTCGGCGCTGCTCAAGATCTATACCAACCAGGGCATCGTCGGGCTTGGCGAGGTGCGCGACGGCGCCAGCGCCACCTACGCGCTGATGTTGAAGAGCCGGCTGCTTGGCGAGAACCCCTGCGACATCGACCGCCTGTTTCGCCGGATTAAGCAGTTCGGCGGGCACGGCCGGCAGGGCGGCGGCGTCTCGGCGGTCGAAATCGCGCTGTGGGACATCGCCGGCAAGGCCTATGGCGTGCCGATCTACCAGATGCTGGGCGGACGGTTCCGCGACAAGGTGCGCGTCTATTGCGATACCGACGCCGAGAAACCCAGCGGCACCGAAACCGGCAAGCGCCTCAAGGAACGCATGGGCCGCGGGTTCACCTTCTTGAAGATGGATCTGGGCTTGATGCAGATCGCCCATGTCCCGGGCGCCGTGGTCGCACCCGCCGGCGCCTTCGAAGGGTTTAACGGCAACCCGCGCGGCTGCGGTGGCTCGTTCGAGGAGCGCAAGGCCCGCAATCTCGCTTATGACGCGCAGAACGTGCAGCACCCGTTCACAGGCCTGCATTTCACCGAAAAGGGGATAGACCTGCTCGAGCAGTATATCCACGAGGTTCGCGAGGTCATCGGATACGAGATCCCGCTTGCCATCGACCATGTCGGCCACATCTCGCTGCAGGATGGCATACGCCTGTCGCGCCGTATCGAGAAATACGTTCCGGCCTGGCTGGAGGACGTGATCCCCTGGCAATACACCGAGCAGTACCGGCAATTGCAGCGGGCTACCACGGTGCCGATCTGCACCGGCGAGGACATCTACCTCAAGGAAGGCTTCGAGCCGCTGCTCAAGAGCGGCGGCCTCTCGGTCATCCACCCGGACCTGCTCACCAGTGGGGGCATTCTCGAGACCAAGAAGATCGGCGATATGGCGCAGGATCACGGTGTCGCCATGGCGATCCATATGGCCGAAAGTCCGATCGCCGCGATGGCCGCCGCGCATGTCGCCACCGCGACCGAGAACTTCATGGCGCTCGAGTTTCACAGCGTCGAAGTGGACTGGTGGGACGATATCGTCACGGGTCTGCCCAAGCCGCTTGTGAAGGACGGCTTCATCACCGTGCCCGACAAGCCGGGGCTGGGCATAGACGATGTGGTCGACGAGGTGATCAGCCAGCATCTGCAGCCCGGTGTCACGGGGATATGGCAATCCACCGAGCATTGGGACAATGAATATAGCTGGGACCGGACCTGGAGTTAGCCCAGACCCCTTGCCCTCATTCCCCCAGGCTCACAGGGCCAACGACGACCATTCGTGTCGACCTCTCCCAAGGGAGAGGCGAAGAAAGAAACGGACGAAACCATGATCTACGAACTGCGTATCTATGACTGCCTGCCGGGCAGGCTGCCGACTTTGCTCAAGCGCTTTTCCGACCAAACGCTGGCCATCTGGGAGAGGCATGGCATCCGCCAAGCCGGGTTTTTCACCACGGCGATCGGCGAAAACAGCAATCGCCTCACCTATTTCCTCGCCTGGGAATCGCTGGCCGAGCGTGAGGCGAAATGGGCGGCTTTCGTCACCGATCCGGCATGGCACAAGGCCCGGGACGAGTCTGAGCGCGACGGGCAGATCATTGCCAATATCAGCAGCCAGCTGCTCACGCCGACAGCTTTCTCGTCTGTGAAATAGGACTGCGCCATGAAGATCACCGACCTGCGGTGCGCCGTTATCGGCAAACATCCCATCGTCCGTATCGTCACTGACGAAGGTCTCTACGGCCTTGGCGAGGTCGAGTTCACCAAGACCTACCTCAAGCCATGGGTGCTGCATTTCCGCGAGGCGCTGATCGGCGAGGATCCGACCGACGTCGAGCGGGTCATGTTGAAGATCCGCCAACGCGGCTCTTTCAAGCCCTATGGCGCGGCGGTCAGCGCCATCGAACATGCGCTGTGGGACATTGCCGGCAAGGCGGCGGGCGTGCCGGCATATAAGCTGCTCGGCGGCAAGGTGCGCGACAAGGTGCGCGTCTACAACGGCTCGATCCGCCAGAAGCGCACGGGCGACCGGCCGGAGGATTACGCCGCCGATGTCAAATGGATGATGGAGCAGCCGCAGAATTTCTTCATGGTCAAGCAAGGAATCTCGTTCCATTCCAACATGAAGGACACGGTCGATGCTTTCCACTATGGCGTAACGCAGAAGAAGGCCGGCTATCACGGTGCCATGGATCAGGGCGTGATCAGCGAACGCGGTTTCAACCACATGCTCGAGTGCGTGATCGCGATGAAGGAAGTGTTGGGCGACAAGGTCAGCCTGGCGCTCGACTGCGGCCCGGGCTGGATGCTGCCCGATGCGATCAAGTTCGCTCGCGCGGTCGAGAAGTACAATTTGATGTGGCTCGAGGATATGCTGACCGGCGACTACGTGCCGTGGGTCAACCCGCAAGCCTACCGGGAGCTGACCACCTCTACTTCGACGCCGATCCATACCGGCGAGCAGATTTACCTCAGGCACAATTTCAAGGAGCTGATCGAGACGCAGGCGGTGCGCGTCATCGGCCCCGATCCTGCCGACATTGGCGGCATTGCCGAGCTCAAATGGGTCGCCGAGCACGCCTATATGCACTCGATCCTGATGGCGCCGCACGGCACCGCGAACGGCCTGCTGGGCCTCGGCGCGCTGATCAATGTCTGCGCCACCTTGCCCGCCAACTACGTGGCGTTCGAATACCCGAGTGCCTCCGATCCCTGGTGGAACGACATCGTCATCGGCCTGCCCAAGCAGATCGTGAAGGACAGCATGGTGGATCTGCTCGAAGCACCGGGGCTGGGCCTCGACATCGACGCCGAAGCAGCCAGGAAGTATCTCAGGGAAGAGGATACAGGTTTCTTCGACTGAACCATCTTCTTTGCGCACGGACGCCATCTCCCCTTAGCTTCCGGGCAGTAATGCGCCGCCATATGTCGGGTAATTATCCTGTCGGAATCTCATCAAATACCAGCAGCGAACGCGTCAGCGTTTCCCTTGCCGAGTCGAGGTGCGCGCGACAGGCGATCTCGATCCGCGCTGCATTGCGGCTTTCCAGCGCATCGATAAAAACGATGTGTTCGACGATGGCTGCCTGATTGCGCTGCTTTTCGTCCTGCTTGTTCCACTGATAGTGATAGTGAAAAATGAACGTGATGATGTCGTAGAAGTCATCGATGAACCGGTTCGGCGATGCCTCGTTGATGAGCCGGTGAAAACGATTGTCCAGCCTGGAGAAGTCGTGAAAGCGGCTTTCCATGTGCTCGAGCAGTTCAATGTGCGATAACTTGAGCGCGGCGAGTTTCGCCCACAGCGGAGAACTGTCGGGCTGCTGTGAAAACAGGCGCGCCGACCGCACCTCGAACATCACTCTGATTTCAAACAGCTCGAGTGCGAAGTCTTCCGTGAAACCTTTGAAAAGCCACCCGGAATTCGGCCGCTTCTCGATCAGGCCGAAGCGGCTGAAACGGATCAGGAATTCCCTGATGCCGTTGGTTGCGACGCCAAATTGCCGGGCGAGGTCAAGCTCGTTGATGCTGGTCCCGGGCCTGGTGTCGCCACGCAGCATCCACTCCATGAATTGCTGTTCGACATGCGTCGCGCGGGGCGTGGTTTCCGCGTCCGGGTAGCAGTCATCATCGTTGGCCGGTCGCCCAACTGCCCGAATGCCGTTCTCTTCGCTGACCATGGCTCGGTGGACAAGTTCTTCCAGCACCTTGCGTATCGTCGTGCGGCTGACGCCTACCCGCCGCCGCAGCTCGTTCTCGGATGGAAGCTGACCGGCCAACTGCCCGTCGCGCATCATGTGGGCCACGCGATTGAACGCCTTCTTGTAAACGGTGTCGGTTTTCATCGGGGCCTCCAGAGAAAGTCTTGTCCTTTCTAGCATGACCTTTATCCATAAAAAACAACTTGACCCGATACTCCAAGATGTTTTTTATCGATAACAAGAAGATCGAAATTGACACGACTTGGTGGCGCGCGGCTCGCAAGAGTTCGCGCGGGGAGGAAAGTTTTGCCTGAGGTGGGAAACAGCAGCGCCACTGCTGACGAAGGCACGGCTCAAGCGTCGAGGAAAGCGGAGGCGGCGCCGGGTCTGGCGCTTGGCTTGATGTTGCTCAGCGCCGGCCCGGCTGTGATCCTGCTGCTGCTGATTGTCATCCTCGGCTTCCTGTCGCCCTATTTTCTGACCGGCCGCAACCTCAGCAATATCCTTGCCCAGACCGCTGTCATTTCGGTCGTCGCGATGGGCCAGCATCTGGTCATCCTGACGCGTGGCATCGACCTCTCGGTTGGATCGAACCTTGCGCTGGCCTCCGTTCTTGGAGCGTTGAGTTTTCATGCCGGTGCTACCGCGGTCGTCGTGATCGCGGTAATGGTTGGAAGCGGCGCGGCGGTGGGCGCGATAAATGGACTGGTCTACGTCTTCGGCCGGCTGCCACACCCCTTCATCATCACGCTTGCAACGCTGAGCATCGCCAAGGGCCTGGCCCTCGAACTGGCCGACGGGCGTGCGATCCCTGGAATGCCGGATGCGATCGACATGCTCGGCCGCGAGGCGATCTGGGGCTTGCCGGGTTCGGTCTTCGTCGTGGTCGGTGTCGCCGCGGTCTTGTTTGTCATGGCCAAGACGATGGTGTGGGGGCGCTGGATCTATGCCGTCGGCGGCAGACCGGATGCCGCGTTGCGCATGGGCATTCCGGTGTCTTGGGTTCTGGTCTCGGCCTATGTGATTTCGGGTCTCTGCGCCGGTATCGGCGCTGTCATCCTTGCCGGCCGCACCGACGCCGGTTCGCCGCTGTTCGGCAATTTGCTCGAGCTTGACACGATCGCCGCGGTGATCATCGGCGGCGCCAGTTTTCTCGGCGGTCGCGGCCACCTTGGCCATGCCCTGATCGGTGCCATCATGATCGGCGTCATCCGCAACGCGCTCAACCTGCTCAACGTCAATATCTTCTTCCAGCTCATCGTCATAGGCGTGGTCATCGTCATCGCGGTCGAGGCCGATGTGCTGCGCAACTACCTGGAAGGGCGCGTGCGTGTCATGCAGGCCGGGAGGCAGCCATGACCGCGCCCGCGGCCGAAGCCCGCAGTCCCGGCACTTCAGACCATCCTGTGCTCGCCGTAAGCGGTGCAACCAAGCGCTTCGGCTCTGTCATGGCGCTCGACGATGTCAGCATCGAGGTGCGGCGAGGCGAAATTCTGGGGCTACTCGGTGACAATGGCGCCGGGAAATCGACGCTGACCAAATGCATCAGTGGCGTCCATCAGCTCGACGCCGGCGCGATCGTGCTGGACGGGTTGCCCGCGCAGATACGCTCGCCGGCCGACGCGCGCTTTGCCGGCATCGAGACCGTCTATCAGGACCTGGCGCTGTTCGACAATCTGACGCCGGGGCAGAACTTCTTCGCAGGCCGCGAACTCGCCGTTCCGCAATGGCTGCCGCGCGGCCTGCGTTTCCTGCAGCAGCGCAGGATGGACGCCGAAACCCGGATCCTGCTGGAAAGGCTGAAGGTCACGCTGCCCCGGTTGGACGCGGTCGTCGCCATGATGTCGGGTGGACAAAGACAGGCCATCGCCGTGGCGAGGTCCACGGTCTTCGCCCGCAAGGTCGTCATCCTCGACGAGCCGACGGCAGCCCTTGGACTGCGTGAATCGCGTCAGGTTCTCAATCTGGTGGCGACGCTTCGCGACCAGGGCAACGCCGTCATTCTGATCACCCACAATATGGAGCACGTCATCGAGCTCGCCGACCGTGCGGTGGTCCTGCGCCAGGGCCGCAAGGTCGGCGAACTGGTGCCAACCAAGGACAACAAGCAGGAGTTGGTTTCCATGATCGTGGGGGCCTGAACGCATTCGAGATTTTGCGGACCGCCTCGGTCCGCAAATGCCTGAAGCGTCTTCCGCCGGAAGGCGTCTCAATTCCAAGGGAGGAACGGAATGCTGATGCACAGAAGACTATTGGGAGGACTTGCGATCGCCATCGCATTCGCAATGCCTGCTTCGGCCGCCGACAAGATCAAGGTCGGCCTGATCACGAAATTCCCGGTGCCATTCTATTCGACGATGGAGGATGCGGCCAAAAAATACGCCGCCGCCCATCCTGAAATCGAGCTGGTCACCGGCCAGGGCCAGGCGGCCACGGACATCGAGGGCCAGATCGCGCTGATCGAGTCCATGATCACGCAAGGCGTCAAGGGCTTGGCAATCACGCCGGTCGATCCAACAGTTGCCCCGGCGCTCGACAAGGCCGTCGCCGCCGGCATCAAGGTGGTGCTCGTGGATAACAGCATTCCGAACTGGAAAGGCCAGACGGCGCTGGTTTCGACGAACAATCTCAATGGTGGCAAGATCGCCGGAGAATATCTGAAAACCGTTCTCAAGAGCGGCGACAAGATCGGTATCCTGCAAGGCGTACCGGGCGTTCCGGCGCTGGATGATCGCGTCACCGGCATGATGGAAGGGCTCGGCGACGTCAAGGTCGACGTGGTCGGCAAGGGCGCCACCAACTGCACGCTTGAACTCGGCACCTCGGTTGCGGAAGACATCCTGACAGCCAATCCCGATCTCAAGGCGATCTATTCTGCCTGCGGTCCGCCCATCCCCGGTGCCGTCAAGTCGATCAGCAATGCCGGCATCGCCAAACACAAGCTCATCCTGGTTGGCTTCGATGCCTGCTGCGGTGAAATCGAAGCGATAAAGTCTGGCGCGGAAGACGCCAGCGTTGCGCAATTCCCGGCAAAGATGGGTGAACTTGGCATCGACACCGTCGTCAAGGCCATTCGCGGTGAAGCCGTCGAAGCCAATGTCGATACCGGCGCCGGGCTCGTCACTCTGCAGAACGTCAAGGACTTCGAATAGCTCCCAGACCCTGGCCCGGCGGTGGCTACCCGCCGTCGGGTCCTCTTTTCTCAGAACATGGATGTCGAATGAAAGCGGTGGTGTGCCGTAGACCGGGTGAACTGGTCCTCGAAAGCCGTCCTGACCCGGGCATGCCCTCCGCCGGCTGGGTGCTGGTGGGCATAAGCCATATCGGCATATGCGGCACCGACTACCACATCTTCGAGGGCAAGCATCCCTACCTCGCATACCCCCGGATCATGGGCCACGAACTCTCGGGGACGGTATTGATGGTCGGTGAGGGAGCCAATATCGAGCTTGGCGAGAAGGTCGTCATCAATCCATATCTGCACTGCGGCAAATGTATAGCCTGCCGGCAGGGCAAGCAGAATTGCTGCGTCTCAATAGAGGTGCTGGGCGTGCATCGCGATGGCGGCATGTGCGATCAACTGCTGGTGCCGGCGGCGAACCTCTATCCGGTAGTCGGCCTTTCGCTTGCCGATGCGGCGGCTGTCGAATTCCTCGCCATCGGCGCGCATGCGGTAAGACGGTCGATGCTTTCGGTCGGAACGCGCACGCTGGTCATAGGCGCTGGCCCCATTGGCCTCGGCACAGCCTTGTTTGCACGGCTTGCCGGACAGACGGTCACGATCATGGACACGAGCCGCGAGCGGCTGGACTTTGCGGAGGATCAATTGGGTTTCCCCGTCATCGACGGTGCTGCGGCGTCGCCCGGCGATCTGGTGAGGGGCCGCACGGACGGCGATTGCTTCGACCTGGTCTTTGATGCAACCGGCAGCAAGGTTTCCATTGAGGCCGCGTTCACCTACGTGGCGCATGGCGGCACCATGGTAATGGTAAGCGTCATCAAGGATGACATTACCTTTTCCGACCCGGAATTCCACAAACGCGAAATGACACTGATCGGCAGCCGCAACGCCCTGACCACGGATTTCGACCGCGTCATGGCGGCGATCCGCATCGGTGCTATTCCGCTGGCCAAGCTGGTGACGCATCGCACGACGCTGGAGGACAGCCCCCGCTACATCGCCCAATGGGCAAATGAGAAATCGGGGCTTATAAAAGCTGTCATCGCAAACCAGTAGACTCGGCGGTCTGCGGCTGCCGCAGCGCGTTTTTGCCCTGGCATCGAGACGGCAGTAGATTTGATCACCTCAGGGTGAAAGCGGACCGGCGCATCTCGCAATAGGCCGGTCGCTAATGCACGTCGCCCGGAAGTGTCCTCGGTTCCGGGATAACGACATGCATAAAATCAGAAGCTTACAGCAGGTCGGGCGAATCCTGTTCGCCACGACATGCTGTAGCTATCAGCTATGCCGGATTTCAGTCCCGAGCACCTTGAGGCATTCGCGAATGAAGGCGGCTAGAGCGGTCCAGCCCTTTGCGGAAACCATGGTGCCATCGACATAGGCCTCCGTCGGCGAGAGGTCGACATAGGTTCCGCCTGCCAACGTCACTTCCGGTTCGCAAGCGGCGAGCGCGCCTACCTTCTTGCCGCGCACGACGCCGTCCACGGCAATCAGAATCTGGACCCCATGGCAGATGGTGAAAATCGGCTTCCGGGTGTCGTGGAAGTGGCGCACCATGGCTTGCACCCGTTTGTCGGTGCGGATGTATTCCGGGCCGCGGCCGCCAGCGCAGTATACGGCGTGGTATTGATCGAGCTGCTTTTCCGCCTCGGCAAACGTCTTGTTGATCACCTGAAAATGGCCGAGCTTTTCGGTGTATGTCTGGTCGCCCTCGAAGTCGTGCAGGGAGGTCTTGATGAGGTCTCCGGCCTTCTTGTCCGGGCATACTACATGGACGGTGTGACCGACGGCTTCCATCGCCTGCTGGTAGACGAAGATCTCGTATTCCTCGGTGAACTCGCCGGTGAGCATCAATATTTTTTTGCCTGACATAGTCGGTTCCTCTGTCGTGTGAAAGGGGCGGGGCGAGTCATGCTGCGCCCCGCATTGGCTTTGTCGGTCCTCAGGATGGAGAGTCGGGGAAGTAGTGTTCCTCGGCGTTGTCGTTGGTGTTCAGCGGCGCGGACATCGGTTTCGCCTCAATCGAAGGCCGGCAGCAGGCGATCGCGCGAGTGCTCGATGTGGGCGCGCATTGCTTTGGCGGCGGCATCGGGATCGGCCGCGCCGAACGCGGCCAGGATCGCCTCATGTTCGTCCAGCGCCTCCTCGGTCACGCGGGAGTGGTACATCAGGCGGAATATGTGGAAGTGGGTGTGTTGATAACCCAGCGTCTCGCGAATGAGCTCGTTTTCGGCATATTCCATGATCTTGTCGTGGAAGATCGCGTCCTGCCTGGCGAAATTTGAATAGCGCAGGCGCTCGTCCTTGCCCTCGCGGCGCGACATCACGCCTGCTGCCTCCAGCAGTGTGCCGAGCTTGGCCTCGTCCATCGCGGCAGCGGCCTTCGCCGCGCCGTGCGGTTCGAGCAGGAGACGCATCTCGTACAATTCGTCGAAACGGCGCCGGGTGATCTGCGGTGCGGCGCGGTATCCGATCAGATGCGTCTTCAGAACCAGGCCTTCGCCTTCGAGACGCCCGAGCGCCTCGCGGATCGGCGTATGGGAAACGTCGAACTCCTTGACCAGATTGTCGACGGTGATGCGTGAACCGGGTGCGATCTTCAGCGACATCAACTGCGCGAAGATGGCTTCGTAGACGTCCTCGGCCAGGCTGCTCGCGCGCTGGATGCGACCCGCTCCCGTGGGTGCTTCACCATTATTGCTCAAAATGACGGGTTGCATTCTTTCGCCTCTCGACAGGGGGAGACTGCTAACACGAGGGTTTGACCGATGCAATACGATATCCTATACGATTTTATCGGCACCCCTCAGTTCAGGATCTTCGGTGCGGATTTTGCAATGTGAGTTTCTCCGACACCCCTCGAGGATGCAGCCTGTCATGAGCCTTCTCACAGCCCTCCGGCTCCCGCGCGAAATTCTGTTCGGAAAGGGCCAACGCCAGGCACTGCCGGTCGTGGCCGGTCGCTACGGCCGACGCGCCCTGGTCTGCACCGACGAGCGTTTCGCCGGCACGGCCGTGTTCGCCGAAGTCATGGCATCCTTGCAGGCAGCGTCGATCGAAGTGCTGGTTCACGACGGTGTCCTCCCGGACGTGCCGCGCGACTCCGTGGCGGTCTGCGTCGAGGAAGCGCGGGGCTTTGGGCCCGATATGGTGATCGGGATCGGCGGCGGCAGCTGTCTCGATTTCGCCAAATGCGCCGCCTTGCTGATCAGCCATGGCGGCGAGCTCCAGGACTACTACGGCGAGTTCAAGGTTCCGGGGCCGATGCTGCCGCTCATCGCCGTGCCGACCACTGCGGGCACAGGATCCGAGGTGACACCCGTCGCGGTGATATCGGATCCGGATCGGACGCTCAAAGTCGGGATATCGAGCCCTCATCTCATTGCCGCCGTTGCCATATGCGACCCCGAACTGACAATGACCTGTCCGCCGGGCCTGACCGCGATCGCTGGCGCCGACGCGCTCACGCATGCGATCGAGGCCTTCACGGCCATGTGCCGGGACGGGGACTTCAGCCTGCCGCAGCGCCACGTCTTCATCGGCAAGACGCCGCTGACCGACCATTTCGCGCTGCTGGCCGTCAAACTGCTCGGCCGCAGCCTGGAGAAGGCGTGCACTGACGGCGGCGACGCAGAGGCGCGCGCCGACGTGATGATGGGAGCGCTGGCGGCGGGTTGCGCCTTCGGCACCGCCGGCACGGCGGCGGCGCACGCGGTGCAATACCCGGCCGGCGCGCTCACACATACGCCGCATGGGCTGGGGGTGGCGACAATGATGCCTTATGTCATGAGCTACAACAGCCGTGTGGCCGCGGCGGAGATCGCCGAGATAGGGATTGCTCTTGGCCTTGAGCCGCACGGTCGAAGCGCGGACGAACTGGCGGGCGCGACCATCGAGGAGATCAGGCGTTTGTTTGCGGCGATCGGTATCACTCCGACGCTGGCCGGTCTGGGGCTTCCGCCCGACAAGCTCGACTGGACCGCCGAGCAGGCGCTCGGCATCGATCGCCTGATCAAGAACAACCCGCGCCCATTCGACCTCGCCGCCATGCGCCGCCTTGTCCAGGCGGCCTATGACGGCGATCTCAACGCCTGCGCCATGTGAACGTCAGGAACAAGACGATGAACCTTCCCTACAATGCCTCCCAACTCGATCAGGATCTCTACGAGGTGCGGGGCTTTCCGCACCGGCTCTACATTGGCGGACAATGGCTGCCGTCTTCCGACGGCGGGCTCGTCAAGGTCACCGATCCATCCTCCGGCGCGGTGATCGCGGCAGTTCCCGATGCGACCCTGGAGGACGCCGCCGCCGCTGTCGAGGCAGCGGCCAAGGCCGCCAAGGGGTGGCGCGAGACCGCTCCACGCAAGCGCTCGGAGATTCTGAGGCGCTGTTTCGAGCTGATGGTCGAGCGGTCGGAGACGCTTGCCATGCTGATCTCGCTGGAGAACGGCAAGGCCCTGCGCGACGCGCGCGGCGAGATAGCTTACGCAGCCGAATTCTTCCGCTGGAACGCCGAGGAAGCTGTTCGCATCACCGGCGAGTTCGGCACCGCTCCGTCCGGAACCAACCGGATCGTGGTCGACTATCAGCCGATCGGCATCTGCGTCCTCATCACGCCGTGGAATTTCCCTGCCGCGATGGCGACACGCAAGATCGCACCGGCCCTCGCGGCAGGCTGCACGGTCATTCTGAAACCGGCCAGCGAGACGCCGCTGACCGCCTATGCACTCGCCGCGCTCTATAGCGAAGCCGGCGTACCGGACGGCGTCGTGAACGTGCTGACGACGTCGACACCCGGCCCTCTGACGTCGGCCATGCTGGCCGATCCCCGCGTCAGGAAGCTCTCCTTCACCGGCTCGACCGGGGTCGGCCGGGCCTTGCTCGCCGAGGCCGCCAAACATGTGATTTCCTGTTCCATGGAGCTTGGCGGCAACGCGCCCTTCATCGTTTTCGACGATGCCGATCTCGATGCGGCCCTCGACGGCGCCATGATCGCCAAAATGCGCAATGCCGGCGAAGCCTGTACTGCTGCCAACCGCATCTACGTCCAGTCCGGCATCCACGATGCGTTCGCCGACGGCCTTGCGCGGCGCATGGCTGCGCTCAAGATCGGCGCGGGGACCAAGGCAGAAACGGAATGTGGACCCATGATCACCAAAAAGGCGGTCGACAAGATCGACCGGCTGGTCAAGGACGCGGTCAGCCGCGGTGCCAAGGTGCTGTGCGGCGGCTCGGCGCTCGAAGGAGATGGCTTTTTCTATCCTCCGACGGTCCTGTCCGAAGTCTCGCCGGAGGCCGATATGGCACATGAGGAGATTTTTGGCCCGGTGGCGCCCATCACCCGCTTCGAGAGCGAGGCGCAAGCCATCCTCCACGCCAACGACACTGAATACGGCCTCGCCGCCTATCTCTACACCCGCGACGTGGCGCGCGGCATGCGGGTGGCCTCGGAAATCGAGGCCGGCATGATCGGCCTCAACCGCGGCCTGATGTCGGATCCCGCCGCGCCTTTCGGCGGAGTCAAGCAGAGTGGCCTCGGGCGGGAAGGGGGTCAGCATCACGGCATCGCCGAGTTCATGGAGGCCAAATACATCGCTGTAACTTTCTGAGCGGACATCATGTCGAAGGATCCTTTTCGCACGCGCGACCACGTTGCCGATTTCGATGACATCGTGGCCGATATCGTCGCCCGCAGCGCCGCAACGCGGGCAGCGCTGCCCATGCTGGCGGACATCGCCTATGGTCCGGACGGGGCCGAACGCCTCGACCTGTTCTTTCCGGAGGGGCCGCGTAAGGGCCTCCCGGTGCACATCTTCATCCATGGCGGCTACTGGCGCATGTTCACCAGAAGCGATTATTCCTACATTGCCGAAACGGTGACGAGTGCAGGAGCAATCGCGGTCGTGATCGACTATGCGCTGATGCCTGCCGTCAGGATGGCGACAATCGTCGACCAGGTCCGGCGCGCGAGGCAGTGGGTGCTGGATAATATCGCCAAACATGGCGGCGATGCCGGTCGGCTAAGCGTCAGTGGCCATTCCGCCGGGGCGCACCTGGCGACCTTCTTGTTCAACGGGGGTTCGGCACATCCCCCGTCGACGGCACTCCTGCTCGGCGGGCTCTACGATTTGCAGCCCCTTCAGCATTCTTTCCTGGAGCCTTTGATAGGCCTGACCGACACGGAAGTTGAGGCATTTTCGCCGATGAGCAAATCCCATTCGTCCCGGACAAAAGTCACGGTGTTGGTCGGCGAGCGGGAGACGGACCCTTTTCACCAGCAGGCCAGGCTGTTTGCCGACCGCCTGACGGGGCAGGGCCTAAGTGTGTCGAAAGGCGTGCTCCAGGCGCGCAACCACATGGACAGCGTACGTGATTTGGGGCTGCGCGGGACAGCCGCGGGCGACTGGCTTCGCCACGTCATCGTGGCCGGATAAATTCGACCCGCGTCGGGTCACGCTGCCGCTGCCCGCCTGAAAGTTCACGCGGTTTGCGCTTGAACAGGTGGGTTATGTCGGGCACTCGCGCCCCTTGTGGCACGTTTTGTGCCCGAAGAGATGCTGCCCGGCACGCAATATGACAGCGACGAAGACCTTACCCGCAAGGCCGGCAATATCGATACGGCGATCTTCCATCCCGTCGAGCAGACCATAGGTCAGGACAGCTAACCGGCGTTGTCCACTATCCAGTCGGCAAGGCTCCGCGCAAAGCTTCGCGGCACAATCATGTCGCAGCCGGTCTCGGTGGTGCGCAATACCAGCACCGGCACGTGATGAAAGGCCGTTTGGAACGCGCGGCCTGACGCTGAGGCTGGCGAGCGCCAGTCGACGGCTATGCATTTGGAGAGAGCTTCCAGGACGCGCGCCCCGCTCAACCTGAAGCGTACGCGTCCCTCGTCGAGAGCAACCGAACAGCCCAATCCGGGATCGACTGTCAGGGGGGATGGTTTTGCACCTGCCTCTTTCAGCAGCCAGAGACGGCGGGGAGAGATCCGGACGGTGAGGGTGTCGGCATTGCGGGCCGTTTCGCCGACCGAGATGGGTAGGGCGGTACCCAGCATCTGTGAAACGGTCATTTCGAACCGGGTCAGCATCTCGTCCCAACTCTCGATCTGAACGATCGGGCAATCAGCCATCGACAGGTTGAAATCTTTCAATGCCAAAACCTCAACCATGCAGCCGTTCCCCCTTCGGATCGAGAAAGACGGGCGAGACGATGCGCGCGCGAACGGTTTCGGCCTTCATCGGATAGGCGGCGAGGACTTCGCGTCCCTCTACCGCTGCGTCGCCCGCAAGCAGCGCCAGGCCGACATAGCGGCCAAGTTCCGGACTGAAGGTCACCGAAGTTATCCGGCCGCGCCCATGCCCCGCAATGGTGTCGTCGGGCATGAACAATATCGCGCCGCCGCGCAGGCGCTTGCCGTCCTCGATGCATTCCAGCCCGACAAGGCGCTGGCGGTCAGGCGCCCCAAACGCCGTGCGGCGACGCAGGACGTCGCCGACG
Organism: Mesorhizobium sp. B3-2-1; assembly: GCF_006439515.1. Lineage (NCBI taxonomy): Bacteria > Pseudomonadati > Pseudomonadota > Alphaproteobacteria > Hyphomicrobiales > Phyllobacteriaceae > Mesorhizobium > Mesorhizobium sp. B3-2-1. The sequence goes on along the minus strand of NZ_VFTI01000001.1, from coordinate 155,785 downwards.
AATCCCGCACGTTTGCCGACCATACGGCCGAGGCCGAGGTCGTCGAGCGTGGTGCGGCCATCGATCTCTGGACCGGCGACGTGGCCCTTCTCAACGCGCAGCGCGCCAAGCGCCTCGACCCCATAGGGTTTGAGGCCGAACGGCGCGCCGGCTTCCAGCAGGCGGCTCCAGATCTGTTCGCCGTTGCTGGCGCCGACATAGATTTCGTAGGCGCGTTCGCCGGAATAGCTGAGGCGGATGATGCGCAACGCCGGTCCCTCGAACTCCGCTTCGATGAAACACATATGTGGCAGCGCGTCGTTCGAAATGTCGAGCTTCGGAAAGGCAGCGGCGAGGATATCGTGGCTCCTCGGTCCGGCGACCGACATCGCCGCCCATTCATCGCTGACGGAGGTGACTGCGACCCGCAGGTCCGGCCAGGCGGTATCGAGCAGGAATTCCAGCCGCGACAGGACATCGGCCGCCTTGGCGGTCGAGGTGGTCATGAAGAAGCGATTTTCTTCCAACCGCGTAGTCGTGCCGTCATCGAAGACGATGCCGTCGTCGCGCAGCATGACCCCGTAGCGGGCGCGGCCGACCGGCAGCTTGGCGAAGCCGTTGGCGTAGACCCGGTCGAGGAAAATGGCCGCGTCCGGCCCTTGCACGTCGATCTTGCCGAGGGTGGAGATGTCCATCAGCCCTGCGGCTTCGCGCACGATGCGCATCTCGGCGACATAGGCTTCGTTCACGTCGCGACCGGCGCTGCGGTAGAAATACGGACGCATCCACAGCCCGACTTCGAGCATCTCGGCATCGTTGGCTAGGTGCCAGTCATGCATCGGCGTACGGCGAAACGGCTTGAAATGGTGGCCGACGGCGCGACCGGCGAGAGCGCCGATAGCAACAGGCGCATAGGGCGGACGGAAGGTCGTGGTCCCGGTTTGCGGGATGGTCGCCTGGCGCAACACCGCCATGGCCGAAAGCGCGGCAAAATTGCTGGTCTTGCCCTGGTCTGTGCCCATGCCGAGCGTGGTGTAGCGCTTCAGGTGCTCGACCGATTCATAGCCCTCGCGATACGCCAGTTCGATGTCCTTGGCGGTCACATCCATCTGGAAATCGACGAAGGCCTTTCCACGTCCCGAAAAGGGGATCGCGCGGAACGCGTTGGCAACGGTTTCCCTGAGATCGAGCCTCACCGGGGCCGCTGGCGCCGCCGATTTTCCGCAGAAGGCTGCCGCTTCGATGCCGGCGCGGTGGCCGCCATCGATGGCATCGAAGGTCGAGAAGCGGCCCATTATCGAGCCGGCGCCAAAATGCCCTGCCGGAAAGCTGCCGGGGATGAAGCAGTCCATGTCGTCGCGATAAGCGGGTTTGACGCCGAGATGCGCGGTGAGGTGCACAGTCGGAGACCAGCCGCCTGACACGCAGACGATGTCGCAGGCTACTTCCGAATTGCCGCCTGGCCCGGCGAGCTTTGCTGCCTTCACTGCATGGCCGCCACGCAGATCGACGATTGGTGTTCCGGATCGGATCGCTATGTTCAAACGCTTGGCTTCAGCGGCCAGAGCAGCGGGCGGGTCGCCGCGCTGGTCCGCGACCGTCACGTCCGCACCGGCGGCGGCAAGATCGAAGGCGGCGCGATAGGCGCCGTCATTGGTGGTAGCGACCAGGATCCGTCTCCCCGGCAGAACGGCGAAGCGGTTGAGGTAGGTCCGGGCGGCCGATGCCAGCATGACACCGGGCCGGTCATTGTTGGCGAACACCAGCGGGCGCTCGATGGCACCGGCCGCAAAGACGATGGAGCGCGCGCGAAGCATGGTGAACACCTGCCGCGCAGCGCCTTCCGCGACCGGATCATCGTTTCGTTCGATCAACCCCAGGGTGTTGCCGTCATAGGTGCCGAACGCCATCGTCTTGCGCAGCACGGTGACGTTGGGCAGTCCTGCCAGTTCGGTCTCGATCGCCTTCAGCCAGGCTGCCGCCTCGTCTTCGGAACGCTCCGACAGAAGCTGACCGCCGAGCAAGAAGTCCTGCTCGACCAACGCAATGTTTGCGCCGGCCATTGCCGCGGCGCGCGCCGCCGAGAGGCCGGCAGGGCCGCCGCCGACGATCGCCACATCGGCAAATAGGTGACGCACCTCGTAACGGTCCGGGTCCGGCTCGATGCCGGCTCGGCCCAGTCCTGCCGCCCGGCGGATGAAATGCTCATAGAACATCCAGGCGCGCCGCGTCGGCCCCATGAAGGTCTTGTAATAGAAGCCGGCGGAGAGGAACGGCGCGAACAGCCCGTTGATGCTCTGCAGGTCGAAGCCGAGCGAGGGCCAGCGGTTCTGGCTTTCAGCAGCCATGCCTTCCGCCAGTTTGAGCGTGGTGGCCGGCAGGTTCGGTTCGCGTCGTCCACCAGCACCCAGCGTGACCAGCGCATTCGGTTCTTCGGGTCCGGCCGAGAAGATACCGCGCGGCCGGTGATATTTGAAACTGCGTCCTGTGAGTGTGACGCCGTTGGCCAGCAGCGCCGATGCCAATGTGTCGCCTCGGTAGCCGTTCAGCGTGCGGCCGTCGAAGCTGAAGTCGATCGGCTGCGTGCGATCGATGCGCCCGCCGGCCGGCAAACGTTTCCGGTTCTCGTTCATGCGGGCATTTTCCTGGCGAAGCCGACCGATGCGATGGCGTGATTTCTGGTGTCGCGCTCGACGACCAGCCATTGTCGGCAGCCGGTGACGTGCTGCCAGAATTCGCGATGCAGCCCCGCCGGGTTCTTCCGTACATAGACATGGCGATACCAGGCTTCCGGATCGGGATCGTCATGGGCCGGACGCGCCGCGGAAGCGTCGCCGCCATAGCGGAACTCGTCATGGTCACGCGGGCCACAGCACGGACATTCGATGCGAAGCATTGTTTCGCCCCCCTCTATTGCAGCCAGGCCGAGGGACCGGCGCCGGCCTCGTCGAGCGTGCGGCCGGTGCGAAAACGATCGAGCCCATAGGCGGCGATCAGTGGATGCGGTTTGCCGGTCGCCAGCATGTGCGCAAAGCACCAGCCGGAGGCCGGCGTCGCCTTGAAGCCGCCATAACACCAGCCACCATTGAGATAGAGTCCGTCGATCGGCGTCGGGCAGATGATCGGGCTGGCGTCGGGCGTCATGTCCATGACGCCGCCCCAATGGCGCAGCAGCCGGACGCGCGAGATGCAGGGCATCAGCGCGATCGCGGCCTCGGCCACTTCGCGCACGACGCCGAGATTGCCGCGCTGGGCGTAGGAATTGTAACCGTCGAGATTGCCGCCGAAGACAAGCCCACCCTTGTCGGACTGACTGACATAGAAATGATCGGCGCCATAGGCGACGACATGGTCGACCAGCGGCTTCAGGGGCTCGGTGACGAATGCTTGCAGCACGTGGCTTTCGATCGGCAGTTCCAGGCCTGCCTTCTGTCCGAGCACGGAGGTATGGCCGGCCACGGCGAGGCCGATTTTGCCGGCGCCGATCCGGCCCTTGCTCGTTTCGACGCCGACGATCCTTTCGCCGTCACGGACGAAACCGGTCACCTCGCAGTTCTGGATGATGTCGACGCCATGGCCGTCGGCGGCACGCGCATAGCCCCAGGCAACGGCATCGTGGCGGGCGGTGCCGGCACGGCCCTGCAGGATCGCGCCATATATCGGAAATCGCGCCGTTTCGGAGAAATCCAGATAGGGAACCAGCCGTCGCACCGCGTCGCGGTCGAGTATGTCGGCATCGATGCCGTTCAGCCGCATGACGTTGGCACGATGGCTGAAAGCGTCGAGTTGATCCGCCGAATGGGCGGTGACGATCTGGCCGCGTTGCGAAAACATGACGTTGAAATTCAGCGCCTGCGACAAGCCTTCCCACAGCTTGACCGAGAATTCGTAGAACTGGGTGTTGCCGTCGAGCAGATAATTGGAGCGGATCACCGTGGTGTTGCGGCCGACATTCCCGCCGCCGACATGGCCCTTCTCCAGCACGGCGACATTGCGGATGCCGTGGTTCTCGGCGAGATAGAAAGCCGTGGCCAGCCCATGTCCGCCACCGCCGACAATGATCACGTCATAAGCCGGCTTCGGCTCTGCAGCGCGCCACGCGCGCTGCCAGTTCTTGTGGCCGGACAGGCCGTTGCGAAAAATCGAGAGCGCCGAATAGCGTGCCATGCTGATGGTCTAGCGAACGATTGAGCCAGCCGGGGTGCGCGTCAGCACTTCGGCGCCCGCATCGGCCAGCAGCACGGTATTTGAGATGAAATGGTCGCCGCGGCCGGTGCCCATCAACCAGGACAGGATATGGAAACTCATTCCCGTTTCGATCTCGAGATCGGAATCGTGCCTCAGCCCGGTCACGGAATTGCCGCCGGTCCAGGATGGTGGCTGGCCGATGCCGACCAGATAACCGCAATGATGGCGGCGATAGTGCGAAAGACCGGCCTCATCGGCGACGCCCTGCCAGGCAGCATAGACGTCGCGCGCCCTCACACCGGGCTCGAGCGCCTTGACGACGGCGTCGAATGCCTTGGCTGTGACCTCGGCCATCGCCGCGTCTTCGTCCTTGATGCTGCCGATACGGACCAGCCGGCCGAGTGGCGCGTGATAGCGCGAGATGCAGCCGGAGAGTTCGACGAATACGGGCTCGCCGGCGCGATAGAGTCCGTCGCCCCAGGTCGTATGCTCTTCGCCAAGCCTGGCGGCGGGACGGATGAACGGGCCGAAGCCGGGCACATGGCCGCCGGCGCGGATCATCGCCGCCACACATTGGGCGGCGACCTCCTGCTCGGCGGCACCGTCGGAAATCGCCGCGATCGCGGCACCTGCCGCGGCGTCCGTGACCTTGGCGGCGCGACGCATCAGCACCTGTTCCTCGGCACTCTTCACAAGCCGCATCCTGTCGACTAGCCCGGAAACGTCGCTCCAGTTGGCATTGGCCTGCGCCTCGAGTTTCAAGGCGAGGCCATGGCTCAGCCCCGAGGTCCAATGTTCGAGGCCGATCCGCTTGCCGGTCAGGCCAAGCTCGGAAATTACTCGCGCGGCGAGATCGGCCGCCGTCTCGCTGTCGGAATGGCCGCGGAATTCCGCCGCCTTCACCTGGTTTTCGATCGTCACTTTTTCCATCGACCGGGTGACCAGAACCGGCTGATGGTCGAGTGGGACGATCAGGAGGTGCGGCGCGAAATACCCCCAATGGTCGAGCCCGGTGAGATAGAAGACATTTTCCGGCGAGGCAAAGACGGCGGCGTCGAGCCCGCGCCCGGCCAGCGCCGTGCGAACTTTCGACAGGCGGCCGGCGATTTCTGCTTCGGAAAAAGGATTTCGGTCCATTTTGTATCCTTGGATTGCCGGCTTTGGTGTCGGGTTCAGTCGATGGTGATGAGGTCGCGGGTCACGTCGCAAAGTCGCTCGCCGCCGCCTTCGGCAACGACGAAAGATTCGGAGATGGCGACGCCGAAATCTTCGAGCCAGACGCCGGCCATGAAGTGGAAGCACATGCCGGGCCGCAACTCGGTCCTGTCGCCGGGCCTCAGGCTCGCAGTGCGTTCGCCCCAATCCGGCGGATAGGCGAGGCCGACGGGATAACCGACTCGACTTTCCTTCTTCAGCCCATTTCTGCGCAGCACCGCCTGCCAGGCGGCTTCGACCTGTTCGGCGGTGTTGCCGGGCCGTGCCAGTTCGAGGCCGGCATCGACGCCTTCGACGATCACCTTGGCCATATCGGAGAGGGCGGTCGGCGGCTTGCCGAAATGGACCGTCCGGGTCAGTGCCGCATGGTAGCGCCGTCGCACGCCGGCGATTTCGATGATCGCCAACCCAGTGTCGGGAAGTGGCGCGTCCGACCAGGTCAGGTGTGGTGTGCTGGTGCCTTCGCCCACCGGCATCAGCGGGCAGATTGCGGCGTAGTCGCCGCCGGCGTCCGGCACGCCCATGATCTGGGCATGATAGATCTCGGCAATCACGTGGTTCTGCGGCACGCCCGGCCGCATCTTTTCGACAGCGCGGTTCATGGCATTGCTGCAGATCGCGCCGGCTTCGCGGATCAGCGCCAGCTCGGCATCTGATTTCACCAGCCGGGCCCAGTTGACGAGGTCGTGGTTGTTGCTGAAACGCGCCGCTGGCAGGCCGGCTACGAGATGGGCATGGCAGCGCGCCGTGTAGTAGTGCGCGTCCATCTCGACGCCGATGCGCGCCCGTTCCCAACCGCGTGCCCGGATCAGACCGGCGAGCTCGTCATAGGGATGCTCGACGGGCTGCTGTACCAGCCGCTCCGAGAACGGGACGATGTTTTGTTCGGGCAAGCCGGTGGTCATGCGGGCGCTTCTGGCGTCCTGCGCCCGGCCGAACCAGATCGGCTTGTCCTCTTCCAGATGGACGAGCACGCATTGCGGCACGTAGAAGGACCAACCGTCATAGCCTGTCAGCCAGCACATGTTCGCCGGATCCTGGCAGACGATGAGATCGAAGCCGGCCTTCTCCATGCGCTGCTTCACGCCGGTCAGGCGCTGCGCATACTCCGTCTTCGTAAAGCTGCCTGAGCCGCTCAAACTCGTTCCCCTGACCGCCACGTCAACCCGACAAGCATGGGTAATTGTGCACAACTATCAGCCCATCTCGGCTGAACGTGCGATCATAATCATCTATTTCCAGGATTCGTACAGCGCGTCTTGCGATATGTCCAGATGAGTTGTATACGTCTTGCATACTCGCTGCGACGGAGGAGAAACGTCGTCCGGGCAAGACAATCGTCAAAAAGAAAAGGGGATGCATGCTCATGTCACAGATATCTCGTCGAACGGCCATGAAGGCGGCTGCTTGCCTTGCACTTGTCGCGACCGCGTTCACGGCGCTGCCGGCCCAGGCCGAAACGACCCTCGAACGCGCCAAGAAGGACGGTTATATCCGTGTCGGCTTCGCCAACGAGGCGCCGTTCGGTTTTGCGACGCCTGACGGCAAGCTGACCGGCGAAGCGCCAGAAGTCGCCAAAGCGGTGCTTGCCAAGATGGGCATCCCGCAGGTCGACGGCGTGCTGACCGAATTCGGCTCGCTCATCCCCGGTCTCAAAGCCGGACGCTTCGACATCATCGCGGCCGGCATGTTCATCAATCCGAAGCGCTGCGCCGAGATCAATTTCTCCGAACCATCTTATGGCATTGGCCAGGCCATGCTGGTGGCGAAGGGCAATCCAAAAGGCATAAAGGATTATTCGAGCATCAAGGACAATCCAGACCTCAAGCTCGCTGTGATGGCGGGTGCCGTCGAGGGCGGCTACGCCAAGGATGCCGGTGTCGCCGCGGGGCAAATCGTCGCCTTGCCAGATCAATCCAGTCTCGTCGCCGCCGTCCAGGCCGGTCGCGCCGATGCGGCCGCGCTTACCGCGCTGTCCATCGCCGACATGGCCAAGAAGGCCGATGGCGTCGAATCGACAAAGCCCTTCGGCGAAGTCGCCGGCAAGTCGGTGAAAGGCCATGGCGGCTTCGGCTTCCGCAAGGAAGACACCGATCTGCAGAAAGCGTTCAACGCCGAACTGAAGAAATTCCTCGGGTCACCCGAGCACATCGCCCTGGTCGAGCCGCTCGGCTTCGGCAAGGACTATCTGCCGAACAAGACGACTGCACAGCTCTGCAAGGGCGAATAAAGTTCCCAACTGCTGGGCGGCGTGAACGCGCCGCCCTCTTTTTTCTTCGGAGAAGCAGATGGGAATCCGCACACTTGTTGCCATGCTCGTCGTCTCGCTCGCCGTCATCGGCGTGCTGGCGACACAGGCAACATACAGCCTGTTCCTGCCGGGACTGCTGCAGGGCGCTGTCCTGACAATCGAGATCGCCGTTCTTGGCAGCCTGCTGGCGGTTGTCATGGGCGTGCTCGCCGCGTTGGCGCGCATGTACGGCCCCGCGCCGCTTAGATGGCTGGCGACGGCCTATGTCGAGATCTTTCGCGGAACCTCGGCGCTGGTGCAGCTGTTCTGGCTGTTTTTCGTGCTGCCGCAATTCGGGGTCACGCTCGACGCGTTTCTCGTTGCCGTGCTGGCGCTCGGCCTGAATGTCGGGGCTTACGGATCCGAATGCGTGCGCGGCGCCATCCAGTCGGTCGCGCGCGGTCAGTGGGAAGCGGGAACGGCGCTCAACATGAGCCGTGGGCAGATGCTGCGCCGGATCATCCTGCCGCAGGCCTTCATCGCCATGATCCCACCCTGGGGCAATTTGTTCATCGAACTGCTGAAGTCGACCGCGCTGGTGTCGCTGATCACCCTGTCGGACCTCGCCTTCAAGGCGCAGCAGATGAACCAGAATACATTCAAGACCATTCCGATCTTCACACTGGTGCTGCTGATGTATCTCGCCATGTCGCTCACCGTCTCCATCGGCATGCGGCTTCTCGAAAAGCGGGCCTCGATCGGCCTCGCCAGGGGGAAGGCGACATGATCTGGGATTGGGGTTTTACACTCGAGATCCTACCGGTGCTGGCGCACGCCGCCGTCATCTCCATCGAGGCGACACTGCTCGGTTCCGCCATCGCCGCTTCGCTCGGTCTGGTCTTGGCGGTCGTCCGCATCGCCGTGCCACGGACGGGCTGGACGATTTCGGTGCTGGTCGAACTGATCCGCTCGACGCCGCTGCTCATCCAGATATTCTTTCTCTATTTCGTCTTTCCGAAATTCGGCATCGTGCTCGACGCCTTCACCGCTGGCGTTCTCGCCATAGGCATCCACTACGCCGCCTACTGCTCCGAGGTCTATCGCGCCGGCTTCGACAACATCCATCGCGGCCAATGGGAAGCCTCGATCGCTCTCAATCTCTCGTCTTGGACGACCTTTCGCGACATCATCATCCCGCAGGCCATTCCGCCGATCGTGCCGGCGCTCGGCAACTATCTCGTCGCGCTGTTCAAGGAGACGCCGCTGCTTTCGGCTATCGCCGTGCTGGAACTCATGCAGACGGCCAAGATCATCGGCTCCGAGACATTTCGTTACACCGAACCGATCACGCTGGTCGGCTTGTTCTTCCTCGCGATGAGCCTGGTTTCGGCCGCGCTGATTCGTGCCCTTGAACGCCTGCTCAACCGGAGGAACGCGCGATGACGGAACAACCGATGGTCCGCTTCGACAATGTTTCCAAACGCTACGGCGCGTTGACCGTCCTCGACGGCCTGAACCTCGAAATCGCGCGCGGCGAGAAGGTCTCCGTCATCGGTCCGTCCGGTTCCGGCAAGACCACCGTGCTGCGCATGCTGATGACGCTGGAGACGATCAATGACGGCGTCATTTGGGTCGAAGGCGAGCCGCTGACGCATATGAAGAAAAACGGCGCGCTGGTTCCCGCCGACCTTGCCCACATTCGCCGCATCAGGGCGAAGATCGGCATGGTGTTCCAGTCCTTCAATCTGTTCCCGCACATGACCGCGATGGCCAATTGCATCGAGGCGCCGATAACCGTCCTTGGCATGAAAAGGGCGGATGCCGAGGCGCGGGCGGCCGAGCTTCTCGACATGGTCGGGTTGTCTCAGAAAAAGGATCACTATCCTTCCCAGCTTTCCGGTGGCCAGCAACAGCGCGTCGCCATCGCCAGGGCGTTGGCGATGCGGCCCAAGATAATGCTGTTCGACGAGGTGACCTCCGCGCTCGACCCGGAACTTGTCGGCGAAGTGCTGCAGGTGATAAGGCAGATCGGCCGCGAGCATGATTTGACGATGCTCATGGTCACCCACCAGATGGGCTTCGCCAAGGAATTTTCCGATCGCGTCTGCTTCTTCTACCAGGGCAAGATATGCGAGCAGGGACCGCCAGGCGAACTGTTCGGTGCCCCTAAGAACGAGCGGACGCGGCAGTTCCTGCACGCTGTCCTGGAGGCTGGATGACGCTGGAGACGGATGCCTCGGCCACCACGGCGATCGCAGAGGCGCCACGACCGCTTTCGGCGCGGGAACGGTTCGAGCGCATCTACCGGATCCTGCGTGACCGCATCTGCCTGCTCGACTACCCGCCGGGAAGCCGCCTCTCCGAGGAAGAACTCGCCCAGGAATTCGAGATCAGCCGCACGCCGGTCCGCCGCGTGCTGGCGCGCCTTGAATCCGAAGGTCTGGTTCAATCCGTCCACGGCGTCGGCACCATAGTCACCGATGTCGATATCGAGGAACTGCAGCAGGTCTATCACCTGCGCCTGGAATTGGCGCTTCTGGTCGGCAAGCTTTCGCCGATCCCCCCAACAGCGGCCGACCTCGATCGGATCCGGGCGCTCATTGCGCGCTGTGATTCCGATATGCTCAATCCAGATCAGCGCGCTTTCCTGCAGCTGAACATGGACTTCTTCTCGGAACTGACCGCCATGACCGGGAACCAGCCGCTGCGCGAGATCAGTGAGAGATTATATTTCCAGGTGGCGCGTGTCGTCCTGAAGATGATGCCGCAACTGGGTTTGGTGGAGGAGTTCACGGCCTTCCGGCGTGAAATGGAGGAAGTTCTGGCTGCGGCGGAGATCGGCGACTGGGAGTCGATCGGGCATATAAGGCGCGCCCATATCTCGATGAGCTTTCGACGCATGATCCGGCATGCTGGCCGAAGTTGAGACAGCGCCCACTCTTGCTGGAATGTGCCAGCCGTCACGAACGTTTCACGCGGAACCGGCTCCCCGAATATCCGAGACGGTACTGCCGATCGAGGTTATGTCGGCCGACTCTCCTTTGATCGGCGAAACTGTTCGTCCGCAAGCCAGGTATGTTCCTGAAACCAGGAAGATCATCAGCGTCGAATCTAGAATATCGTGGCCGACAAGGATGCCTGTCAGCCCACCAACAAGGTATACTATGACGGCGACCACTATCATGGTCGCCCCGAACCGCTCTAACGGATCGGCACTGAAGCGAAGGACCTTCGTCGCGTTCCAGATCGCGACGATGAAGATCGCCGCCAATGATAACGCGCCCACAAGTCCAGCCTGAACCAAGGCTGTCAGAAAGCCGTTGTGAAAATGGTTGAAACCCTGACTCACCCCAAATTGCTTTTTGAAACCCTGCTGTGAAATCGCCCGGCTGGCGGACATGCCGTGGCCGAAAAATGGTGCTTCGCGAAATGCATCGATCCCAATGTCCCAGAGCCCAACCCTTAGTCCGAGCGGAGTGGAATGGTCACCTTTGGTGGCGAGAGCTTTCCAGTCATCGAACAGGAAATGAGTGCGATCCACGATGATTGGAGACGTGATTGCCGCGGTGAGCAGGCAGCAAGCGCTCGCAATCACCAGCACCCGTCGCATATTCGATCGCGTGAGTCTCTGGCGATTGATCACGAGGATGGCGGCAATGGCGATCAGCAAGGCCACCCAGATCATGCGGGAGCCAGAATAGACGGTCGCCACGGCGCCGGCGAGTATGGCGACGGTGAGTGTCTTCCAGGCTTTCTCTATTCCCGACACGGCGCCCGCGAGGCACATCATCACGGCGAGGCAGGTGACCGTCGCGAACACGATCGGATTTCCAGCCCCTCCTTCGGCTCTCAGCATCCCGATCCAATAATATTGGACAATGGTTAGCGCCAGCGCTCCGACACACGCTGCCGCGCTGGCCAGCACAGCAATGTGTACAAGCGTCGCCTTGTCGGTGATGCTCCAGGTCGAATAAGAGATCGGGAACACCAGCAAGGTGATCAGCGGCAGGAAGTGCGTGACATCGGCCCGCAGGGTGCCGTTGACGATCGACGCCAGGACCATCGCCGCGCAATAGGCATAAAGCGCAAGGGTCATGGCAAACATCGGCCGGTCGATGTTCAAGTGGCGTCGCTTGGCGACCAGCAACACCACCGACCAGAGCGCTCCACCATGAAATACGAAGCTCACCACCGACCCGAGCACTGGTGGCGAAAAGAAGCAGATGATCGAAAACCAACGGTTGACCTGTTCTGCCGTCAGGTGGCGCCGCAGCGATGTAAACGCGTTCAATGCCCTTGCTTCGCAATCTTCCGGATCGCGTGCGAATCGTTCGAACGATCCTTGCTCACCGTGCTTCGCCCCGTGCTCGAATCCGTATAGCTGCTTGCTTCTGTATCTGATAGTGCGGAACCGTCTCGCTCGCCATCCGGCTGCATGAGTGGACAGGCAAAAACCTGGCTTGATGCCTGTTCAGGCCGCGACCGCCGATGAAGCTCCCTGGGTTGCTTCCCGCCAGGATTGGAACATCAAGACGTCCCAAAGCAGATACTGGTTGTTACGGTGTCCGGAGAGGTGTTCCGACCACGCGCGCCGGATGGCCTCGGGCCGAAAGAAACCGTCTTCCCGCAATCGACGTTCGTCGAGCAGCGCCTCCGCCCATTCGCGAAGCGCGCCGCGCAACCAGGCGTCGATGGGCACGCCGAAGCCCATTTTCGGACGGTCGACAAGCGCCTTCGGAACATGTCGGTAAAGCAGTTGCCTGAGCGGCCACTTTGTCTGGCTGCCGGCTCGCAGGATGGAAAGCGGTAGCGAAAGTGCAAAGCTTGTCAGGCGGTGGTCAAGCAGCGGCACGCGGGTCTCGAGGCTGACTGCCATTGCCGCGCGATCAACCTTTACCAGGATGTCGTCCGGCAAATAGCTCATCAAATCGATGTACATCATCCGCTCGACGTTGCCCGGCAACGCTGGAAGCGCCTCCAATCCCGTCAGCATGGTAGGCGGCTCGGCTGCGTCCGGGATGATCTCGGTCGCTTCCCAGTGCGAGCAGAGGCGACGGTAGACATCGTCCATGGTTCGCAGCGAAAGAACCGACGCCGCCTTGTGGATCTTGTCGCCGACGCGCTCGCGGCGCAGGCGCTGCGGCAGAAGCGGCATGATCCCGCCCGCGACATTGTTGTAGAGATCGGGCGAGGCCAGTGTCGCCAAGCTGGCCGACGCGCGGCGCAGCCCCGTCGGGATGCGGGAAAGCTTGTTCCATAACGCATCGGCGAGTGCGTAGCGCGTGTAGCCGGAGAACAGCTCGTCGCCGCCATCGCCCGACAAAGCCACGGTAACGCTGCCACGCGCCAGTTTGGAGACGAGGAATGTCGGGATTTGCGAGGAGTCGGAGAAAGGCTCGCAATAAATGCCGGGCAGTTGGGGCACAACCTCTCGCGCGTCCCGCTCGCTGAGATAAAGTTCCGTATGGTCGGTGCCGAGGTGGCGCGCTACTTGCTGGGCATGGCCGGCCTCGTTGTAGCCCGCTTCGTCAAATCCGATCGTGAAGGTCCGCACCGGTCGCGAACTGATCGACTGCATGACCGCTACGATGGCGGAAGAATCGATGCCGCCCGAGAGGAAGGCGCCGAGCGGAACGTCCGCGATCATCTGCCCTTCGAGCGCGCGGCGAAGATGACGCTCGACCTCGTCGACCGCCTCTTCGGGGCTCCCTTGAAAAGGATCGCGCTGGCCTTGTTCAGCGACTTCCCTGGCGCTCCAATAGCTCTCGACGTGTGGCTCACGCATCGGGTCGGAAAGGACGAGGAGGTGGCCGGGTCTCAATTTCCGAATGCCTTGGTAAATGCAGTAAGGGGCGGGGATGTAGTTGTGGCGCATCAGCAAAGCCAGCGCATTCCGGTCGATGTCCGGGCGCCAATCCGGCAGCGGTCGAAAGGCCTTGAGTTCCGAAGCAAACGCGAAGGCCTTGCCGATCCGGCCATAATATAAAGGCTTTTCCCCTAGGCGATCGCGTCCGAGAATGAGCGTTCTCTCCCGCCGGTCCCACAACCCAAAAGCAAACATGCCGACGGCCAATTCGAGAGCCCTTTTTATTCCAAGCTCTTCGATCGCGGCCAGAAAGGTCTCGGTGTCGGAATGGCCGCGCCAGGCATGAGCGCCGAATTCCCGATCGAGATGCGTCCGCATCTCGCCGTGATTGTAGATTTCCCCATTGAAGACGATGACATGGCGACCGCTATGCGAAAGCATCGGCTGCGCGCCGGCCGACGACAGGTCGATGATCGACAGTCGGCGTTGACTGAGCGCAACGCCGGCCTCGGCGTCAGTCCAGACGCCGTCGCCGTCCGGTCCGCGATGCCGGATCATGTCCGCCATACAGCGCACGCTGAACGGGCCGCTGCTGGTCGCGGCTGCTCCACCCACAATGCCGACGATACCGCACATCCCGCGTTTCTGCTCCACAATGACCTGGCTCGGATCTTCTCTCTACCGCGAAATCAGAGGAGGAAACGGGCCGCTATGAATTCATTCGCTCGAAACACCATTCACCACAGCCGGTGCCGAAGAGGCCAACTCCAGGCGCCACATTGAAGCGCTGCCTCGTGCGAAACCCAAGTTTTTCGACGGACGTCTCCAACTCTTCGGCTGTGGTGGATTGATAGGGATAGCCGCCTAGCCAGTCGTCGACATCCGCCAGGAACTCCATGCCTCGGCGCGCGCGATAGCTCTTGACAAATGAGATCGTGTCCCGATGGCGCAGCGTCCTTGCCAACATGTAGGCCGAGACAAATAGCGCTTTGACCGGGGGCCGTAGCCACCGATGGGACGAGTAGAGCCTTTTTTCGACTGTCCACAGTCCGCAAAGGGGTGTCTTCAGGTAGATCGCAATGCCAAACCTTCCGCCGTGACCAACGAGGCCGGCTGCGTTGCTGATGGCCGCCCACATGTCTCCCGTGTGATGCAGGACGCCCCACGAATAGACGACGTCGAATGTTCCGGTTGGAAGCGACGCCCTGTCGAGGATATCGGCTCGCTTCACACTCCATTCGGCTTCCGGCGCGAAGCGAGAAAGCACGGCCTTGGTCGTTTCGACACAGCCCGCGTCATAGTCAACGGCGTGAACCTTCGCTGCCCCCAGCCGAAGAGCGGCCGCTGAGTGCAGGCCCGATCCGCAGCCCATGTCCAGAAATGTCTTCCCCTCCAGATCTCCCACCAGGCGGCGAAGATCCTCGCAAGCCCGATCCAGATGCTCGTCCTCGAAGCGCGCGGCAAGCTCGGACCAGTTGCGGCCGAAATCATAACGCGCGTTCATAAGCTTCCCACCATGCCCTTTTCGAAAGACCGAAGCCTTGGCCGATGCCCGATAGAAGTCCCGAAACCAATGCGTTCCGCCGGTCGAGCCGCGCCTGACTCTTGCAGGCTGCGTCGGCGATCGGAATCGACCTGCTTAATGTCACGGTATATCCCAGTATTAAATTCAGGCCGAGTCTTACAGACTCCAATACTTTAGATTGTCAGAAATTTCATGCGGTTTGATAGCAGACTTGATGTCGAACAGCGTTCCTCCTGGCCTGATCATTTGAAAAAGACGCGCTCTCTCGCTTGTGAGATAAACCTTGTGAGGTACCGCCAAAACAAGCGCCTGCAAATCGCTTATCTCATCGAGCGGCAGGATCGTTTCGCCATGGTCGCGTCGAGCAGATTCGGCATCAGCAAGGGGATCGTGGACTTTAGGGACAATTCCGAACTGCCTCAGTTCCTTGACCATGCCGAAAACGCGGCTGTTGCGCAAATCCGGCACGTCCTCCTTGAAGGTCAGTCCGAGAATGCCGACTGAAGCCCCTTTGACAGGTATGTCCGAGCGGATCAGCTGTTTGACGACCTGTTGGGCAACGAAGGCTCCCATGCCGTCATTGATGCGGCGGCCGGCGAGGATAATCTGCGGGTGATAGCCTTCGGCCTCCGCTTTGGCAGTCAGGTAATACGGATCGACGCTGATGCAGTGGCCGCCGACGAAGCCCGGCTTGAAAGGAAGGAAGTTCCATTTTGTCGATGCGGCATCAAGGACATCCTGCGTCCGGATATCAAGCCGCTCGAAGATCATGGCCAGTTCATTCATCAGCGCGATGTTGAGGTCGCGCTGCGTGTTCTCGATAACCTTCGCCGCTTCGGCCACCTTTATCGACGGTGCGCGGTATATGCCGGCATCGATGATGCTGCCATAGACGCCGGCCACGCGCTCCAGCGTCTCGGCGTTCTCACCGGAGACGACTTTGATGATCCGTCGCAGCGAATGTTCCCGATCGCCTGGGTTTGCCCTTTCAGGCGAATAGCCGAGCGCGAAATCATGAGGGTGCCGCAGGCCGGACGTATGCTCGATGATCGGCCCGCAAAAATCCTCGGTCACGCCTGGATAGACCGTCGATTCGAAAACGACGACCGCGCCTTTGCTCACCACTTCGCCGACAAGCTCAGATGCCAGTTTCAAAGGCGCAAGATCGGGAGCACGGTTGATGTCGATAGGTGTTGGCACGGCAACGATGAAGAAAGTCGCGCCTTTCAACATCTCCCGGTCGGTCGTAAGCGCGATCGAGGAGACCTTGAGCGCCGCCGTGTCGACCTCTCCCGTGCGATCGACGCCGCGACGCAGTTCCTCGATCCGGGTTTCGCTGATATCGAAAGCAATCGTGCCCGGGAAAACCTTCCCAAACGCGACGGCTAGCGGCAGGCCGACATATCCCAGGCCGATAACGGCGATGCGTTCGGACATCCGCGGATTTCCTAAGGTCGCTTATGAGTGAGCTTGTATGGCAGGCCGCACGCAAATTCAACGATGTGTAGTTGCGTAGCGGGAAGTCTCCACTCAAAATAGTGCTTGATCAACGCACGTATCGCCATATGGATCGTATCGTTGTTGTCGTGAGCGAACCAAAATCCCTTGCAACCACGCGGGGACATCTTCTGCTCGCGCTGCGCACAGCCGGATACGAAGTACATGCCCTGGCGCCAGTCGATGCCATGACCGTTGGTTGGCTGACCGAGAACGGCATCCGTTTTCATCCATTGCCCATGGAGCGTGCCGCTATTGCGCCATTCAGCGATACGCTGTTGGCTTTTCGTCTTCACAGGAAGCTACGAGAGCTCAAACCCCGGGCCGTACTGACCTGTGCGATCAAGCCGATCGTCTATGGCATACCCGCGGCGCTGATTGCGGGGGTACCGCGCCGGCACGCGCTTGTCACGGGCCTCGGCTATGCGTTCACGGACCATCACAAATCTCTACGGTGGAGGATGGTCAATGCGGTGGCCCGGCTTCTTTATGCCGCGAGCCTGCGTGTTGCCACTACGGCCACCTTCCAGAACGACGATGACCGAGATGACTTCCGTCGTCTGGGACTGCTCGGACGCACACCAGCCAATGTCGCCAACGGTTCAGGGGTAGACCTCGATCGATTCAAAGTTGCGCCATTACCGGAGAAGCCGCGATTTCTTATGATCGCACGCCTGCTTCGCGACAAAGGCCTCGGCGAATATCTAGGTGCGGCGAGGCTGGTTAAGGCAATTCGACCTGAAGCTCGTTTCGACCTGGTCGGCGATACGGATCCAAATCCCGCGGGATTTCCAGTATCGGAAGTTGAGGCAGCCGTCGCGGACGGAACCATCCACTATCACGGGGCTGTCGAAGACGTCCGTCGAGTGATCGCCGATTCGCGCATCTTCGTGCTTCCGTCCTATCGCGAGGGTACGTCGCGATCTGTCCTGGAGGCTATGGCAATGGGGCGCCCGGTGATCACGACAGATGCGCCAGGTTGTCGCGCGCCGATCGTCCCCGGCGTGAACGGCCTGCTGGTGCCGGTCGGTGTCACGGCCCCATTGGCGGAGGCTATGATCCGCCTGATCGACAACCCGAATGAAGCCGAATGCATGGCCAGGAACAGTCGATCGATTGCCGAACAGCGCTATGATATTCAGAAAGTCACCGCTCATATGATGGAAATCATCGAAGCCGGGCACCGAGCCGCAGAATGACGTTTGCAGGAAATCCATCGTCGAACCGATACGAGTTCGGAGCCAATTGGGCGTCGTTCATCGACAAGCACTACTCGGATGAACGCCGTCGGATGGCGGCGGAGCAGCTCTTGTCCTTCCTCGGCAAACAGAGCCTCGAAGGGTTCGACTTTCTCGATATCGGCAGCGGCAGCGGACTGCACTCGCTTGCCGCCTTGGACGCAAAAGCGGATAGGATACATTCCTTCGATTTTGACCCGCTTTCGGTAAGCACAACCGGCAAGCTGCGCCAATTGGCCGGTGACCCGTCGAACTGGACCGTCGAACGCGGCGACGTGCTCGACGCCGCCTATCTGGAGAAGCTAGGCACCTGGAACCTCGTCTATTCCTGGGGCGTACTCCACCACACAGGTGCCATGTGGCAAGCTATCGAAAATGCGGTGCGCACGGTTGCGCCCGGCGGTCTCTTCTTCATTGCTCTCTATTCGTCGAATGTGGTGAAACCTTCGGCGGAATTCTGGCTCGACGTGAAACGGCGATACAACCGCGCCAACCCTCGCCAAAGGCGGTGGATGGAATATTGGTACATCTGGCGCTTCGGGCTCGGTCGCAATCCACTTCAACTGCCCTCGCTTGTGAAGCAGATCTACCAAAAGAAAAAAGGTCGCGGCATGAGCTACATGACCGATATCCGTGACTGGCTGGGCGGCTGGCCTATGGAGTTTGCCGAAGACCAGGCCGTGATCGATTGCCTGAAGAAGCGGTTCGATTTCGAGCTCGTCAGGATATCTGCCGGTGAGGCATGCACGGAATTTCTCTTCCAGAACCCGATCAGGTCGCCATCCAAAACCGAACCAGAGCAATTCTGATGCATGTCGCCCGGAAGTGTCCTCGGTTCCGGGACAACGACATGCATAAAATCAGAAGCTTACAGCAGGTCGGGCGAATCCTATTCGCCGCGACATGCTGTAACGTATGCCCCAAAGTGCGTGGCGGTTTTTGGGAGAACCACATGCGACAGAGACGTCAAGCGCATCGCCAATCCATTTCGATGCGACTCGTTTCAAGCGGCCGGCCCGCCGGTTCTCGTCCAGATACGCGGTCTGCCGTCTTCGAGGGTGACGATCTCGTCGCAATTTTCGACAGTCGTGAGGCGGTGGGCGATGATCAGCACCGTCAGGTCGGCCGGCAATTCCCGCATCGCCTCCATGACCGCGGCCTCGGTCTCCATGTCGAGCGCGCTCGTGGCTTCGTCGAAGACGAGCAAGGAGGCCTGTTTGTACAACGCCCGGGCGATGCCGATGCGCTGGCGCTGGCCGCCTGACAGGCGGACACCGCGCTCGCCGACCCGCGCCTCATACCCCTGGGGCAAACCTTCGATGAATTCAGCCAAAGCGGCCTGCTGCGCGGCACTGCGGACGCGATCATGGTCGATTCCGCTGGGGTCGATACCGAAAGCGATGTTCTCGGCGATCGAGGCGTCGGCCAGGAAGATGCTTTGCGGCACATGGGCGATCTGTCTTTGCCAGGCGCGCCGTGTAGCGCCATCCAGCCTTTGCCCGTCGATCTCGATCGCGCCGCTGGTCGGCTCGAGCAGGCCCATAATCAGATCGACTGTCGTGCTCTTGCCGCTGCCTGTCTTGCCGACGAACCCGACTTTGGTCCCTTTCGAGATTGTGAGATTGAACCGCTCGAGTATCGGCGGTTGGTCAGAAGCGTAACGGAACGACACATCCTTGAGCATGATCGCCCGATCGAATGGGAGGCGCTTGGCCGGAGGCTGTTTCCACTCTGGGCCAAGTGGTGCCTCGAGCGCCTGGAGCACGACTTCAGCGCCGGCAAGATTGCCCAGTATCAGCGCCCAATTGCCGTATACAAGCTGCATGGATGGGAGCAGACGCTGCGCTCCAAGAACAAATGTTCCAAGTATCGGCAGAACTTGGCCGGCATCGTTCGAGCGGGTGATGAGGAAATAAGCAAGCGCCGCGATGATCACCATACCCGCAGCTTCGATCGCGAAGCGCGGAGCGCCCGCCGCAAGCGCGTTCGTTGCATTCGCGCGCTGCAGGCGTAAGTCGAGTTGGCTGTATCGCGAGAGAAAATACGGCTGGGTGTCGTTGATGATGACATCACGAATGCCACCCAGTCCCTCTTGGACAGATCGGATGCCTTCGGCCTGCGCGCTGGCGATAATTTGCGCATTCCTCCTGAGGTGCTTGCGGATGACGAGCGACATGGCGAGGTAGACCGCCCCAAAGCCCGCGAAGATAACGAAGGTGATGAAAGAACTTAGGGCAAAAAGGGCAGCGATGATGAAGACACCGATGATTATGCCGCTGATCGATTGCAACAGGGGCAGCATCACACCCGCGGTGATGGTCTGAACCTGACGAAGCGCGGCCAACACCGAACTGGAATTGCGTGAAACGTGGTAGCTGTAGGGCTGGCGGAGTACTTGGTCATAGACCTTCACGCCCACCTCATGTCCCAGCGAGAAGACATAAGAATTCGTAGCCCAGGCAAGGAATATGCGCACGGCGCCGGCTATGATCGCCACCACCGAAAACAGAATCGTCAGACCGAAAAGGCTGTCTGACGGGCCGGTCAGCCGGAAGCCGGCAAACTGGCGCGCGAGGAAGGACTGGCCGCCAACCGCCTCGGGATTGGCGATGCGCGCAAGAAACGGCAGCAAAGCACCAAGCGTAGCGGCTTCCGCAAGTGCACCGAACATCATCAAGACAAGGAGGCCGAAAAACTGCCTCTGTCTAGGCTTCGATACCTGCCGCCACAAGCGCCGCAGTGTGTCGAGAGTGCTGCCTGAGTTTCGGTTTCCGCTCAATGCCAAATCGATGTCCGCATTCAGAGCGCTCAATGCACACGTTCGGCGCTCCACGACAAGTCACAACCGATGCCCATTGACAAATTTATCACAGAAGTCCGAAGGTGATCTGTCCACAACTCTGCGTAATGGGCGAGAGACCGTGATTGCGGTGAAGTGATATGCTTCAACCATGAGTGACGCTATAAAGATTCGGGATCGAAGGCAGTGGCTGAGCTTAATTGCGGCATTGCTTCGTATACTCGGCGTGTTCTCGGCCGGGGTAGGGACGGCGTTTCTGTTCTTTGTCTCGGCATATCCGCTCGGATTGGTCAGCGCCTACCCGGCTCCGCCAGCTTCAGCAATAGAAGGACCGCTGGGGTTTGCGCAGAAAGTGGGGTCGGTCGAGGACCTCTACCGTCGCCAGAGTGAGCCAATGCAGGCGTATCTCGAGCGTCTGACTACGGCCGTCGCGGGTGGAATGGTGCACTATTGGACGGAAGGTGATCGCTGGGCAGCGGCCGATGTGCCCTACACGCGGATCGGTGCTTTCGACAACTACCTCCTTTGGATGCTCAGCTTTCGCCCAGAATACCGGGAAAACCTGCAGAACTATGAATTTGTGACTCCCCGAAAGGCACTTGATCGGGGCTATGGGTTCTGTTCCCAGGTTTCGAAGATCGTCTACTCTGTCCTTGCCGATCAGGGCATCGAAGCGACGATCTACAGTGCGCCCGAGCACACTGTGGTTGAGTCGAATGGCAACATTCTCGATTCCGACTATGGTGTCTTCGTTCCTCACTCGCTTGAGGATGTACAACAGGACCCGTCGATCATCGACACCTACTACGCGCAATTCGGGCCGATGCTGCCTCTGCTAAGAAGAGCGTATGGTCAGGCCTGGCAACCGCTTGGGACCGCCGAAGACTTCAACGACGTGCGTGCGTACGAGGCAAAGTTCGAATGCCTGAAATGGGTTCCGCCGCTGGCGCTTCTGGCAATCGGTGTCTTGCTCGCGGCTATTGGCATGGTGCTCCGGCATCGTGAAAGGCTTGCCCGGCTTATGCCGTTGTGGGTTCGCAGAACTGCTCGGTCGATTTGATTTTGCCTACTCGTGACCATTTGCAGAACCCATAATCCGGCAGAGACTGCCGCTTGCGGACCGCCAGCACCTTATGGCAAGCCCAACAAGTCAGGCGGGGCGGATGACGCTGCGAGAAGAACTTCCGATGACGGATACTGAACGCCGACAATGCGCTGCCGTGCCTTCGACCGCACTCGCGAGAGGGCCTCGTCGCAAGGTGCTCTTTGTTATTGGGACGCTTGATCTCGGAGGCACGGAGAGCCAACTCGTGCTGCTTGCCACGGAGTTGAAGAAGCGAGGCTGGAACGTCGAGGTTTTTGCGCTTTCGCAGGGCGGCGTTCTGGCGGAAACACTGCATCGTGCAGGAGTCCGGGTATCGTACGGGTTTCATCGGCCGAATCCGTCACCTGAATCGCCGACAACGGCCAAGACGGCGACCAAATCGAGCGTGGCCGCGAAGACGCGCCCGAGCATGAAGGCGATGCTGGTTCTCGGCGCCGCGGTCACTTCGCTGGTCGTTCGCACTGCTTTGACGCGGCCGCGCGTTGTCCACGCCTTCCTGCCTTTGACAAACTTCCTGGGCGCTCTGGCGGGACGGTTTGCGTTGGCACCACTCGTCATCACTTCGAGACGCGGTCTTGGCTATCACCAGGAGCGCTGGCCACGGCTGAAGCGTATGGATCGCATCGCCAATCGGCTATCACATGTGGTGGTCGCGAACTCGCATGCGGTCGCGTCCGATATGGCGGCTCGCGATGGCTACGATATCGGCCGCGTCCGCGTGATTGCGAATGGTCTCGATCTGAGCCGCTTCGACCATGTGGGCCATCGACGAGGCGACACGCGGCGCCACCTCGGTCTCGATGCCGACGACGTCGGCATCGTCATAGTCGCCAATCTCATTCCGTATAAAGGGCATGGCGATCTCATCGAGGCGTTCGCTCTCGCCAGCAAAAGTCGACCGAAGCTAAGGTTGTTCGTGGCAGGACAGGATCGGGGCATCGGGCCGGTTCTGAGCGAGCAAGCCGAGCGCCTCGGGATTGGATCGAAAGTGCGGTTGTTGGGAACGCAGAATGATGTTCCGGGCCTGCTCGCCGGCATGGATATCGGTGTGATCGCCTCCCACGAAGAAGGTTTTTGCAACGCCTTGATGGAAAAGCTCGCGGCAGGTCTTCCGGTCGTCGCTACCAATGTCGGAGGAAATCCCGAGGCTGTCTCGGGTATGCCGGGTTGTGTACTGGTGGCGTCTCGTGACCCTGCCGATCTCGCTCGCGGGCTCCTCGCCGTTATCGACCGGTTGCCGGAGCCGGCAACTGACCGCGAGTTTCGGCAACGGACCATGAGAGAGCGCTACTCGGTCGGATCCATGGTCGACGCTTATGAACGCCTCTATCTCGAGGACAAATGAATGAGCGGGATCGCTCACTCTGAACGATCTTCGGCGCGTCCACTGGCGGGGATTCTCGCTTGTATCGCCGCCGGTCTGTGCGCATTTACCATAGTCATTTATCAGTCCTGGTTCATGCCATACTTTCTGCCGTTCTTTACGGGACGGGACGAGTTCGCGAGGCTGGTTTTCCATGCGCTCTATGGCGGCGTGCTGATTGTTTCGATCGCGGTTCTTGCAACGCGTCGAGAGGTGCGTAGCGCGATCCTCCTGCTTGCGATCGCCGCCGCCATGGCAGTCGTCCCGGTTGCGCTTCATCCGGTCGGGATCGTCGCCAAGTGTTACCTCATCACCCTTTTCCTCGGCGGCGCGGCGATTGTCCTCATGCTTGCATCCGCTCCGGTAATCGTGTTGCGCCTCTCGGCGTCAGTCACAGCGCTCAATGCGGTGGTTTGCTTCCTCGATCTCCTCTTTGCCAACGGCTTCACCAACACTCCTGGCCGGGCCGCCGGTTTGGCGATCAATCCCAATGTCGCGGCGGCCGGACTTCTGCTTGGGGCTGCGGCGAGCTATCGCGCCGTCGCACAAAAATGGCGTGCAAGCTTTCTTGTTCTCGTAGCCATAACGCTTCTTGCGACGCTTTCTCGCTCGACCCTTCTCGCCGCCTTTGCAACGGTGGCGGTTCCGAGTGTCGTTCGCGTTTGGCAACAATTTCGCAGCGGCCGTCGTTTTCAGATCGATCTCGGGGGTTGGGGCCGTGCGGTCGCCGTCGCGTTTGGACTGCTGGGAGCGATCGGCATCGCGCTGACCACAAATGCTTCCTTCCGCATCGCCATGGGCGAATCCTTTGCCGGCATTTTGTCTGTAAGCACCGCGCTCGACGAGGCATCAAAGGCTGTCGATCGACCTCCGCCTGCCGTTACAGTGCCAATTGCGGCGTCGCCTGAAGGGGCTTCGGCAAATCAACCGGCTTCGCCAGGGACAAGTTCTGCCGGCACTGCCACGCCCCCCGGTGCATCTGCGGACGCCGTAACGTCGTCTCCTCTGCCATCCGGCACCTGGTCCGCAGCCAGTCAATCCACGAACGTCGCCAAGATGCAGGCGCTCGGCGAACGGCTGACGGATGAAGGCAAGAGGAACTCGATTTCGGCAAGGGCTCTCTTTCTCGAGCGCGGACTGCTCGCCTATCGGGAGGGTGGCTTTTTCGGTCGCGGACTTGAAGAGGCGCAAGCCCTTGCGCCGCACAACACCTTCGTCCTGTTTGCGATCGCTTTCGGCCACCTCGGCTGGCTCATTCCGATCGCCATCGTCAGCTTCGCCTTCTGCTTTGCTCGAAACGCCGATGATCTTGCCCTTGGTGTCGCGGTTGTAGGGGTAATGCTGACCTCGCATGACCTCTTGCTGACACCAAGTCTCTTTCTTCCGATCGCGCTTGGGATTGGCGGCATGCTCGCCGCGCGGAAAGTGGCTGTCGAAATGCCATCGCCGACAGAGCCTTGGAGCTTTGCTTGCGGAACAGTGGCAGGCGTCGCGGCCTTTGGCGCCGGCTGCATCGCGATATTGCTCGTCACACCACCGCTTTCTACCGGACGGCTGCAGAACGAGACCATGTTTACTGTCCGAGGCGGATACGAGACGCTACTTCCGCGGTCACAATTTCCCGGTCTCTTCCAGTTTGACGACTTGTCCGACATTCCGCCTTCGCAAGTATCCTATCTGCACGAGAACGGGACATCGCTCCACCGCGTCGACTGGTCTTCGCATGCATGGCCCGCCGTCAGGCAAGGCGAGTATACTTTCCGCCGGCGGGCTGCTGTGCTGTTCGCGCCGACGGATTCGAGCGACCCTCGCAGCAATGAGCGAACCTACGAGGTCGCCGTTCCGGTTTCGGTGAGTGCACTCTGTTTCATTCTTCTAGGCACAATCATCGCGTGGTCGGTCGCGACGGTGGTTGCCGTGACGCCACTAACAAGTCGGTCTCGAGCCTCTGGATAATTTTCGGAACAAAAAGCCTCGCGCCGAAGATCGATAGGTGTTGATCGTCGACATGGAGACTGTGTCCGGCGGCATCGCGCTCAATTGCTCTTGCTGGCTGTGTGGGGCTGCGCGGCCGCAGCCGATACCTGGTTTTGCTCTTCGCCAGTGTCGAAAGCGAAGTAGAGACCTATCATCCGCGCAATCGCATCATCGGTCTCCGGTCTCAAGTTTCGGCGCAGGTGAGCTTTGTCGCGGTAAATGAACTCGCCATTGATGTAGGTGGCGCAATGCCTGTCCGGACACATACCTTTGAGTGGATCGACGAAGAACACCCCATTTTCATCCGCAAGCGACTCTAACGCGGTCACCACCGGCGACCAACGCCGTAGGATTTGCTCGCTATCCATGTCTGTCGAACAACGTCTCAGCATCCCGCTTTCGCGCATTGCCGCGCAGGACGTCAGATCCACGCCTGGCACCGGCACCTGTCCAATGATTCCGATGCGTCGTTGCCGAGCGGTGATTTCTTTGACGAGGCTGATCAGGCCATCGCGCAACAGCAGGACCCTGTCGGCCGGCCGGCCGTCATCGGCGACGACATTGGTGTCAGCAAGGTTTGTCCAGGCGGAAGACAGGACCACGAGGTCGATATCTTTTCGCTGTCTCAGCATGTGGACGACCGCCTTTCGGGAAGTCGCGCAGCTTTCCTGGTAGTCGGGATGTTCTGGAAAATCGCGATGGACACCTTCTCCGAAGGCGGCCGGGCAGCCACGATAAAGAAAGAAGGCCGTATTCTCCCTTTGGCCCACCGCATCCAACAGGGGGGCGAGATGCTCCGCATGGCTATCGCCCCACAGCACGGCGTGATGTCTCGCTTTGTTCCAGGGCGCCCCAAACGCGCAAAAGGTGCTGCCGAGTTCAGGGATGCCGACCGTCTGTGGACACGGCCAATCCCACATCACATCGAGGCTGCTTATTGCCTCGGCTTCTTTCGGAATCCTGCTGGTGAAACCGCCGGCTTCGAAGATCGCATTGCCGCTTAGGCAAACTATCACCGCGGCGGCAAGACCGGCGGCAAATGCCCTGGATGGAGGCGCCCGCAGACGGCGAAGGGGTTCTTCGACGAACCGCCAAGATAAATACGCCGCCAGCCAGGCCACCGCGACAAGGACCGACGCCTCGGCCGCCGTCGGCATTGCGGTGCCTGCGTAGTGACGGAAGAAGACCAGGATCGGCCAGTGCCAGAGATAAAGGCTATAAGAAATCTTGCCCGTCGATCGCAAAGGCGCGCTCGCAAGCAGCGCCGAGATCATTGACTGCGAACGCGGCCAGATGAGCAGGACAGCGCCGATCACTGGGAATAAAGCGCTCAGGCCTGGAAACGGTTGACCCGGCGACAGCCAGATGGTGCTGGCGGCGACCAGGCAAAGGCCGACCAGTCCGCAAACTTCGGAAGTGCCTCGGCGGCGAATGGGCGCCGCAAAGACCAGCAGGCCGCCGAGAGCCAGTTCCCAGGCTCGGCTGAAGGGAACATAGAACGCCTGTTTTGGATCGATCGCCACCAGATGGAGGGCAATCGAGAAGCTGATCAGTGCGACGATAGAAATCAGCGCGACGATCGGCAGACGGCGGCCCCGTGCCAACCGGTTCGCGACCAGAAGCAAAACCGGCCACACTAGGTAGAACTGCTCTTCGACGCCGAGCGACCAGAGATGGAGCAGGGGCAGAAGCGTCGACTCGCGGTCGAAATAGCCCGTGTTCCAGAGAAAGTAGTAGTTCGCCAACCCGACGGTGGAATATGCCGCACTGTGTCCTAAGCCGGCATAGTCCCCGGGGAGCAACAGAAACCACCCAGCAATGAGCGAGAAGCAGATCGTTACCAGCATCGCCGGCAGAATTCGGCGTATGCGTCTGGCGTAGAACTCGATCAGGGACAGTTTAGCGCCTTCACCCGCCAAAAGGCGCGTGATCAAGTAGCCGGAAATGACAAAGAAGATATCGACGCCGACGAAGCCACCCGGGAAACCGGGTACGTCAAAATGGAAAAGTATGACGGCGGCCACCGCGATTGCACGCAATCCGTCGACATCTGGCCGATAGTCGAACGTCAAAGCTCCTCCGGGGTCGTCTGCCGGCCTCATAGCCCAATTGCGCAACATGAGTCGATGACCTGATGTATACAGTGGCGGCACTCGCGGTTAGACTTACAAGTCGCATTTTGAGAAACGTGGGGATACCCTGACAATTTGTTTCGCGCTAGAACGACGAAAACCTAAACATTGGTACGCATATGTCAGAATCAGTCCTGCCGGTCCTGGACCTGGGCGTCGGACTAATGGCAGCATTTCGGAGGGGTACTTATTCGTTAATGATATAGGGGGCGATGAAAACTCGCTCGCTTGATAGAAAAACGGGTTGTTCGTCCCGTCCTTGACTGTATAGAAGATTGTCCCGTGCGTTGCGAGGCCACGGGTCGTTCTGGAGGCGTCAACGTTGGACAACCATAGCGCGGACATGGTTGAATTCGGCCAGCACGCACATGTGTTGGTTACTGGGGGCGCAGGCTTCGTAGGGTCGGCACTGGTCGATATGTTGCTTGCGCGCAATTGCACCGTGACCGTTGTCGATGATCTTTCGAACGGCTTGCTTCGCAATCTGCCGACTGGTGACCCCCGCTTGACGATCCGTACCTTCAGGGTCGGCGATCCTGCATACAATGCGGCGGTCCAGGATGAGGTTGGCCTGGCCGATGTCGTATTCCATCTGGCGAGTCCGATTGGCGTCGAGCGTGCTCACAAGGAACGCTTCGCCGTCACCAGCGGCATTCTCGAGTCGGGTTGTTCAATCGTCGAAGCATGCCGGCTGCACAGGCGCCCGCTTCTCTATACGTCGAGTTCAGAAGTCTACGGCTCCGGTCGGGACCGGCCAATCACGGAGTCCGATCCAGTCATGACGGATCTGCGACCGCGATGGGGTTATGCCGCTGCCAAGGCAGCGGTTGAGCATCTGGTTGCTGGACTGTTTTTTGATTTGGGCATCCCTACTTGGATCGTTCGACCATTTAACATGGCCGGACCGCGCCAGCGCTCGGCGACCGGCCTCGTATTGCCAGTGTTTGTCGACGCGGCGTTGCGGGGCGAACCGCTCGTGGTTCACGACGATGGCGAGCAGAGGCGCGCTTTTCTCCACGTAGCCGATGCCGCCGAGGGCTTGCTTCAGGTGATGCAGTGCCGGTCGTTGCGAGGCCGGCCAGTCAACCTGGGCGGCAGCGAGGCGGTTCAGATTGGAAATCTTGCAAAGATGGTGGTTGATGCCACCCAGACGAGTGCGACCATCGTCATGAAATCTTCCAGTGCGGTCTTTGGTGAGCGGTTCGCCGTAACGCACGATCGCGTGCCTGACACAAGTCTATTGACCTCCATGACCGGATGGCGGCCACTGCGAAGCACCAAACAGACAGTGCTCGACTGCATCGAGCACATGCGTTCCGAACGAGCAATGGCTTGATACCTGGTCCATTGGTCCCGTTCATCGGGGCCTTGCTCATATCGGCCGTTTGTGTCTGGCTGTTTGCGCGTCTGGCGATACGCATCGGAGCGGTCTCAAAGGTCAAGAGCGACCGATGGCACACATCGGGTGAGGTACCCCGGCTGGCAGGGCCGGCCATGCTGATCGCGATGGCTCCGTGGCTTCCGGTTGAGCATATTCTTCTGCTGGCTGTTTTCTGCCTGATCGGGGCGCTGGATGACGTCCGGTCCCTTTCCGCCGGTGCCAAGGCAGCGGCATTGGCCGCTGCCGCGATCTTGGCTGGAATCATCACAGGTCTGTGGTGGGTCCCGATCGTCATTTGGATAGCTTGCAACGCGGTCAACATGCTCGACCATGCCGATGGCCTTGCCGCGAGTGCAATCACGGCCGCCTTCCTGGGGCTGGGCGGCGATATCGGGATGGCCGGCGCGGGCGCATGCGTCGGGTTCCTTTGCTTCAACTATCCGCCCGCCCGCGTTTTCATGGGCGATAGCGGCAGCCTTCTGCTCGGGGCGGCAATCGTTCTTCTTGCTTCGAAAAAAGGTTTTGACGCCTCGTTGGCGTGGATTGCCGTCCCGCTGATTGATGCAATATTCGTAACCACTCGCCGCTTGCTACAGGGGCGGAGGCCTTGGATGGGCGGCACGGATCACCTTGGTCATGCCTTGCTTCGGATTGGTGTGAACCGTCGGCTTTTGCCGGCTATTTACGCAGTGGCGGCACTGGCGATAGGGCTGATATTTTCTGCTTTGGCCAGTCCATAGGCCACTCTTCGCGATACCGATCTGCAAAAACGCCACGTTAAGCCTCGCGCAATATATGCGGCATAATCTGCCCGCCAGATTGCGAGGCACCATGAAACGCAAACCACACTTGCTTTTCGCCTTCCCGGCCTTTGTCCTGCTGATCCTGGCGGCGGAGCGAATGGCCACGATCCTGCTCGGAACCTACCCCGCGAGCCCCGATATGTGGAAGCTCTGGCTCACCTTGCACTCGTCTTCCGGTATGGTCTGGCAGCAGGTCGATGTCTATCTGGGAGGGTCGATGGTCCTGGATTTCGCCTTGCTGGGCGCGGCGCTGGGGATCTGCTGGATGGCATCCCGGGCCAGAAGGTCGGCCGCTTTCTTTCTTGCCAACCATGGCACCTTGATCCTCGCCGCATCGATGATTTTCATCGGCGGCCGCTCGCAGACCGCCAGCACCATTGCCGCGTTCACGGCGCCGAGCGGCTTTCAGTTCTCACTGATGATGGACTTCACCTGGCTGAACTGCCTGCTGGCGGTCATCGGGCTGACGGCGTGCACCTATTGCCATTTTGCCTATGTCCGTGAACTCGGCATGCGCGTTGAATCGCGGCGCGTCCGGATCATGGCGCTGCAGAGGGATTTCTAGCGCGGCGCTACCTGCGGCGGCCGAGGCCAGAGCTAGTTTATCTTGTGATAGGTGACCTTGCCTTCCGGGGATACGATCCGCTGGTAGTTGGAGCTTGGCGCGGGGGGCGCCGCCGGAGCCTGCCTCCTTCGCGTCGCGCGCGGCATATCCTCCATGGCGGGCTCCGCCTCGGCGGCGCTGGCAACCGCCGCCGTATCCTCGGCGGGCGCGGGGACCTCCACGACGCGCGGCTCGTCACCGACGTGGTTTCCCGACATTTCCGGTGCCTGCCGCGCGATGTTGGCGTTGACCTCGCCGAAGCTCGCCCGCAGCCGATCGTCCAGCGCCTCGAACCGGCTTTGAAATCCGTTGTTGACGGTGTCCAGCCGCGCGCTCATCCGCTGCTCGAACTGGCCGAGGTCTTCCAGCCGCGCCTCGATCGCGCGCAGGTCGTTGATGCCACGGTAGAGATAGACGGCCGCGGTGGCGTTCAGAAGGGCAAACAGCGCCAGGCCGACGCCGACGGCAACGGCTAGTCTGAACCGGCTCTTCTCCTTGTCGAGCAATGGCGGTTCGACCGCCGCCACCAGGTCGTCGGGATCGCTGATCGTCGTCATTGGACCACCACCTTGGTGCCGACAGGCACGCGCCTGAAAAGATCGATGACATCGGTATTGGTCAGGCGGAAACAGCCTGACGTGCCGTCGAAACCCACGCCCGAGGGGTCGTTGGTGCCATGGATGCGATAGAGCGTGTCGCGACCATCGCGAAGCAGATAGAGCGCCCTGGCGCCGAGCGGGTTGTACGGCCCCGAGGGCACCATCTCCGGCAACTCCGGCTGGCGGGCGCGCATTTCCCGGGGCGGACGCCACGCCGGCCACTCGGTCTTCGCCCCCACCTGCACCGTACCCGTCCAGCCAAATCCATCGCGGCCGACGCTGATCCGGTAGCGCAGGGCCTCGCCCTTGCCGGTCACCAGATAGAGCGCTTTTTCCTGCTTGCGGATGATTATGGTTCCAGTCTTCTCGGCAGTGGAAAACGCCACCGTCTTGCGCAGGCTGGGTCCCATGGCCGGCAGAGGCGGGCGGCTGTCTGCCCACGCGATCTGTCCGGCCGGAAACGCCAGCACCAGGCCGAGGAGGCCGGCGGCCGTCAGTCGAACGCGATGGCCGCTAGCGGGCCGCATCGTCGAGCCGCTCGCGGAACATCTTCTTCAGGTCCTTGCTGAAGCGCGCCCGCCCATCCACTTCGGACGGCAGCATCGCGCGGTTCAGGGCGTCGGCCAGCAGGGCGTTGTCGAGGCCGACCGATTTGATGTGCGGCGCCTTGAAGATCTTCTCCAGCTCGCTGCGCGAGAAGTGGTTGCCGAACCATTTGCGCTTGTGCTTGTTGGCCACCAGCGTGATCGAGACGGCATTGCCGCGCAGTTCACGGATCTTCTTGTAGAGCCGTTTGCCTTGCCGCAGCGAGGCGACGTTGAGCTCGAAGACGATGAAGATCTCGTCGCTCGTCGAAAGCACGGAATTGTGCCAGGGCGTTTCGATGTTCGGCAGGTCGATGACGATGTCGTCGAAACGGTAGGCGACGAGGTCGAGCAGCCGGAACACGAAATCGGCGCCCTGCGGCTCGAACGGCAGTTGCGGCCGCTCGAAGGCGTACAGCGTCAGGCCGGACGGCCGCGACAGCTTGATGACATCCATCAGCTCGACATCGAGCCGTTCCGGCTGGCCGATGATGCCGGCAAGGTCGAACTGGTTGAACAGGTTGAGATAGGCGCCGCAATTGGCGCTCTGGAAGTCGAGGTCGACCAGGCAGGTCGAGGCCGCGCGCTCGGTCGATTTCGAGGCCAGGAATTCAGCCGCCGATAGAGCCAGCGTCGTGGCGCCGGCACCGCCGCTGGCGCTGATGAAGGTGATGATGCGGCTCTTGGCGCCCTGGTTGCCGCTGTCGTGGAAGGTCACCGCGTTGAGCAGTTCCTTGCCGTCGAGCGGCTTGTGCAGCCAGTCCGAGGCATTCATGCGCACCAGGACGCGCGTCTGCTCCGAGGTCAGCTCGTCGGAAACCGCGATCAGCGGCACGGTCGCCCACAGCGCGCGCGCCTCGACGATGCCTGGCTTGCCAAGCAATTCGCCATTGCCGAGATCGAGGATGACGATGCCCGGGCGCGTGTCGGCCGGCGGCCCCTTGAGAAAATCGCCCGTCTCGGCAACCCGCACATCATAGATCGCCAGCGCATCGAGCCGTGTCGCCACCTCGCGCTTGAAATTCGGATCGGAGGAAAACAGCGCGACCTGCTTTCGCTTGGTGGGCAGGACCTTGGTGTTGATGGCGTTCATGGGTACGTGCTCTTCATGTCTTCGCCCGTGACCGTGCTCAGCATGGAGGGCATGGTGATGTTGCCGAACCCGAGCAATCCGCCCAGAAAGAAGAACTGGAAGGGATGATTGACAATGCTGACGGTGATGGTAGGCACCGGCCCGCTGGGCCGCGTCCAGTAGCCGAGGCCGGAGGCGGCATACTCGATCCGGACCTCGGATTTCTGCAGGGTCGGCAGGAATGTGACCATGCCCGCCCTACCGCCGCCGCCACTGAAAACAAAATCAAATGAGGCCTGGCTCGATGTGAGAGCCTGGCATGTGGTGCCTGTGCCGCAGATGCACGAAACAGTGCCGGCCGTATTGGCGGTGCAGATGTAGTCGTACGTCCCTGCCGGAACGGCGGTTCCCACAAGCAACGTGTCGGACGGCGTCTTGGCCTCCAGGGCGAGCCCGCTTGCAACCGGCGTCGAAATCTGCGCGAGTCTGGCTCCAGTCTGCACTGCCTTGTTGCCGGCGTTCCACTGGTAGAAGAGGAAGCCGAAATCGACAAAGCCGAGCAGAAGGGTCAGTAGCAACGGCATGGCTACAGCCATTTCGACCATGGTGGCGCCGGACTGGTCCGCGCTGAATTTTCTCCTCGCCGTCACCATCCGAAGACTCGCTCCTGATGCGACACGGTTATCGTAAGGGCCCCGAAGCCCAGATAGCTCCAAAGCCCGAGATCGCTATACGGGAATGAAGTGCTGACCTCAACGACGGCCACTTTGGGGGTGCTGCTGAGATAGAGCTCAGTGCCTGTGGTGGCATCGACCGCGTCGGTGAGGCTTGGGGTGACCGTGATCTGGGAGGTTTTCCAGCCCGTCACCCTAGCGGTGCCGTTGGTCACGGCGCCGTTCACGGCCAGGTTGGTTCCGAGGGTAACGCAAGTATTCCAGTTGCTGTCGTTGCAGCGGGCCATGTAACGCGCGCCGTCCTCAACGCCGGCCTCGAGCAGCAAGCGCGTGTTCAAGATGTTGGACAATTCGAACACACCCGCCGACAACAAGAGCATGAAGGGTACGACGAGCGCCACCTCGACCAGAGCAGCACCGTTCTCCTCTCCTCTGAAACGCTGGATGATTTCGCTGAACCTGATCATCGCTGCTTCTACCGGTAGAGCTGGGCTTCATTGCGCTGAAGCTTCTTCAGCGTGTTCTGACCGACGACCGTGCTGATGTCCTCCATCTCGCCGTAGATGTCGGCATTCGGTGGCCCGCCCGCCGGTTCCGTCACGAACACGCTGGCAAAGGCCTGCACCGGCAAGGTTTGCCCGCCACCTTTGACGGAGTTGGCGTTGCAATCAATGATCGCGACATAGAGCAGCCGCCTGTCTGCGCCTTGCGTCGTCGTGTTGCATTGCGGCGCCGTCGCTTCCTGGCCACTCTTCAAGCCGGGATTGTCAATCTCATACTTGTAGACGCAATATCGGCTAGGGCTGGCACCGCAGGACGTCGTCACTCCCGTAGTGCTGGCATTTCCGTGGTTCACGGACCAGTAGCCTGCAAAATCCCAGGAGCCATCGCCGAGCACGCCCGCCTGTGTGCAGCCGCCCGAGTAAAAGCAATTATCCCTGGGCAGCGCCTTGTAGTTGTTCGCCTGCCCGCTGTTGGGCACATCATATGTGCAGCTTGGCTTGCCGGCATTCTTCACAACCATGCCCTTGCGGACATTCGGCGCTGGCGGATTGATAGATGGATCGGTTTTGTAAGGGCCGCCATTCGAGAAAATGTCGAAGCGGGTGTTGATGCCATCATTTACGGGAGGGATGTTGCCCGGGCGGGTTGTTACCCCGTTCTGACTGTAGCAGGCGGGCGGACTGGTGACCGCGAACATCTCAGTCAGCGCCCCCGTCGATTTGTCTCCCTCAGGAGATGACAGAAAACCATAATTGCCAGGACCATATTGAGCGCTGGCGCCGCCTTGCTGCTCCTTCAGCCAGATCATCGGCTTCGTGGTTCCCGACAAGGCGGTCTGGAGAGCGCCGATGGATGCATAGGGGTTGCAGATGAACATCGGTGTGAATTGACAAAGCGCGTTGTTGAAGCCCGCTACCGACTGCGTCTGCAGGTTCATGGTGTCGTTGCTTCCGACAAAACTCGCCGGGAAGATTGTTGCAAACGCTGTGGAGTTGACCGTTACTTCAGCGAATTTCGCCACTTTCGGATCGGTGGTGCTCCAGTTCACGGCATTCTCGTCGACCCCGGCGGCGCTCAGCCCGATGCTATCGTTGGCGGGAATGCCGGACAGATAGGTGACGGTCAGGTCGGCCGCGACAAGCGTGTGATAGCCCGAGGTTGAAAATTTCGTGGCGTTGGTCGTCAGAAGATACCCAATCGCCCTGTTGGCCCTGCTGATCGCGTCCGTGTTGCCGTCCAACTCGGCCGCTGCCGCCAGCGCAAAGGCATCGGCACCCTTCTGCATATCATTGTGGAGGCCATTAGCCCGGCTCATATCGATAGCCAGAAGCGACAAGCCGACGAGAACCGGCACCAAGATTGCGGCGAACAGCATCGCCACGCCGCGTTGATCGTTCCAGAAGGCACGCATGGTCCTCAACATGACCTTACTCTCTGCTTTCCTGCGCAAGGGCCCCTCGCACGCCCGGCGCCCTCCGCATCCTTCCGTTCAGTTCACGGCGTCGTCACACCCGACCCGCCGACATTGACCGTGATGGCCGGCGGCGGCGGCGGTGGCGGCGGAAATTTGTAGCTGTGCGCGACAGCGGCGGCGCGCGTGCCGTCGCCTTCGATATGCGTGTTCCTGGAAGCCGGATTGAGCGGGTCGACCGTTTGCAGCATCGAGTTGAACTTCTGCGTGTCGCCGGCGGCCAGGGTCACCGTGTCGTAGTGGTTCAGATAGTCCGCGGCGCAGCCTGAAAGCAGACCGGCACACAGAATGAGGATCAAGGTGCTATTTCTTGACATAGAGCATCTTGTCCTTCGATTTGAAGTCCAGCATGTGGCCATAGGGGCCGGTGACGCCGTCGCCTGTTTCGTACTTGCGGATCATGTCCTTGTTCACCTCGAGCTGCCCGAGCAGGAAGAACTCCGGGTCGTTCGCCGGCCGTGTCTTGTCGAAAGGCGTCGCCAGCTGCTCGCCAGGCTTCACCGGACGCACGATATGCGGCGTGACGACGACGACGAGTTCGGTCTCTTCCTTCTGGCTGCTCGAATTGCGAAACAGCGTGCCGATGACAGGCACCTGGCCGAGCCATGGCACCTGGTTCTGCAGCTTGGTCGTCTTGCTGGACAGGAGCCCGCCGACCGCGAAGCTCTGGCCGTCGCGCAGTTCGACAACGGTCGACAATTTGCGGTTGGTGAAGATCGGGTCGCCGGCTGTCGTGAAGCCGGTCAGGTCGCTGACCTCCGGCGCCAGCTGGATGTGGATCTTGTCGTCGGCGAGCACGATCGGCGTGAACAACAGATTGACGCCGAATTGCTTGTACTCGATCTGGACCTCGCCGTTCTTGTCGACGCTCCGGATCGGAACCTGGCCGCCGGCGTTGAAACTGGCGGGTTCGCCGGAAAGCGTGGTGAG
The DNA here is from genome assembly GCF_006439515.1 of Mesorhizobium sp. B3-2-1. Lineage (NCBI taxonomy): Bacteria > Pseudomonadati > Pseudomonadota > Alphaproteobacteria > Hyphomicrobiales > Phyllobacteriaceae > Mesorhizobium > Mesorhizobium sp. B3-2-1. The sequence continues at coordinate 120,108 of NZ_VFTI01000001.1, read as the reverse complement.
GTTTGGCTCGGCAAGCGTGCGCACCACGCCCTTGGCCTCAAGTGCTTCAATGATCAGGTCGACCTTGATATTGGCGTCGATTATCTGGGTAATCAACGACGCGAAGGGATTACTGTTCGACAGCAGGCCGGTCACGAGAGTCCCTGGGTCTGCTCCGGGTGGAGTGGTGGCAGCGATGCCTGTTCCAAAATGAGTTGCATTGCTGTCCCTGCTTCTGAACGACACGCCGAGATCGCGGCCGGCGTTGCGCTTGGCCTCCAGCACGCGCACTTCGAGATTGACCTGCTGGCTGTCGTCGACGGTGACGGCATTGATGATGGCATCGGGCCCGTATTGCTGGGCGACTTCCATGATGGCCGCCAGCGTCGCGCCGTCCTTGACGTGGCCGCCAAGCCGCACCCTGCCGTTGACCGAGCCGATTTCTATGCGCGACCTTGGCGAAACCTGGCGGATCGCCGCCGCCATGTCGCTGACGTCGACGCCGACCTCGATCTGGATGACGCCGAGCGATCGCTTGTCGGGCGAGAACAAATTGACCGTGGTGGTGCCGGCGCCCTTGCCGATGACGTAGAGCGTGCGGTCGGTCATTGGCTGCGCGTCGGCGATCTTCTCGTCGCCAACGACGATATCGCCGAGATTGGCGTTCACCTGGATTGTCACCGATTGCGACATAGGCAGGAAAACACGATGGACGCTGGGATTCGACACGTCGATGAAGCGGTCGGCTGCTTCAGCCGCCAGGCTCGACAGCAACAGCGCCGCCAGACACGACAACGCGGCCGCCGCCATCCTCACCCAAACCCCCTGCATCCCCGTCTCCCCAATCGCTGCTGTGGCAGCCCATTTTCATTAGCCGCAGCTTATCACGGTTGTCGCGGCACGTCATATGTCTCGAGCTTCACGCCCCGAAATACGCCCACGGTCACGTTCTTCGGCGGTTCCGGCTGCACATATTTGACCACTTCCTTGACGACCTCGCGCACTTCCGGCGCAGATGCCACGGCCGGAGCGGGTTTGACCTTGCCCAACTCGTCAAGGCGGCTTCCCACCTTCTCCACGGCCTGGGCTAACCCGGCAATCTTGTCGTCGGCACGCTTGCGCTCAGCTTCCGCCAATGCGTCCGCTGCCGCTTTCCTGTCGAGTTCAGCCTGTCGCTTGGCGACGTCTTCGGGCGTTTCGCCGGTCAGGTCCGACAGCGTCACGCGTTCGGTCGTCTCGCCCTTGCTGGCCGCGGCCTGACGCAGCGCCAGCGAGAGCTGGCCGGCGCCGGCGGCGAGTGTGAGCTTCTGGGCATCCTTGGTGCTGGCCTCGAGCGTTACTGCTTTGACGACCGTCGGGCTGTCCTTGCTTTCGTCGGCAACCTGGTCGACTGCGAGCACCTTCATGCTCTGCAGCAGAACGTCGACGAAACTCTTGTCCGTGCCATCGCTATCACGAACCGTGCGGGTCAAAAGGATGTCAACGCGATCGCCTGGAAAAACAAACCCCGCAACGCCGAGCACATCATTAACTCGTATGGAAACGGCTTTCATCCCTTCGCCCAGCACAGCCGAAAGCGTGGCGCGCTGGCCGGGGCCAGTGATCTTAGTGGCGAGAACGGGCTCATTGGTGCCAATCGTCTGCAGCGCCTGCTTTGCGCCTTCGCCGGCCAGTGCGTCCTTGGTTGTCTTGAAGGCGCCAGCTGGAACCGCGCCCGCCGGCCAGGCGATTTCACGGAGCTTATCGGCACTCAGAGTGTCGCCGAACTTCAATGGCATTGCGGCCACCACGACCGTATCGCGCTGGACGCCGTTTGCTTCGGCCATGGCGCTACGCTGGTTTGCCAGCCAGATGTTGACAAGCACCACCGCGAGCACGCCGAACACGCCGGCTAGCACGATCATGATAAACGTATTGGCGCGCATTGGACCCAAGCCCCTAGGCCATACAGCGGGAACTCGCCCGCCGCGATTCAGGATCAGGCCCGGATTTTACGAATCCGGGCCTGATTTCTTGTCGATCAGTTGCCCGTCCCACCGGCAGCATCGCAGGAGCCGATACCGCTTCCCTGCATCTTGCCGCATAGACCGACAAACCGGCCGCTGACCCAGCCGCCGATCGCCAGAATGGCGAGGATGGCTGCACCGGCGATTATACCAACCAAGATCGAATACTCGACCATGGCAGCACCGCTCTCATCGTCGCGGAACTGCCGCGTGATTGCCGTGAGTTTTTCCATGTCAGTGTGCCCGATCAGGTGCCGACGCCTGTACCCTTGACGCAGGTGCCGCCAGCCTTGCCATTCAGGGTGTCGCAGAGACCGCTGAAACGACCGCTAACCCAGCCGCCGATCGCCAAAATGGCGAGGATGGCTGCACCAGCGATGATGCCGACCAGGATAGAATATTCGACCATGGCAGCGCCGTTTTCGTCGTCGCGGAACTGCCGGGTCATCGTCATGAGCTTCTTCATGTCAATTTCTCCCCTTGGAGGTTTGAACCCGACGAGACAGAGCCAAGGATGAACTCCATACCCAAGCATCCCCCGTCATCTCGATCCTAGGTCCCGAGAAATTGCGGAGTCAAACGGGATTAACGGTTCCTTAACTTCCCAATACATGAACTTCCGAGTTGAGCGCAGCCTCAAATTTGAGCAAGAGCTTGATTCGTCTGATTTTTCAAGCGCCCTTAACCATTCGTTCACAATTATGCATCTGACCTAATAAAGCCGTAACTACTTTAGTGGTAAGGCATACGCCTTTATATCTTAGGGGTTATAGCCAGATATGGAGTGGATGCCGATGTCGGAGCGCCCGAGGGGTGCGGATGCGCCAAAGCTTAGTGTGCCAATCATGTTGGTGGCTTGGGCGGCCGGAAATAAAAACGATATTTTTTGGCGGCGCTCCTTAACTATGTTGAAAGTATTGACCAGGCGCTAGGCGCCACGGCGCTTGTGCCCTGATTGGTTAACGTTTAGTTTCCGCTAATGCAGGGTTAGGGGAGCATAGGCGATTATGCTAGGGCGTTTCATCAAGGGGCCGGGGGCGCAGCCTGTCGCGACAAACGAGGAGCCGCTGACGATGCTGCCTGCTGCCCCGGCCCTTTCTCCGGCGGCTGATATCGAATCCCATGGCGACGCATTCCTGACGCTCAAGGTCGAGCTGCATCGTCATTTGATCGACCGTTTCAATCTGACCGCCCTCGAAAACGCGTCCAAGGACGAAATCCTGAATGAGATTCGTCCGATCGTTCGCGAGTTCGTTCGAAATCGAAGCGTACCGCTGAACGCCCGAGAGCTCGATCAACTGACCAGTGACACGGCTGACGAGATGCTCGGACTGGGACCGATCGAACCGCTGCTCAAGGATGACTCCATTACCGACATCCTTATAAACACGCACAACCGCGTCTTCATCGAGCGGCGTGGCTTGGTTGAAGAGACGGCAATCCGGTTTCGAGACGAGGCGCATTTGCTGCGTATCATCAACAAGATCGTTTCCGCCATTGGCCGGCGCGTCGATGAATCCGCGCCGATGGTGGATGCACGGCTGGAAGATGGCTCGCGTGTTAATATCGCCGTGCGGCCGATCTCGGTCGACGGCCCGTTGGTGTCGATCCGGAAGTTCTCCAAGAATCCCTATTCGCTCGAACGGCTGATGGCGCTCAATTCGATCCGCCAGCCGATGGTCGATCTGCTGCGGATCGCCGTGCAGTCGCGCAAATCGATCCTGGTTTCTGGCGGCACCGGCAGCGGCAAGACGACCTTGCTCAACGCGCTGTCGAGCTACATTCCGTCGAGGGAGCGCCTGATCACAATCGAGGACGCGGCGGAGTTGCAATTGCAACAGCCCCATGTCGGACGGCTCGAGACACGCCCGCCCAATGTCGAAGGAAAGGGCGAGGTTCGTCAGCGCGAACTGGTCAAGAACGCGCTGCGCATGCGCCCGGACCGTATCATCGTCGGCGAGGTGCGCGGCGAGGAGGCCTTCGACATGCTGCAGGCCATGAACACCGGCCATGAAGGCTCGATGACCACCATCCACGCCAACACGCCGCGCGATGCCATCTCGCGCCTCGAGCAGATGGTCGGTATGGGCGCAAATTGCCTCGGCCATCGACATCATTGTGCAGACCCAGCGTCTTTCCGATGGGGGCAGGCGGGTCATTTCGATATCGGAACTGACGGGCATGGAGGGCAACGTGGTGCAGCTTCAGGAAATCTATCATTTTGTCCGACGCGACGTCACTGCGGAAGGCGCGATCATCGGCGAATTTCGAGCAACTGGTGTCCGTCCTCGTTTCTCATCCGAGGCGGCGACGCTCGGACACCATTTTGGCAAGGACGCCTTCAATCCGCAGGTTCCGCTCTGATGCTGTCCGGCCAGTCCCTGCTTTATTTCATCTATACGGTAGCGGCAGCGTCGGTCATTCTTGCCGCCGAGGCCCTGTATCTCTCTTATGCCGGTCGCCGCTCGCGCGCCGGAGTGGTCAATCGCCGGTTGAAGCGCCTTGCTGATGAAGCTCCGGCCGAGCAGACCTTACAACGACTGCTGCGCGAGCGCGGGCTGACAAACTCCGGTGACTTCCTTTTTGGTCTCGTGGGCCTGAATAGACTCTACACGCAATCCGGCATTACGGGGAATCCGCTGACGTTCGCTGCGACATTTCTTGTCATTGGGCTTGTCCTGGCAATGGTTCTCTCATTCTTCATGGGTGTCTCGACCCTGGGGTCGCTCATCATTTTCATTGTAACTGGGCTTGTGCTGCCACTCCTCGTTCTACGACGCGCCCGCAGCAGGCGAATCCGGAAGTTCGCCAAGCAACTCCCCGATGCGCTGGACATGATCGTCCGCTCGCTGCGGGCCGGACATCCCTCCACGGTGGCAGTTGGTCTCGTGGCTCGGGAGATGCCCGATCCTCTAGGCACCGAGTTTGGCATCGTGTCCGACGAAATCACATTTGGCCTCAGCATGGAGCAAGCCGTGCGAAAACTATCACAACGAGTAGGTTTCGACGGCCTCAACCTGTTGTCGGTGTCGCTGTCGATCCAAGCCAAGACAGGCGGAAATCTGACCGGCATCTTGCACAATCTTTCCTCGGTACTGCGGGAAAGACATAAGCTGGGGATGAAGATAAGAGCGCTCTCAGCGGAAGGTAGAGTATCAGCGTGGATCATATCGCTATTCCCGATAGTGATGTTCTTGATTCTTCTGGTTCTTGCGCCGTCTTACTATGGCGCTGTTTGGGGAAATCCGATCATAACGCCGGTGTTTGTGATCTTTGGGACTTGGGCGCTTCTGGGTGATTTTATCATGTATAAAATGGTTAATTTCGACTTCTGAGGGGAGGACATAATAAACATACTCTTAAATATACAGGATTTAGGCCTTCTTGTTTCCGTCGCGGTCTTTATGGCGGCGGTGGCGATTTTCCTTTTTGGCGCGCTTGTTTTCTTGCCTGCGTTGCAGACCCGAAAACTGGTCGCGCAAAACCTGATAGCCGAAGGGATCGCCGATCCCCGGTCAATGCTCGGCCTTGAGCAACAGGCTAAAGTTTTGGCCCAGCGGCCGATCGAGGCGTATTTCCGGTCCGTCGAGAAAGAGCGGGACGAGCCCAATGCTCTTGAGGCGAAACTTTTTCGCGCCGGCTTTTATCAAGCAAGCGCTCCCTTGATATATACGTTGTCACGATTTGGAGCGGTTTGTGCCGGCTTCTCGTTGATGTTCGCGCTTCTGTCTCAAGTGCTGCCACCAAACTTGCCCGCGTTCATGACCCTCGCCGGATCCGCCCTGTTTGGGCTCGCTTGCATCGTCATTCCCAGCATCATGCTCGATCGCTTCGAAAATTCACAGAAGCGAATCTATCGTCGCGGCTTCCCCGATTTCATGGACATGATGATCACCTGTGCCGATGCCGGCATGAGCTTGGAAGCCGCCGTCGAACGGGTGAGCCAGGAACTGGTCGCGACCCACAAGTGGCTGGGGATACAGCTTTCGATCATGACTCTGCAGCTGCGCGCCGGTAAGCCGTTGCGGGAGGCCTTGCGTGAGCTAGCGGACCGTATCGGCCTGGACGAGGCACGGGCGTTAGCCGTGTTGTTTCGTCAATCGGAAGAACTCGGCACCAGCCTGACGGATGCGCTACGCGTATACAGCGACGAAATGCGGTCCCAGAGAATTCTCCAAGCGGAAGAGCGTGCGAACGCGCTGCCGGTCAAGATGATGATCCCCCTGGGTATTTGTATTTTCCCAGTGGTGCTAATGATCGTCCTTTTACCGGTTGTCATTCGGATGCAGGCCATTTTCAACCATTAAGCAATATGCTTTGGTCCTAATGAAACGAGTCGATGGAACCGTGGGGAACGAAATGACGGAGCCAGTACGTCTCACCGCTGCAGCCAGCGTGCTGCTTTTCGTGCTTGCCGGTTGCCAGTCGACCGATAGCAGCATGGGTGTCGTCCGTACCAACGAACCGTCGAAAGGTGATGTGACGTCCTTTGGCGATGCGTTCGACGGACTGAAGACGGTCAGCAACGTCGAATACTACGCCTCGGACCAGGCCGTGGCCGAAGCCAAGAACCAGTTCCGCGCGGAAAATTATGGCAATGCCGGCGCGCTGTTCTTCAAGGCGACACAACTGGCGCCCAATGACGGCGGCGCCTGGATGGGTTTGGCCGCTTCGTGCGACCGCATCCACCGCTTCGACCTTGCCGACCGCGCCTATGGCCGCGCGTTCAAGCTGATGGGGCCGTCGCCGGAGTACTACAACAATGTCGGCTATTCCGATCTGCTGCGCGGCAAGTTGCAGAACGCGCGCACGAACTTTCTCAAGGCTTATGAACTGGCACCAAACGATCCGACCGTAGCCAACAATCTGAAGCTGCTGTCGTCGAGCGTGCAGAACATCGAGCGCTAGCATGCTGCTTGTCGAAGCGCTGCTGTTGAAGGCCCTGGCGATCCCTCTGCTCGCGTGGATTGCGTGGTTCGACTTCACCACCCAGAAGATAACCAATCGCGACGTGTTATTGTTGCTCTGCATGGGCGCGGGGTCGCTGCTGCTGCTCTCGCTGCAGTCTGGATCGTGGTGGGACACGGGTTTCAGCGCGATTGGCGGTCTAGTGCTGTTCCTCGCGCTCTTTCCCTTCTGGGTCCTGCGCAAAATCGGCGCCGGGGACGTAAAGCTGATGGCTGTCATGCCGTTGCTGATCGGAGGAAACAGTCTCGTCGTCTTTACCGTGTTGCTCCTATTTTTCGCCGTCGCTACCGCAGTGCTTGTGAAAAACCCGTTCATGCTGCCGGCGGGAGCGTTTCGCCTCTATGTGGAGCACATGGACCGAAAAGGCGTCGTGCCATTCGGCGTGCCGATAGCGGCATCAGCGATCTGCGGAATAGTATATCTGATCTATGAAAGCCTAGTGTTGGCCAACAGCTCTGGAATCCTGGGCCAGCTCAACTAGCACCTCGTCGCTGTGTAGGTACTGTTCAGCGCGGCGGACGCGGGTCGGAAGTGAAGTGCGCCTCTTGGCGGCCCTCCCAGGCGCCGCGAGCGGGGCCGGCCCCAGCGGCACAATTCACGAAATATTACGTGAGGGAACATCCGGGCCGCCAGTTTCTTTTGACCCCCGAGGCGGCCGTTCGCCTCGATAACTCAAAGGAGAAGAAGAATGCCCAATCAAGGTGGTAGCCATGAGCAACACGTGAAAGCGGGCCAGCAAAGCCACAAGAACATGGACGACAAGAACCGTCAGCAGCAGGCGGGCGGTGGCAACCAGCGCCAGCAAGGCGACAGCTCCGGCATGCGCGGCGGAACCCATGAACAGCATGTGAAAGCCGGCGAGCAAAGCCACAAGAATCGCTAGCCAACCCGCGTGGCACAGAGCCTATCCCGAGCGCTCGGGATGGGCTTTGCATGCGTGCCGCGGGCCAAAGCCAAGCCGCCCGGTCCGGCGAAAGAGAGTCCGCCCAAAGAGAGACAGATTTGATGCCCGATCCGAGAGAACCCGACCCCAACCGCGACGTGCCCATGCCCGCTCCCAACTGGAAGCCCAGGCCGATCGGCGAACCGGAGCCGGACGGATTGCCCGGTGAGGCGCCGTTGCCCAATCCCGATGAGAATGAAGAGCCCCCCATGCATGCGGCCGGCTGACCGGATTGCGCTCGGGTCAATCCTCGTCGAAGCGGCCGCCTTCCCTTGACGGATCGCGTGAAATAGCCGCCTCCTCGATATCGTCGGGCAATGCCTCGTCGCTTTCCTGGTAGGCGTTGTCGTCGTCTTCCTCGGGCAAGTCGCCCTCAGCCTCGTCCTCCACCTCGACGTCGTCGGGAAGGATTTTCGCGCCTGCGAGCGCGTTCCAGTCCTGCTGCTCGATCGCGGGACCTTCAGTTTCCGCCGGGTCTTCCGTCTGCGCTGCGGGTTGCCTTGTCTTGCGGGGGTTCATCGTCGTTCTCCGAAATCCGGGGAGTTGCCCCGGATCGCCTGGCGCCCGGGGCAACAGCTCGCCTGCTAAAGCAATTCCAGGAAAAGTGCGTAGCGGTTTTCCGTTCGGAATTGCGCGAAAACAAAGAGTCTAGGCGGCCTGTTGCAGGGCACGTTCGTTGACACCGCCCTCGCCAAGGCTGGAAAGTGCCTTGTCGGTCGCCATCTCTTCTTCGAGAGTCTGGTTGAGGAGTTTGACCACGTCGCTCTTGCCGAGCTGTTCGGCCCAGGCGATCAGCGTGCCGTAGCGCGCGATCTCGTAGTGTTCGACGGCCTGCGCCGCCCCGACCAGCCCGGCGTCCAGCGCGGGGTCGCCCTTATAGTCCTGGAGGACTTCCGAACCCTCCTCGATGATGCCGTCGATGGCCGGACAGGTCTTGCCTCGGGCCGGCTTGTCGAGAAGCTCGAAGACCTGTTCGAGGCGGTCAACCTGGCCCTCGGTCTCCTGCAGATGTTTCTCGAACGCCGCCGAAACATCTTCGGATTCGGCGCCCTTCGCCATTTTCGGCAGCGCCTTCAGGATTTTCTTCTCGGCATAATAGATGTCCTTCAGCCCGTCGAGGAACAGGGCTTCAAGGCCCTTCGTTGCCGCTTTCTTCGCAGTCGCCATGATTGTCATCTCCGATTGTGTGAAGCCCACCTGCGGTGTAGCTGGGGCACAACTTGCTATCAGGGCGGTTGTTCCAGCGACTTCGCAAAGGGACGCCTCCGGCGCGAACTCCGTCACTCGATCTGCCGCATGGTGCACTGGCGCGGCGCCTTGTCCGGCCGCCAGCGCAACAGTTTCGTGCCATGCCGGAACCTGTCGCCGGTGACATGATCGAAGCGGACCTCGACCACCAGTTCCGGCCGCAGTGGCTCCCATTCGCCGCTGCGCTGCGTGCTCCAGCGGCTCGGCCCGCCTGGCGCTTTGCCGGTGAAGCCCGGGCCACCACGCAGCTTTTCCAGCTTGCGGGTGACACGGGCCCGGTCATCCCTGCCGATGGTCGAGGTAAAGCCGACATGGTCGAGTTTGCCGCTCTCGTCGTAGAGGCCGAGCAGGAGTGAGCCGACCTCCTTGCTGCCGCTCAGATAGCGAAATCCGCCAACCACGCAGTCGGCCGTACGCAACCGTTTGACCTTGACCATCGCGCGTTCCCCCGGCCGGTAGGGGTCGGCCAGCAATTTGGCGACCACCCCGTCGGTGGGGCCATGGCCGGCCCCTTCAAGCCAGCGCCTGGTGGCCGCCGGATCGGTCGCGCTGGGCGAGAGCCGCAAGCCGGGTTCGGCGCAATCGCGAACAAAGCCCTCGACCGCCCGGCGGCGTCGCGACAACGGCTCGCCAAGCAGGATCGTCCCGCCAGGCGCGGCCAACATGTCGAACAGGATCAGCCGGGCAGGCGTTTGCGCGCTCAGCTTGCGAATGCGACTTTCGGCCGGGTGAAGCCGCATCTGCAGCGCGTCGAAGGAAAGCTTGCCTTCGAGCTCGATGACGATCTCGCCATCGACGACGAATTCTCGGGCCTCGACCTGCCGCAGCATGGCGACAAGTTCCGGGAAGTAGCGGCCGAGAGGTTTGCCGGACTTGGCCCGCAAGTCGACATCCGTCTCGCCCTTGAAGGCGAGGCAGCGAAACCCGTCCCATTTGGGCTCGTATTGCCAAAGGCCTTCCCCTTCCGGCAGGGCATCGGCGGCCTTGGCCTCCATGGGCGGTGTGTCCAGGGGTAGGGCAAACCTGTCCGTCATTGGCTTTACCATCGCTCCCGCGGCGGCAGGTTCAGGCGCCGAGATCGATCAAAGCCACACCGAATTCGGCACGCTTGCGGCGGCGCAGGTGACCCGGCGCTTCCACCACGATGACTTCCAATGTCGGCCGAACGGTGCCTTCGAGCAGATGGCCGCCCCTGGTCGTGCCGTCCCTCAAGCCAAGCACCGCGTGGACATGAAGACTTGGCTTGCCATCATCGCCGGTCGCGACATCACCGATCGCGCTCAGAACCTCGCATTGTTCGTCGACCGGGATCTTTCGATAGCTCTTCGCCTCCAGGTCGAACCAGCCGACAGTGGCCCGTTGGAACGCGCCGATCGCGGTCAGCGACGCGCTGCCGATCTTCTGCTCGACCGCGAAGCTGGTCAGCGCCGAAAATGCTTCCTCGCCAGGGTCGAGCACCACGACAAATGTCCGCTGGCCATTGGCCTCGTTGACGAGTCGCGATTTCATGCCGGTGTTCCGATCCTCGAGGCCGTTCAGTGGGCGTGGTGTTCCGCGTTCCTCTTGCGCGTCGCCGCCGCCTTCTTTGCCGATTCGGACCGGCTCGCGGCCGATCGGGAAGCGGACGCCTTTCCGCCGCTCTTGCCGCCCTTGTGCGCTGCTGGATTACCGGTGTGCTTACCGCGCCCGGAGCCGCCTTCCTTCTTGCCGCCGCCATCGTCCTTGTTGACCGTCGCCCATGCGCGTCGCTCGGCTTCCTTGTCGGACACGCCACGCTTCTCATAGCCTTCGGCAATATGGTCGGCCTTGCGTTCCTGCTTGTCGGTGTATTTGGATTTCTCGCCTCGTGGCATGATCGTTTCTCCTTCTCGATGGAGGTTGAACGTCAAGTCGGCGCCCGGGTTCCAATGGCGGTCGGCGAACCGGCTGCTATTCCTCAGGCGCCGTCGCGGGTGCGGTGTAGCGCCGCCGAACGGCGTCGAGCACCCGTTTGCGGCTCGCTTCCGCCGAAAGCTTCCTGTCCTTTTCCGCCTCGGCGGTTTCGCGGGCGAGGTCCCTGTCCCTGATCTGCTGGCGGAACCATTTCGAATAGTCGCCCGCGCGCAGATGGAACTCCCAGGTCTTGTCGTCTATGCCTTCGGCCATCTGGGCAAAGATCATCAGATTATGGGCCCTGAGGTTCATCGCATCGTCGGGACCGCGGAAATAGAAGCTGCCGGTCTCATCGAGCTGGCCCTCGGCATATTTGCGGCTGTGGCGCTTGAGAGACTGACGAGGTTCGATCACCTTGACCGTCATGAGTTTCTTGCGCAGCTGCGGCCGCCAGAACAGAACCCGGTCGCCCTTGGGTGTGGGAATGTTCTTCGGCGGCTCGATGCCGGTCTCATGGCAGAAGGTCTTCACCACGTCCTTCGCCTTCGGGCCAAGGGCGATGACGGCCGTAACCAGGCGCAGGGCGTCGGTCGAAATCGCCTCGGGATGGACGGTGATCAGGATCGTGCCCGGCAGTTCCAGGGAGAGCACGGAGCGCGTGTCGTCGCGCCGCTTCGGAAGAAGATGGTGCGCTTCGTCGATGACCAGCCAATGCGGTCTTGCGGTGCGGCGGCGGAAGCTGCCAAGGCCAGGCAGCAGATCGGCAAAGAAGTCAGGCCGTTCATCGACACGCAGCGCCAGCCCGTTGACGACGACATTGCTGTCGGCCTTGGCGATCAAATCCAGCACTTGCGCCTTTGTCGGCGCGCTCGACCCGTCCCCCAGCCGAACCGCATCCTCGAGGCCATCATAGTCGCCCTCGGGGTCGAAGACGCAAAACTGAAATCGGCTCTCGACAAAGCGTTCCGTCAGCGCGGTGGCCAGGGTGGATTTGCCGATGCCCGAACTGCCGGCGATGAGCACGCTTTCGATCGGCGACAGATAGATGTCGTCGCCACCGGCCGATCCGAGAACAATGCCGTCATGACGCTTTGCCACTATCCCATGGTCACGCTCGATCAGCTTGGCGATCAATTCCTCGACGCCTTTGCCGCGTGCGCCGCGCGTGACCAGGTTTGCAGTGCCTTTGACTGCGGGAATGGCATTGTCGACCGCAACGCTGCAGCCGCAGGCCTGCAGAAAGGCATGATCATTCTCGGCGTCGCCGATACCCACCACATTGTGCGGCGACAGATGAAGGTCCTCGAGTGCGGCCGCCAGCCCGGTGGCTTTGTTGACGCCGCTCGGCAGGACCATCACCGCGCCCTTGTTGAAGATGATTTCGAGCTCGAGCCCCATCTTCTTGATGACTTCGAGCACGGTCGCCTGATGTGGCTCCCAGGTGGCGACGATCGATTGTCCCACCGAAAGCGGCTTCACCCCCTGTTTTTTCAGTCTGGCGACGAATTTGGGCTCCGGCGACGGCGAGATCACCCGCTCCTCCTCGCTCGCCGGGGTGTAGATCAGGGCGCCGTTCTCGGCGACGACCTTGTCGAACAGGCGGACGTCGGGAAATACGCGCTTGAGGTCGGGCAACTCGCGTCCGGTGACCAGAAGCAGTTTGCGGCCGCTTTTCTTGAACCGCTCCAGCGCGGCCAGCGTCTTCTTGGAGACAGCCCCGTCATGCGCGAGCGTCCCGTCATAGTCGGTCGCCAAGGCAATGAAATACATTGCGATGACCTCAGTAGCCGCCGACGATCGGCAGGATTTCGCCGGTGATGTAACTCGAGCAATGCGGGGAAGCGAGGAACACATAGGCCGGAGCCAGTTCCTCCGGTTGTGCCGGCCGTTTCATCGGCGTGTCCGCGCCGAATTTCGAGACGTCGCCTGCTTCCTTGTCCGATGGATTGAGCGGCGTCCACACCGGGCCAGGCGCGACCGCGTTCACCCTGATACCCTTGGCGATGAGGTTGCCCGAAAGCGCACGCGTGAAGGCGTGGATGCCGCCCTTGGTCATCGAATAGTCGACCAGTTGCTTCGAGCCGTCTATGCCGGTAACCGAACCGGTGTTGACGATCGCCGAGCCCGGCTTCATGTGCGGCACCGCTTCCTGTGCCATATGGAAATAGCCGTAGAGATTGGTCTTCAGCGTGGTGTCGAAATGGTCTTCGGTCAGGTCGCTGAAGTCGCTTGAATGGATCTGGAAGGCGGCGTTGTTGACCAGCACGTCGATGCGGCCGAAGGTTTCGACCGCGGCCGCCACGGCTTTTTGGCAATCCCGGCGTTCGCTGACGTCGGCCTTGATCAGAATGCAGCGTCGCCCTTCTTTTTCGACGGCGGATCTTGTCTCTTCGGCGTCCCTGTCCTCGGCCAGGTAGACGATCGCGATATCGGCGCCTTCGCGGGCGAACAATACCGCCACCGCGCGACCGATGCCGGAATCGCCGCCTGTGACGAGAGCCACCTTCCCTTCGAGTTTCCTTGATCCGAGATAGTAGGGTGCATCGTAGAGCGGGGCAGGTTCGACCGCCGCCTCATGCCCGGGTTTCGCCTGATGTTGCTTGGGGAAGGGCGGCTCGGGATAGACGCGCGCGCCTGCCTGCATGGCATGCTGCGCCTTGCCGTTGCTCTTCGATTTGTCCTTGGCATCGATGCCACGCTGGATATGGCGCTGCTTGGCGGCTTCACCGGCGGTCTGGGATTTCGTCTCCATGGTCGTCTCCTCGGTTGAAGAAAGTTCAACGCGCGGCAGACCAAAAGGTTTGCGCGACGCTAAAGCGCGTCAGTCTTTGACATAGGCGCCGGGCTGGCGCCCGATCTTGGGGACTTCGCGTCCTTCGAATGTTCGGAGCCCGCGCCGGATGCCTTCCCTTTTGCGGGGCCGGGCGTCGCCTGGCCAGGTGGGTTCCGTCCTTCGGACTGATGTGTTTCTCCACTTGTCTGATCCGCCGGTCGCGTGAGGCCCATTCCGCCTGCCGGCGGCTTGTTGCCGGCCGCATCGAGCGAGAAATCATCGCTCGGATCCGGGCCGGTCCTCGCGGGATATTTCCGCGCGCCGGTTTCATATTCGGTCTTGTCGCGTGCCATGGCTTCCTCCGTGCTTGCCTGAACGGAAACAGCCGCCGGGCGATCCGGTTCCGAACAAAGGGTGATGGCCATCCCTTTTCGCCAATAGTCGCATCGGCTGCCAGGATATGCGGGCTACCGATTTCGATGGCGATGGCCGACGCCGATCGAACCTGGCCCGACATCCAAAGCCCAATCCGTCGAGGTTGCCGTGGTCCCAGCCGATGCCGTAGACAAGCGGCGGTGAATCAACATTGGTGGAGAAGAAACCCATGTCGGACCGGATGAAAATCATCTCCGCAGCCAGGTCGCATGGCGGCGTGCAGGGCGTCTATTCCCACCCTTCGGATGTCTGTGCCTGCGACATGACTTTTGCCGTCTTCGTGCCGCCGCAGGCCCGCGAAAGACCTTGCCCTGTCGTATGGTATCTCTCCGGCCTTACCTGCACCCACGCCAATGTCATGGACAAGGGGGAGTACAGGCGCATGGCCGCCGAGCTCGGCCTGGTCGTCGTCTGTCCCGACACCAGCCCCCGAGGCACCGATATTCCCGACGAGAAGGACAATTGGCAGTTCGGCAGCGGCGCCGGTTTCTATGTCGACGCTACGCAGGAACCCTATGCCAGTAATTATCGCATGTATTCCTATGTCACCGAGGAATTGCCGGCGCTGATCGCGCGGGAGTTTCCGGCCGACATGACGCGTCAGGCGATCTTCGGCCACTCGATGGGTGGACATGGCGCATTGACCATCGCGCTGAAGAATCCCGAACGCTTCAAGAGCTGCTCGGCCTTCGCGCCGATCGTGCAACCCAGCACCGCCGGCTGGTCGAAGCCGGCCTTCGAAAAATATCTCGGTGCGGACGAGAAATCATGGCGAGGCTACGATGCCACCTTGCTCATCGAGGATGGTCACCGCTTCCCGGAGCTTTTCGTCGACCAAGGGACATCGGATGGATTTCTCGATGACGGGTTGAGGCCCTGGCTGCTGGAAACGGCATGCGCCAAGGCCGGCATTGCGCTGACGCTGCGCATGCAGGACGGCTACGATCACTCGTATTTCTTCATTTCGACATTCATGGACGACCATCTGAGATGGCACGCCCGAAGATTGTCTGATCCTGAAGCCGGAGCATAGCGGCGGGCTCTTCTCGTCAAAGGCCGAACCGGTCCTTCACCCGACCCGAAAGGATCGCCGCCTTGACGCCAAGCGGCCAGAAGCGATGGAACCGGATTGGCTTGAGCCCTGATATCGGCATCGGGAAGGGAGTGGTCGCATCGCCGCGAAGGCGATTTGCTAGCGCATTGCCCCATCGCCGAGGCCGTGGCGACGCCACGACCGTTGTAGCCAAGGCAGATCAGGATGCTGTCTTCCGGCTCGTGAACATGCGGGAGATGGTATTGGTGATCGCGACCCGGCCATTCCAGCCATGGCCGCCATTCGTGCCCGACGCCGCCCAGCCAGGCTGATGGGCCTCGAGCAGGCAGACGTCGTCGCCAGCTTCAGCCAGATGCAAGGCGGCGGATAGGCCCGTGAAGCCGCCGCCAACGATGGCGACCCTCGCCCGCTGCGCGCCGGCAAGGGCGGGGTAAGTGCCGGTACCGCCGGCCGTTTCGCGAAAGAGGCTCCTGGGCGGGCTGCTTTCCAGCATATGACGGGCTCTCACGATAGGGCGGCGGGCTTGACGGGCAACCGGCTTTCAATTGCCTGATATCCGGCACGCGCGGCAGACCCAGACTTTTTTGTCGGGTACGCCAGGAAATTCTGCATGGCTTTCGGAAATCACAGCTTTGGACATGTTGGTCTTCCCCATCGCCGGACGGCTATTGTCTTGGACAAACCTCGAACAATCGTCGCCCGTGGCATCTCGTACGGGAGAGCCAACTATGCGATCGCGCTTGCGACGGATAACGTCCCCCCAATCTTATTCAAGGCAAATTTGTATATGCTTGTATATGTAAGTTGATCTGATAGTCTCTATGCCACGCAACCGGAGCGGCCAAGGAGGATCATATGCGCAACGCTACTCTTTTCGACCTCTCGGGCAGGAAGGCGCTTATCACCGGCGCCAGCCGTGGCATTGGGCGCAGCATCGCCGAGGCGCTGAGCGCGGCCGGCGCCGACGTCGCGATCACGGCGCGCAGCCTGGACTCGCTTGATGAGACGGCGGCGGCCATCCGCGCGGCCGGCGGAGTCGCGCATGTCATTGCCCTTGACGTGACCGATGTCGGCCAGTGCCGCGCGGCTGCCGCCGAGGCAGTCCACCTGCTTGGTGGCCTCGACATTCTCGTCAACAACGCCGGGGTGGAAGAGGTCCGGCCCTCGCTCGATGTCGACGAGGCGCTGTGGGACCGGATTGTCGACACCAACCTCAAGGGGGCGTTCTTCTGCGCCCAGGCGGCGGCGCGGCAGATGCGGGACGCCGGCCGGCCTGGCGCCATCATCAACCTGTGCTCGTTGACTTCAGACGTCGGCATTCCAACGGCGGTGCCGTACGGCTCGTCGAAGTCTGGCCTGCTCGGCATGACTCGGGCGCTGGCAGCGGAATGGGCGGAGCTTGGCATCCGGGTCAACGCCATCGCCCCGGGCTATTTCAGGACGGCGATGACGGAGGTGTTCTACGACAACGAGGCGTGGCGGCAATCCATGCTCGCCAAGATCCCGCAGCATCGTTTCGGCGATCTGCGCGACCTGCACGGCGTCGCTGTGTTCCTCGCCTCGGATGCGGCAGCCTACATAACCGGCCAGTCCATTCCCGTGGATGGCGGTTTCCTTGCATCGATCTGAGGCGGCGGGCCCGGGTTCGAGAACAAAGTCTTCCGCAATGTGACCGGCCGGCACATTGCGTTTCAACAGAAGGGAATACCATGTCCGACATCAGCTTCCACGATCTGTCATCCCTCGATGCCACCCGGCGGGCCGGTCTGCTGAAACGCGCCGAAGGCGATTTGTCGGTCTTCGTCGAAAAAGTCCGCCCTATCATCCAGGCGGTAAAGGATGAGGGCGACGCCGCCCTGATCCGGTTCGCCAGGGACTTCGACAAGGCCAATGTGGCCGAAGGCGAATTGAAAGTGTCGGAAGCGGAGTTCGACGCGGCCTTCGACAAGGTCGAGAAGGATGTCGTCGAGAGCATCGGGTTCGGCATCGAAAACATCCGGCATTTTCATGAAGAGCAGAAGCCGGAAACCATGTGGCTCAAGGAAGTTCGGCCGGGCGCCTATGCCGGCGACCGATATACGCCGATCGCATCGGTCGCGCTCTACGTGCCGCGCGGCAAGGGCGCATTTCCGTCGGTGACCATGATGACGTCGGTTCCGGCTGTCATTGCCGGCGTGCCGCGGATTGCGATCGTGACGCCACCGACAGCGGACGGTTCCGTGGATGCGGCCACGCTTGTCGCTGCTCGTCTCGCCGGGGTGAACACCGTCTACAAATGCGGTGGCGCGCAAGCCGTTGCCGCCGTCGCCTACGGCACCGAGACGGTGAACCCGGCGCTCAAGATCGTCGGCCCCGGCAGCCCCTGGGTGGTGGCGGCCAAGAGCGTACTGTCCTCGATCATTAACACGGGCCTGCCTGCCGGGCCGTCCGAAGCCATCATCTTTGCCGACGACAGCGTCGATGGAGGCCTCGCCGCGCTCGATCTGCTGATCGAGGCCGAGCACGGGCCGGATTCCTCGGCCTATCTGGTGACGCACAGCCGCAAGGTTGCCGAGGCGGCACTTGCTGCAC
This sequence comes from Mesorhizobium sp. B3-2-1, assembly GCF_006439515.1. Classification (NCBI taxonomy): domain Bacteria; kingdom Pseudomonadati; phylum Pseudomonadota; class Alphaproteobacteria; order Hyphomicrobiales; family Phyllobacteriaceae; genus Mesorhizobium; species Mesorhizobium sp. B3-2-1. The sequence goes on along the minus strand of NZ_VFTI01000001.1, from coordinate 102,259 downwards.
TTCCCGACCACTGGTCGCGGATGACCGAGCAGCGCGTGGAATTCTCGCGCGCGGTGCTGACGGGAGAGCGCGGCGGCATCGTGCTGACCGCGTCGCTGGAAGAAAGCTATCGCTTCATCAACGACTACGCGCCCGAACATCTGGAAATCCTGTCGAAGGAGCCGTTCGCGCATCTCGGGCACATCACCGAGGCGGCCGAAATCCTCATGGGTCCGCATACGCCGGTGACCCTTGCCAACTTCGTCCTCGGGCCGAATGCCGTGCTGCCGACCAGCCGCTGGGCGCGAACCTATGGGCCGCTTTCGGTGACGGATTTCGTCAAGCGCTCGTCGGTCGGCTACGTCACCTCCGCCGCCTATCCGGAGTTGGCGCTGCACGCCCGCAGGCTCGCCCGCTACGAGGGCTTCAGCTCGCACGAAAACGCGGTCTCGGAAATCCGCGACCGCTATCTAGCCGGTTGAAGAAAGTCGATCGCGATGAAGGCGGCACGACTTTATGGACCGGGCGATCTGCGCGTCGAGGACATCGCCGCGCCGGGCGTTCCGGATGCGGGCTGGGTTAAGCTCAGGGTCGATGCCGCCGGCATCTGCGGTTCGGACTTGCATAATTTCCGCACCGGCCAATGGATAAGCCAATCGCCCTCGACGGCGGGCCATGAACTGACCGGCACGGTGATCGCGCTGGGCGAAGGCGTCGATGCCGTCGCCCTCGGCGACAGGGTGGTTGCCGATTCCCGTTTCTGGTGCGGGGATTGCGCGCAATGCCGTGCAGGCAGGCGGCATCTCTGCACCTCGCTGGGCTTCATCGGCGAAATCTGCGATGGCGGCTTTGCCGAACAGGCGGTGTTGCCCGCACGTCTGCTGCATGTGATCGACGCCGGTCTTGACGAACGGGTCGCTGCCATGGCCGAGCCGCTCGCGGTCGCGCTGCACGCGGTGCGGCGTCTGCCGAAGATGGCGGGCGCGGTGCTTGTCGTCGGTTGCGGCCCGATCGGTGGTCTTGCCGCGCTGCTGCTCTCCCGAACCTTCGCCGGCACCGTGCTTGTCGCCGACCGTAACCAGGCACGTTGTGCCCGCGTGGCGCGGGTGACCGGCGCCACCATCGTCGATCTCGACCGCGATGCCATTGCAGCCGCGACCGCCAATGCCCCGCTGCTGGCGGCCGTCGAGGCGACCGGCAGCATCGCGGCATTCAACCAGTTGCTCGGCGTTCTCGATCCCGGCGGCGCGGTGGCGATGGTCGGCATCTTCCATGGCCGGCTCGACATCGACCCCAATGTTCTGGTCGAACGCGAGATCGCATTGCTGGGATGTCATGCCTTCGCCGACGAATTGCCCGAGGCCGTGCGGATGCTGGGTGAACTGAGTGAACCGCTGCTGGCCCTGGTCGACCGTGAGATCGGCCTGGCCGACATTCCAGCCGCCTATGAGCGGCTGCTGGCCGGGCAGAGCGATGGCTTGAAAACAATCATCCGCATGCGGCAACCTGCCGGAAAGGATTTTTGAAATGATCGATTTGCCCGATACGGCGAGCCCCCTTTACGAGAAGGTGAAGGACTACATCCTGACCAACATCGGGACGGGCAAATGGGGCAAGGATCGCAAGCTGCCGTCCGAGAACGAGCTGGTGGTTTCGCTGGGTGTGTCGCGGATGACGGTTCACCGGGCTCTGCGGGAACTGACCGCTGCGGGATTCCTGATCCGGCTGCAAGGTGTCGGCACGTTCATCGCGCCACCCCGGCCACAGTCGACGCTGATCGAGATCAACAACATCGCCGCCGAGATCGTCGAGCGCGGCAACAGGCATCGCTCCGAAGTCCTCGTCCTCGAAACCATCATGCCGACCAAGGAACTGGCGCTGTCGTTCGACTTTGCGAAGCGGGTTTCGATCTTTCACTCCGTCGTCGTCAATTTCGAGAACGACCTGCCGGTGCAGCTGGAGGAGCGCTTCGTCAATCCGGGCCTGATCCCCGACTATGACAAGCAGGACTTCACCAAGACGGCGACCTACGACTACCTCATGCAGAAGACCCCGGTAACCGAGGTCGAGCATATCATCTCCGCCATCCCGGCCGACAAGGAGACGGCGCAGCATCTCGGCATCGATGTCGGCAGTTGCTGCCTTCTCCTGCATCGCCGGACATGGACGGGGGCAGTCGTGGCCACGATCAGCAAGCTGACCTATGCCGGCAGCCGTTACTCGCTGGGCAGCCGCTACTCGCCTTCCAGGACAAGCTGAAGTCGACGAGCCAATGCAAGCCGAGGTTTCACGGCGACAGGAAAAGTCCTGATCGCAGCATTGCTCGCCAATCCACCGGCAGCATGCCGCGACGCTCGAGTTCCAACCGCAAGGGATGGTCGAGCCAGATGGCGAAACCGACCGGATGACCGGTTTTTCTCGATCTGATCGGATCCTGAAAGCATGAGTAGTCGGGCTGGGCACTCGCCGGATCAATGCAAAATTTGAGTCACCCCAACTTGTATATGCATGTATGTATTTCCGCCTTGACATCCGCTGCCGCTGACGCTGAAATATGTCAGCGCTTCAACCATGAAGTGGCGGGCAAGACGCCGAGGCACAGTGCCGCAAGAGCAGAACCCCGCAGTCTCACCAGACCGGATGCCTGGGTAAAAAAGCGGTCTGATCATCAAGGGGAACGAAAGATGACGCTCAATCTAGCAGGACAATTTCGTGCATTGGTGATGGCCATTGCCGTCGGGCTCACCGCCGCCCCGGCGGCCCACGCGGCCGATGCGAGCATTCCCACGACGCCCGAGGCCGGATCGTTCAAGATCGGCATCGAGCCCTGGCTTGGATATGGCCAGTGGCATGTCGCCGAGGCCAAGGGCCTGTTCAAGACGAACGGCCTGTCGGACGTCCAGATTGTCAATTTCGCCGAGGACAAGGATATCAACGCCGCGCTCGCAAGCGGCCAGCTCGACGCCGCCAACATCGCCACTCACACAGCGATGGGCATGGTTGCGGCCGGCCTGCCGGTGAAGATCGTGCTGCTGCTCGATGTCTCCATGACGGCCGACGCCATCGTCGCCGGCAAGGACGTCACCTCCATCGCCGATCTCAAGGGCAAGCAGGTCGCCTTCGAGGAAGGTACGACGAGCGACATCCTGCTCAAATACGCGCTCGCCAGGAACGGCATGTCGGTCGCCGATATCCAGCCGGTTCCGATGCCTGCCGCCGACGCCGGCAGCGCCTTGATCGCGGGCCAGGTGCCGGTCGCAGTCACCTACGAGCCGTACCTCACTGTCGCCATGGCGCAGAACAAGGACATCAAGCTGCTGTTCACCGCCGGCGAGGATCCCGGCCTGATCAGCGACGTGCTGGTGGTGCGCGACGAGGTGATCAAGTCACGGCCCGGGCAGGTGCTGGCGATGATCAAGAGCTGGGACGCCGCGCTCAAGGACTACAAAGCCGACACCTCGGGCGGTCGCGCCATCATCGCCAAGGCCGTCGGTTCCGACGTCAAGGACCTCAACACCGCCTTCGACGGCGTGCGCTACTACTCCCTGGCCGAAAACAAGACGGCGCTCACCGGCGACTTCACCACCAAGACATTCGCCGATGTCGAAGCGGCGGCCAAGAATGCCAAGCTGCTTCAGGCCGATGTGACGCCGGAGCAGATGATCGACCCGGCCTTCGTCAAGGCGGCGCAATGACGAGATCCGGATCGCGGTGGTAGCGCAGATGTCCGGGAAGCCTCCCGCGAAAACCGGTTTGGCCCGCCCGGCGCCGGCGCCCGCCGCGAAACCGGCGAGGCGTCGCCGATCCTCCGGGATCGGCGTGCCGATCGCCCGGTCGCGTTTCCTGGCGATAGCGGTGGCCGTCTTCGTCGGCCTGGGGCTCGCCTGGTGGGCGGCGACCGGGCTGGGGTGGGTGAAGCCCATCTTCCTGCCGTCGCCGGGCAGCGTCGCGACCCAGATCGCCAAGCTCGCGGCCGACGGCACCTTGTGGCTGGACCTCAGGGCCTCGATGTACCGCATTTCCATCGGCTTTCTCCTGGCCTCGGCACTGTCCATCCCGATCGGCGTGCTGATCGGCAGTTTCCGCTCCTGGGAGGCGGCCATCGAACCGCTGGTGGATTTCATCCGCTATATGCCGGTTGTCGCCTTCGTGCCGCTCTCCATCCTGTGGGCCGGTACCGGCGATACCCAGAAATTCCTGATCATCTTCATCGGCACCTTCTTCCAGCAGGTGCTGATGGTCATGGACAATGTGAAACGGGTTCCTACCGACTTTATCGGCCTGGGGCGTACGCTCGGCTTGCCGGACCGCAAGATCCTGACGCGCATCGTCGTGCCCAGCGCCTTGCCGGGCATCTGGGACACGCTGCGCATCAGCCTCGGCTGGGCATGGACCTGGCTGGTTCTGGCCGAGCTCGTCGCGGCGACATCCGGTCTGGGCTATCGCATCACCGTGTCGCAGCGCTATTTCCAGACGAACACCATCATCGGCTACATCCTGCTGCTGGGCGTACTCGGCCTCATCACCGACCAGGTCATGAAGGCATTGGAGAAGGTGCTGTTCCGGCAGGAAGGCCACCCGCAATGAGGAACCGCCGATGACTGTTCCAAAATTGCGCATCGCGGGTCTCGACAAGAGCTTCGGCACCGGCGAGCGGCGCGCACAAGTGCTGCGGGACATCAATCTCGACCTTGCCGACAACGAGTTCGTCTCCCTCGTCGGCACGTCGGGCTGCGGCAAGAGCACGCTGCTGTCGATCGTGGCGGGGCTGCAGGATTTCGACGCCGGTGATCTCAGCATCGATGGCGCGCCGATCCTGCAACCGGGTCTCGACCGTGGTGTCGTCTTCCAGTCCTATACGCTGCTTCCCTGGCTGACGGCGCGGCAGAACATCGAGTTCGCCCTCAAGGCTGCCGGCTATGATCGCGCCGCCTGCCGCGAGATCGCGCTCGAGCATCTCGACCTCGTCAAGCTGTCGCAGAGTGCCGATCGCTTCCCGTCCGAACTGTCGGGCGGCATGAAACAGCGCGTCGCCATCGCGCGCGCTCTCTCCTATCGGCCGAAGATGCTGCTGATGGATGAGCCCTTCGGCGCGCTCGATGCCTTGACCCGGCACCAGATGCAGGAGCTCCTGACCCAGATCTGGGAAGAGCATCGTCTCACCGTGCTCTTCGTCACGCATGACGTCGAGGAGGCCGTCTACCTCTCGGATCGCATCGTCGTCATGGGGATCGGCCCGGGACGCATCATGCAGACCTTCAATGTCGACATTGAGCGTCCGCGCCGGGAAGAGGTGATGGAGACCCCCGCCTTCATGGATTTGCAGCGCGGCGTGCACAAGGCGATCCGCGAGGCGTCAAGACGCCCCGAAATGGCGTAAATGCAACCTTCGTTGGCTTCACCTGCGGTCAGGAATCAGGGGCCGTGGGGACTGCATATCTCGAGCGTCCATGCGATGGTTCCGCAAAAGTCGCCGGCATACCCACGGTAACTGCCGTAGCCATTGTAGTAGCTGCCCATCCAGTCGCTGTTGTCGGTCGAATTGTCAGCGATCCAACCGCTACCGGCCCAACCGTAACGGTGTCCGCGTCCGCGGTTAGCGGCGTGCGTATGGCCATTATGGACGGTGGTGACGCGGACATAGTGGTGCCTGACAACGGCGGCATCGGCGACTGTGGCAAACGGGACAGCGCTCGTCGCCAACGTCAACACGATGGAACAGAGAAATACGCTTGGCTTTCTCATGAGCATGTCTCCTTTTCATTCGAGACATATCGAAAAGAACGCGCGCCTCGATGCACATGTTCCTTCACGAAATCGGGACGCCGTTCGCTGAAACGGGCAGTGTCTCGTCCGCGTCACCTCGGGTGCCGGTCAAGATTTGTTGACTTCCCGCGATCTGGAAAAGACTACCGCTCGTCTATTTGTCGGATCATAAGACCGCCTGCGATCAGGCCCGGCTGGCCGGTAAGGCAATCTTGCCTTTGAATCGGGATGCGCCACTTTGGCCAGAGCCTATAAGCCAGCTGTATGACGGAATTGACCAGAGCATTGGAACAGCCCCAATTTGCCACCGAGCGCGACCCGAGGCTCAGGCTGATCATCCCGATCATTGTCGCCATCGCGTTTTTGATGGAGCAGCTCGATTCCACCATCATCACCACCGCGATCCCGGCAATAGCGCAAAGCCTCGACACGACGCCGGTCCGGCTGAACCTTGCGATCACCACCTATATCCTGACGCTCGCCGTGTTCATTCCCGTCAGCGGCTGGTTTGCCGACAGGTTCGGCGCACGCAGGGTGTTCGCGCTGGCGCTTTTCACCTTCACCCTGGGCTCGGCACTGTGCGGCGTGGCCGACAGTTTCGGCATGCTGCTGGCGATGCGTGCCTTGCAGGGGCTTGGCGGCGCCATGATGACGCCGGTCGGCCGGCTGATCTTGCTGCGCAGCTTTCCGCGCAGCGGCCTGATCACCGCCATGACCTACACGACCCTGCCGGCCATCATGGGGCCGATCATCGGGCCGCTGCTGGGCGGCCTGCTCACCACCTATGCGTCGTGGCGCTGGATATTCTATGTCAACGTGCCGTTCGGCTGCCTGGGGATCCTGGCCGCGCTGCGCTTCGTCGACGACTTCCATGGCGAGGCGGTGCAACGTTTCGATGTCCCGGGATTCCTGATGGTGGGCGTCGGCGTGGCGCTCCTGCAGTTCGGGCTGGAAAACATCGGCCGGCCGATCATTCCCGGGTCTGCGACGGTGCTGGTGCTGGCCGCGGCATTCCTGCTGCTGCTTGCCTTCGGGCGCTATGCGCGCCGCGTCGTCGCGCCGGCTGTCGACTTGACGTTGTTTCGGTTCCGCTCGTTCTGGGTCGGCACGCTGGCGGGCGGCCTGTGCCGCGTCGGTCTCAACGGCGTGCCTTTCCTGGTGCCGCTGATGCTGCAGGTCGGCTTCGGCATGAGCCCGGTCACATCGGGCTCGCTGACATTCGTCGGCAGTTTCGGGGCGCTGCTCATGCGGCCGCTGCTGTCGCCGCTCCTGCGGCGCTTCGGCTTCGGTGTCGTGCTGATCGGCAGCGCGGTCGTCGGCTCAGCCACCGTGGCGGGCTTTGCCCTGATGGGGCCCGGTACGCCGCATTGGTTGATCGGTTTCTATGTCTTCCTGTTCGGCATCGTCCGCTCGGCGCAGTTCATGACCTCCAATACCTTGTCCTACGCCGATCTGCCGGCCGACAAGCTCAGCCGCGCCACCAGCCTCGGCGGTGTGCTGCAGCAACTCAGCGTATCGCTCGGCGTTTCGATCGCCGCGATGCTGCTGGGCCTGATCGCGGGCGAAAGCCACGTCCTGACGCCGGAACGCTTTCACCAGGTGTTCCTGCTGACCGCGATCATCCCGCTGCTCTCCATTCCCGGATTTCTGTACCTGCGCGCCGAAGACGGCGTGCAGGTCAGCGGCCACGTCAGGCGATCCGGCAAATAGGTCCTGTCGGAGGCAGCAGGCGATCCGTCCGTTCGCACGCTGCCGGCACCGGCTCACGTCGCTTTGCCGACCGAAGCGTCCATTCCCATCTGTTCCTCGGAAATGTCGTCGAAGGAAGCGTAGTTCATGTTGTAGAGGCGGGCGTAAAGACCTTTCCTCTTCATCAGCTGTTCATGGTTGCCGCTTTCGACGATCTCGCCATTCTGCAGCACGATGATGCGGTCGGCGCCGCGGATGGTGGCCAGGCGATGCGCGATGACCAGTCCGGTGCGGCCCTCCAGCAGCTTTATCAGCGCCTTCTGGATCAGCATCTCGGTGTAGGAATCGATGCTGGCGGTGGCTTCGTCGAGCACGAGGATCTTGGCGTCGGCCACCAGGGCCCGCGCGAAACTTATCAGCTGGCGCTGGCCGAGCGAGAGATTGCCGCCGCGTTGCTCGAGCTCGGTGTCGTAGCCGTCGGGCAGGTTCTCGATGAAGTCGTGCGCGCCGACGGCCTGTGCTGCGCGCACCACTTCTTCGCGGCTGGCGCCGGTCCTGTGATAGCGGATATTCTCAAGCACGGTGCCGGAGAACAGGAACGGCTCCTGCAGCACCATGGCCACCTGGTCGCCGAGCGAATCCTGCGTCAGGTCGCGCACATCATGGCCGCCGACCAGGACCTCGCCCGACCAGACATCGTAGAAGCGGTGCACCAGCGCCATCGAGCTCGACTTGCCCGATCCGGTGGGGCCGACAAGCGCGACCGTTTCGCCCGGATTGACGCGGAAGGAGATGTTCTTCAGCACCGGCTGGTTCGGCCGGTAGCCGAAAGTGACGTTCCTGAACTCGACCGAACCATCCATATCGCGCGACAGTGCCACCGCATTTTCCTTGTCGCTGACATCAACGGGTACGTCGAGCACTTCGGAGATGCGCTGACCCGAAGCCATGGCGCGCTGCATGACGCTGTACTGCATGGTGAGTGAGCGGATCGGGTCGAAGAAGCGCTGGATGTAGAACAGGAATGCCACCATGACGCCGATGTCGAGGCTATGCGACAGCACCATCGACCCGCCGACGACGATGACTGTCGCCATGGCGATGCCGGTCAACGTGTCGACGATCGGCACCATCACCTGCGCGTATCTCGCCGACCGCAGATGGGCGTTGAGATTGGCCAGTACCTTCTCGTCATAGAGGTCGAAATTGACGTGCTGGCGCTCCAGGCTCTGCACGGTGCGCACGCCATGGATGCCCTCGGCAAGCGCGCCGTTGGCGATGGAGTTGGTCTCATGGGCGGCCATGAAGGCGACCTTGGCGCGCGGCAGCCAGAACAGGCGCACGATGAACAGCATCGGCATTGTCGACAGCGTCAGCAGCCCGAGCCGGAAATCGAGCCACAAAAGGACTGTGACGATGCCGAACAACAGCACGATGTCGCCCACCGACATCACTGACGTTTCGAGGAATTCCTGCATCGAATTGACATCGCCCTGCAGGCGCGACATCAGCCGGCCGACCTCGGTCCTGTCCATGAAGCCTAGAGAGACCCGTTGCAAATGACTGAACATGGCGCGACGCAGGTCGGACAGCACGTTCTCGGCCACCTTGCCGACGACGCTCTCCTGGACATGGCTGGCGGCGTAGTTGATGAGGATGATCATGGCGAAAGCGACGATCGCGGAGATCATCACCGAACGGTCGAGCCTGCCTGGCGCCATGCCGTGATCGATGGCGTAGCGGATGACCAGCGGGATCGCCAGTTGCGTGAGCGTGAACACCAGCACGGCGGCGACCGAGATGAAAATCCGGCCCTGATAGGGTCTGACGAAGCTCCAGATGCGCCTAACGATGCGCGGATCGTAGGCCTTGCCGAAGACCTCTTCCTCATCGCGATGCGAGCCGACGACCGCCTTGGTCGGACGCCCGCTTTTGTCTTCCTTCTCGTCGTCGTTCTGCGTCGACATCAGGCGGCTCCCTCGAGCCGATCGTCGTCCGGCCGCAGCTGCAGGTCGTAAAGCGCGCGGTAGCGTCCGCCGAGCGCCAGCAATTCCTCATGCGTGCCGCGTTCCACGATGCGGCCGCTCTCGACGAACAGGATCTGGTCGGCATGCATCAGCGAACTCAGCCGGTGCGAGATGACGAGCGTCACGCGATCCCTGGCGAAGCGCCTCATCGCCGCCCGGATCCGCTGCTCTGTGCCGGCGTCGACGGCCGCGGTGGAATCGTCGAAGACAAGCACCGATGGCCGCAGCATCAGGCTGCGCGCGATGGTCAGGCGCTGCCGCTGGCCGCCGGAAAGCGACGCACCGCGTTCGCCCACGACCGTGGTGTAGCCGGCCGGAAGCCCGATGATGTAGTTGTGCAGCTGGGCATACTCGGCAGCTTGACCGATGCGGGTCTCGCGCGCCCAGGGATTGCCATAGGCGATGTTGTTCTCGATCGAGGTGGTGAACAGGAATGCGTCCTGCTGGACGACGCCGACTGCCTTGCGCAAAGATTGCAGCGTGACCTTGCGGATGTCCTGTCCGTCTATGGTGATCGCGCCCGAGGTCACGTCGTAGAAGCGTGGGATCAGATGCGCGATGGTCGACTTGCCGCTGCCTGGCGGACCGACGATGCCGACGGTCTCGCCAGGCCTGGCTTCGAAGGAAACGCCGGAAAGCGTTGGGCGCTCGCCCGCACCCTCGTAGCGGAAGCCGACATTGTCGAAGCGCAGCACGCCGTCGGTTATGACCAGATCTTTGGCATCGGGCGCGTCCTCGATGTCGAGCTCCGCATCGAGCAGTTCGAACAGCCGCGTGCCGCAGGTTGAGGCGCGCGCGAAGGAGTTGACCATCAGGCCGAGCTGGCGCACCGGCATCTGCAATATGGTCATGAAGGTGAGGAACTGGGCCAGCGTGCCGACGCTGATCTGGCCCGCGATCACCTTCTGGCCGCCGAACCAGAGTACCAGGCCCATGGCGGCCAGGAACGAGAAATTCATGGCGCTGGTGTTGGAGACGCGGATGTCGACGCGCTCATTGGCGAGGTCCAGCGCATCCTGTTTGGCGCGGTCGAATTTTGCCAGCTCATGCCGCTGTGCCGCGAAGGCGCGCACGACACGAATGCCGCCGAGATTCTCATCCATCACCCGGCTCAGCACCGACAGCCGCTCCTGCAGCGTCAGCCAGGTGCTGCGCAGTCGGAGCTGCGTCACCGAGGAGCGCCAGGCGACGAATGGTACGAAGCTGAGGCTCAACAACCCGAGCACAAGGTCGGTGCTGATCAACAGATAGGCGCCGACGCCGATCAGCACGCCAAGCAGCACCACGCGCAGGATGCCCGTGGAAAAGAACATGCGCACGCCGTCGAGATCGAGCAGCCCGAGCGTGATGAGATCGCCCGTATGGACCTTGTCGTGGAAGGAAAAGCTCAGTCGCTGGATCTTCTCGTAGAAGGCGAGCCGAAGCTCATAGCCGGTCTGATGGCCGACGGCCTCGCCATAGTAGTTCTGCGCCATGGTGAAGAGGCCGCGCAGGATGCTGACGAGCAGCAGCGTCAGCGCGGTATTCCATAGCGCCTGCTCGGCCGCAGTGCCGGCACCCGCCGCCATTACGCCTTGAGCCTGATCGATAGCGCGGCCCAAGAGGCGCGGAATGAAGAGCTGCAGCGTCGCGGCGACAAAGGTCGAGACGAGGGTGATGGCAACCTGCCAGGGATGGCGCAGCGTCATGCGCACGATGCGCAGCAAGGTGCTGAGGCCCTTGCCCCAGGAGGCTTCGGCCACATGGGCAAATGATTTGCCGCGCTTGGCCGCGCTGGTTGCATCCGTGTGCAAGGAAATACCCAGACCAATCCGGACATTAGCCCGAACGAATGTAGCAGACTCAATCAGATAGCGCGATTTTACGCGCGTCCGGCTGGCCCGTTCAAGGGGCCAATGGCGCCATCGCACTGTACCTGAAAGGCGGTGCCGGGTGCCATCTCGAGCATGGCCATCAAGAACTGATCGGCGGTGCGGTCACCGGCAAGAGCGTGTCGCAACTCGCCGCTGGTCTGCCGCCGGTGATCGACCCCGCGCCTCTCTGGGCGGATAGGTTCTGATTATTCAGCGCCTGCTCTACCAGTAGGCTTCCGTCCTGCATGAGGGAACGACGTGACCGCGACCACAGACACACACGCCGTTGAGTCGATCGATCCGCAACGCGCCTACGCCGTTCTGATCTGCGATCTGATCGGCTTGCGCTTCGATGCTGACGGAAAACCCGACCCTTCGGAGGTGCGTGCCCATATCGAAGCCAAGGGCGGCCGCTTTCATGCGACCGGACTTGGCGACAAGACCGCTCTCGAACGTGGGCGCGTTCATTTTTTCTACCAGCCGGATCTCAGCACCCGCGAAGAGCTGATCGAAGCCGCCGGCGACGGACGCTATGACGCCGTCATTGCCGCCGCCACCTTCCTGCCGGCCGAGACCGTCTTTCCGCTCGCCGGCGTGCGCATCGGCGCCGGCACCGGCAATATGGGCTCGCGCTCATGGGGCGGCGGCAGCGGCGAGGGCGGCACCGCCGTGCTGATGAACACGCCAGGCATCAACAGCCGCGCCACGGCGCAGATGGTGATGAAGGCGATCTTGAAAGTGCTGCCGGATCTCCCGGTCGGCATGCTTCACGACCGTGTGGCGCGGGGCGCCTTCGACACGGGCAGGGAGCTGCGCGATTTCCCCACCGAAAAGCTCGAAGGCAAGACGGTCGCGATTGTCGGCTACGGCAATATCGGCAGGGAGGTGGCCAAGCTTGCCCGCGCCTTCGGCATGCGCGTGTTGATCCATGCGCGGCCTCGGCATCAGGACTGGATAGAAGCCGAGGGATTTGCCTATGCGGCGGACCTGGCCGACGCGGCTGCGGGCGCCCATGTGCTCAGCGTTCATGTCGGCCTGGGCAAGCAGGATGCGCAGACCGGCCACTATGCCAATGCCGGGCTTATCGGCGGGGACATTTTGTCTCGCATGAAAAGCGGCGCGGTGCTGGTCAACTACGATCGCGGCGAGCTTGTCGACATCGAGGCGCTTGATGAAGCTTTGAGTACAGGCCGGCTGCGCCATGCCGCCATCGATGCCGACCTGTTCAGGGATGCCTCGACCGGCAGCTTGTCCGGTCCGATGCTGCCTTATCTCGGCCTGGTCGGGAAGCATGGCGCCAGGCTCGAGCTTCTGCCGCATGCGGCGGCCGACACGGACCATCCTTCACGCGTCGCCGGCGCCAAGCAGGCCGTCGACCAGATATTCGATGTCCTCTGCCGCAAGACGGTGGTGAACGCAAAAGGCACCGTGCCGCCAGGCTATCTTTCGTTTGGAGCGACCACGCCTCCAGGCATCGGACCGGTGACTGCGGATCATCTTTTGAAATTGACCTCCAACGACTGCGCTGAATTGGCGGATGTCTGTGATCGGCAGAGCCGGTTGTGGAGGATCTTGGCTGACACGCCGCAGTCCGAGCGCGGTAAGATTGTCGCCGAACAGGGTGAGGCGCTTGTCAGGCTGATCGACCGCTTCTGCCTTCTGGCCGAGAACCTCAATCTCAGGGGACCTTTCCAGCGATAAGCCGGAACTCTCAGTCCCGGGGACCGGCCACCATACGGGCGACCAGCGTCATGTCGGCGCTCATCTCACGATCGTCGTCGAGCGGGCTGACGAGCGCACGGACGGCGGCAAAGGTGCGCTGCGGTCCTTTGCCCATGCCGGACCAGGATTTTTGCGATTACGCTGATCGTTCCGCGACAGCGTCGGGCACCACCACCAGCTTGCCGACAAAATCCTTTGCGACGAAATCGCCTTGCGCGTGGTGGAAATCGGAGAGCTTGTAGACGCCGCCGACTAAGGGTCGGATCTTGCCCTCCTCGATGTAGCGTACGATGCGGCGGAAATCGGCGCGCGTGCCCTGGCTCGAGCCGTGCAGTTGCAGCTGCTTGAGATACATGGTCCTGAGGTCGAGCTGGACGACCGGGCCTGCAATCGCGCCGGCAGTGGTGTAGCGGCCCTCGGGCCGCAGGATGCGCAAAAGGTCGTTGAAGATCGCGCCGCCGACGAGATCGGCGACCACGTCGATCGGCTGGCCGCCGGTCGCTTCGGTCACGGCTTGCGGCAGGTCCGCGACGCCGCGGGTGATGACGGCCTCGGCGCCGATGTCGAGCACCGCCTGTTCCTTGCCCTTGCCGACGACGGCATAGGGAATGGCGCCACGCGCCCGCGCCAGCTGCACGATGCCGGAACCGACGCCGCCCGAGGCGCCGGTGACCAGCACGCGCTCGCCAGCCTTCAGGCCAGCGCGCTCCAGCATCTGTTCGCCGGTAAGGTAGGCGCAGCAGAAGGTCGCGAGTTCGATATCGCTCAAGTCGGTGTCGACGACATGCGCGTTGTCGGCCGGCACAGCCTGATACTCGGCATAACCGCCGTCGCGGCCATGGCCCATATAGTCGATGTCGGCGAGTGAATCGTCCTCACGGTTGTAGATGGAGAAATCGACCATCACCCGTTCGCCGATACGATCGGGAGAAACGCCTTCGCCGACGGCAACGATGGTGCCGACAGTGTCGGTTCCCTGGATGCGCGGGAAGGTCAGCGTATTGCCCTGCCTTCGCCAGGTCGACACCGCGCCCGCATCCTCCTCGGTGCCATAGGCGCCCTGACGCACCCAGACATCGGTGTTGTTCATCCCGCAAGCGCTGACCCTTATGAGCACTTCACCTGAAGCGGGGGCAGGCACTTTGACATCGGTTCGGTAGACGAGCTTTTCCGGTCCGCCGTGCCCGGTGAGCAGCACGGCGGCCATGGTGGCGGGGAGGGTTTGGGTGATGGCATTCATCGGTCGGTCTCAGAGATTGGCAAATACGCTGTTTACGGCATCGGCGGTCTTGACCACCACGATGTCGGCTTCCTCGCGGGTCAGGCATAGCGGCGGCGCGAAGCCGAGGATGTCGCCCTGCGGCATGGCGCGGCCGATGACGCCGCTTGCGGCAAGGGCCGTGGCAATCTGCGGCCCGATCTTGAGCGAAGCATCGAAGAAGACACGATCGTCGCGATCCCTGACGAATTCCACTGCCGCCAGCATGCCGTCGCCGCGCACCTCGCCGACATGTTTGTGACCGCCGACGGCCTTGGCCAGTTCGGCACGGAAATAAGCGCCGGTCTCGCCGGCATTCCGCACCAGGTCCATCTCATCGATCAGTTCGAGATTGGCGACGCCGGCGGCGACGCAGATCGGATGCGCCGAATAGGTCCAGCCATGGCCGAGCGAACCGAGCTTGTCGGAGCCCTGCACCAGCACCTGCCACATCTTGTCGGCGACGATGACGCCCGACAGCGGCGCGTAGGCGGAGGTCAGACCCTTGGCGATGGTGATCAGGTCGGGCTTGATGCCGTAATGGTCGGAGCCGAACATCGTGCCCAGTCGGCCGAAGCCCGTCACCACTTCGTCGGCGACCAGCAGCACATCATACTTCTTCAGCACCGCCTGGATCTTTTCCCAGTAGCCGGCGGGTGGCGGCACGATGCCGCCAGTACCGAGGATCGGCTCGCCGATGAAGGCGGCGACGGTTTCAGGCCCTTCGGCGAGGATCATCTCCTCGAGCTTGTCGGCGCAATGCTGCGAGAACTGCTCTTCGCTCATCGAGCGGTCGGCGCGGCGGAAGTAGTAGGGCGCCTCAGTGTGCAGGATCGGCGCGCGCGGCAGGTCGAAGGCGTTGTGGAACAGGTCGAGCCCGGTCAGCGAGCCCGTCATCACGCCCGAGCCGTGATAGCCGCGCCAGCGCGAGATGATCTTCTTCTTCTCCGGGCGTCCCAGCACATTATTGTAGTACCAGATCAGCTTGATGTTGGTTTCGTTGGCATCCGAACCCGAGAGGCCGAAATAGACCCTCGACATGTCCTTCGGCGCGCGGTCGATGATCATCTTGGCCAGCGTGATCGAGGCCTCGGTGCCGTGCCCGACATAGGCGTGATAGTAGGCGAGGTTTTTTGCCTGGGTCGCGATGGCATCTGATATCTTCTGGCGGCCATAGCCGACATTGACGCAATAGAGACCGGCGAAGGCGTCGATGCTCTTCCTGCCATTGTTGTCCCAGACGGTGACGCCTTCGCCACCAGCCATGATCCTTGTCGGCGATTCACCGCGCGCGTGCGTGCCCATATGGGTCGAGGGATGGAAGAAATGGTCGCGATCCCAGGCGGCGAGTTCGTTGGACTGGTCGAGCATTTTTTTTACTCCTTCAAAATTCCGGTGTGGCCTACGCTACGTCGAGGCATAGATATTTGAGATCAGTGAAGGCCTCCAGGCCATGGCGCGAGCCCTCGCGGCCGATACCGGACTGCTTGACGCCGCCGAACGGGATCGGCGCGCCGGTAATCTTCACACGGTTGATGGCGACCATGCCATAGTCGAGCGCGCGGCCCATGCGCTGCTGGCGCGCGCCGTTCTCGGTCACGACATAGGCGACCAGGCCGTATTCGGTCGCGTTGGCACGGGCGATGACTTCGCCCTCGTCGTCGAAGGGGGTGACGGCCGCGACTGGGCCAAAGGTCTCCTCGCGCATGATCAGTGCGTCGTCGGCGACATCGGCCAGCAGTGTCGGTTGGTAGAAGAGCGGCCCGGCCTGATGCCGCTTGCCGCCGGCAAGGCAGCGCGCGCCAAGGGCTACGGCGTCTGCGACCTGTTCTTCGACCTTCTTGACGGCGCGCTCATGCATCAGCGGCCCGATGTCGATATCGTCGGCGAGGCCGTTGCCGGCCCGCAACGCCTCGACGCGTCTGGCGAAAGCGGCGCAGAAGCGGTCGTAGAGCGGACGCTGGACATAGATGCGGTTGGCGGCGAGGCAATCCTGGCCCGAGGTGGCGAATTTGGCGTCGATGGCGATGGTCACCGCTTTGTCGATATCGGCATCGGCAAAGACGATCAGCGGCGCGTGGCCGCCGAGTTCCATGACCAGCCGCTTCATCGTCGGCGCGCTTTGCGCGGCGATCAGCCGGCCAATCTCGGTCGAGCCGGTGAAACTCATGGCGCGTACGCGCGGATCTTCGCACATGCGTCCGACGATCGTCGCGGCCTTGCCGGTAACGATGTTGAATACGCCGGCGGGCAGTCCGGCGCGTTCGCCAAGTTCGGCCAGCGCCAGCGCCGACAGCGGCGTCTCCGAGGAGGGATGCGCAACGATGGTACAGCCGGCGGCAAGCGCGGCGGCCGCTTTGCGCGTCAACATGGCCGATGGAAAATTCCACGGCGTGACGACACCGACAACGCCGAGCGGCTCACGCCGCACCATCATTTCCGCGTTTGGCAGGTGGCTGGTGACGCTCTCGGCGTTGAGACGCTTCGCTTCCTCCGCATACCATTCGATGAAGGAGGCGGCGTAGCCGATCTCGCCGAGCGACTCCTTCAACGGCTTGCCCTGTTCCAGCGTCATCAGCAGGGCCAGGTCGTCTTTCGCTGCTATAATCAGCTCGAACCATTTTCGCAGGATTTTCGAGCGCTCCTGCGGCAACAGCGCCCGCCACGCCGGAAAG
Organism: Mesorhizobium sp. B3-2-1; assembly: GCF_006439515.1. Lineage (NCBI taxonomy): Bacteria > Pseudomonadati > Pseudomonadota > Alphaproteobacteria > Hyphomicrobiales > Phyllobacteriaceae > Mesorhizobium > Mesorhizobium sp. B3-2-1. The sequence goes on along the minus strand of NZ_VFTI01000001.1, from coordinate 85,290 downwards.
GCGCGCGCAGCGGCGTCGATGGCTTTTATCGTCTGCCGGCTGTCGAGTGCTGCGACGAAGGCGACGGTGGTGCCGGTCGCCGGATCGGTGACCTCGAAACTCTCGGCCGCCTCGCTCGCCGTCCAATGGCCGTCGATATAGGCAAGCTCGCGCAGCAATCGGCGGTCGGCGAGCCGGTCGAGCGCTTCGTGGCGATGCGAGCGGGCAAAATGCGCGGACATGGTCGAAGCCTCCCGGTTCGGTTTGATGTGGGGAGACTATCCATCACTGGCAGACAGAGAGGCTGTTTGGATGCCTGGCCGCAGAGAGAATCTCTCTATTGCGCCGAGGGGACAGCCCATTTCTCCGGCGCTATGTCGATGCCGGCAACAGGTCGGCTATCGGCAGCGCGACATCGTCTTTAACCGTCTTGATGACGATGTAGGTGAAGTAGCGGTCGATCCCGATCTCGCGATCGAGCAAGCCGTCGACGAGCCGCTGATAGGCGTCGATGTCGCGCGCCATCACCTTCAGTACATAGTCGACGCCGCCACCCACCGACCAGCAGGCGACGATCTCGGGGATGTCGCGGATGACGCGCTCGAAGCGGTCGAAATCGGCCTGGCGGTGGCTGGCCAGCGTCACCTCCATCAGCACGGTGGCGACAGGCGCCACGACACGCATGGCGATCCGGGCGTGATAACCCGAGACGATGCCGGCTTTTTCCAGCTTGCGCAGCCGCATCCAGCACGGTGTCGGCGACAGCCCGACCTGCTCGGCCAGCGCCAGCTTGGTGATGCGTCCGTCACGCTGGATGGCGTCCAGGATTTTGAGGTCGATCGGGTCGAGTTTCGCAGCAGTCATCAGCGCTCACTTTTTCGTCGATCGTACCATGACGGCGCATTATTTCGATTGTCAATTGCACTGATTTCGATCTCTAATAAGTCATGACATTGTGGCACCCCGATCCCACGCTCATCCGGCGGCCAGCCTATCAATCGTTGGCCGATCAGTTCGCGCGCGCCATCCATGACGGGCGACTTGCGAATGGCGCGCGGCTGCCGACGCATCGCAGGCTGGCGGACGATCTGAAGCTCTCGGTGCAGACGGTCAGCCGTGCCTACGAGGAACTGATCCGGCGCGGCCTGATTTCGGGCGAGATCGGCCGTGGCAGCTTCGTCCAGACGCAGCGCCGCGAGCCGGAGCCGCCTTATCTGCCCGAGCGCCTGGGCGAAGTCATCGATCTGTCGATTCTGAAGCCGGTCTGCGAGCCGATGCACCTGGAGCGGATGAAGCAGGCACTGGGCTGGCTCGCCGAAAACCTGCCGTCGAGTTCGGCTCTGTCGTTCCGGCCAAACATGGTGTTTCCGCGCCACCGTGCCGTGGCGGTCGAGTGGCTGAAACTGTGCGGCCTCGATGCGTCCCCGCAGAACATCAGCCTGACAAATGGCGCCACCGCCGGCATGACGGTGGCGCTGATGAGCGTGGCGCCGCCGGGTTCCACCGTTGCCACCGAGGCGATCGGCCATCACACGCTGGTGCCGCTCGCCCGTTATCTCGGCTTCAACCTCGAAGGCCTGCCGATCGACGGCAACGGCCTGGTTCCGGAAGCGCTGGACGAGGCCTGCCGGCTGTCCGACATCCGTGCGGTGTTCGTCCAGCCTTCCGTCATAAACCCCACGGCAACGCTTATGGATGCGGCGCGCCGCGAGCAGATCGCGGCGGTGGCGCGCAAGCACGACATCGCCATTATCGAGAACGATGTGCTGGGACCGCTGGTCGAGCATCGACCGCCGCCGGTCGCCGCTTTCGCGCCGGAGCGGACGCTCTACGTCACCTCCTTCACCAAGATCACCGTGCCCGGCCTGCGCATCGGTTATCTCGCCGCGCCCGATCGTTACGTCGCGGCCGTTGCCAACCGGCATCTCGTCTCGAACTGGATGGCGACACCAATGGTTGCGGAGATCGCCACCAAATGGGTGGCCGACGGCACCGCGATGGAACTGGTGGGCTGGCAACGGGTGGCGCTGCGGCGGCGGCAGGACATCGCGGCAGAGGTGCTGGCCGGCGTCGACTACCGTGCCCATCGCGACGGACTGCATATCTGGCTGCCACTGCCGGCCGACCGTTCCGAGGAGAGCTTTGTCGCCCAGGCCCGGCTGCAGGGTGTGGCCATTGCGCCGGGCACCTCCTTCCGCATTTCGGATGCGCCCTGGCATCCGGCGGTGCGCATCTCGCTGGGTTCGACCACCGAGGGGGAACTGCGCGCCGGTCTCGGCGTTGTCACCAAGCTCTTGCTTGGCGATCCGGAGCATTTGCTGCTCGCAATCTGAGCATGGCGTCCAAAAGTGTCAGGTGGTTCCGGGGCGAGGGCATGCCCAAAAGGCCGGCTGTGATTGACTGGAAAATGTGCGCAATCAGAATAATTGTCATGATATTATTTTCCCAATTGACATGATTTGGCACGTTCCGCATCGTTAAGGGCACCAGGCTTCTCCAGCACGGGAAATTCATTTGTCCGCATCCGCACCCATCATCAAGGTCGACAGCATCTCGAAGAGCTTTGGCAGCTTCAAGGTTCTGGACGGCCTCTCGATGCAGGTCATGCCGCGCGAGAAGCTGGCGCTGATCGGCCCCTCCGGCTCAGGCAAGACGACGATCCTGCGCATCCTGATGACGCTGGAGCGCATCGACGGCGGTCATATCCAGATCGACGGCGAGCAGCTTTACCATATGGAGCGCAACGGTCAGCTGCTGCCGGCCGATGAGCGCCATCTGGCGCGGATGCGCCAGAAGACCGGCATGGTCTTCCAGCTGTTCAACCTGTTTCCCCACAAGAGCGTCATCGACAATGTGACGCTGGCGCCGATGCTGACCAAGGGCACGCCGCGCGCCGCTGCCGAGAAGCGGGCCATGGAACTGCTCGAGATGGTCGGCATGGCCGACAAGGCGAAGGCGATGCCGGCCCAATTGTCCGGCGGCCAGAAGCAGCGCGTGGCGATCGCCCGCGCGCTCGCCTTGCAGCCAAAGATCATGCTGTTCGACGAGGTGACGTCGGCGCTCGACCCGGAGCTGGTCGAGGAAGTGCTCAACGTCTTGTGGCGGCTCTGCGCCGAGACCGACATGACCATGCTGCTGGTCACGCACGAGATGGGTTTCGCCCACGATTTCGCCGACCGGGTGCTGTTCTTCGATCGCGGCCGAATAGTCGAGGAAGGCAAGCCCGACGAGATTTTCCGCAATCCCAAACAGGAACGCACGCAAGGGTTCCTGAAGAAGATCATCGCGGCCGGACACCGTGTCTGACCGCATGTCAAAGGCGGCTAAGCCGTCCTGAAGTCACGCAAACCAAGACAAGAACAAGGAGTTGGGAACATGAAGAAACTTGGCATTCTGGCCGGCGTCGCGGGCCTTGCAATTACGGCGGTGCTTGCGACGTCGAGCATCGGCTCGGCCGCGGACAAGAAGCTCGAACAACTCAAGGCGCAAGGGTTCGCACGCGTCGCCATCGCCAACGAGCCGCCCTATACGGCGGTCGCCGCCGACGGCAAGGTGTCTGGTGCCGCGCCTGACGTGGCGCGCGAAATCTTCAAGCGACTCGGAGTGGCCGATATCGTCGCCTCGATCTCTGAGTATGGCGCGATGATCCCCGGCCTGCAGGCTGGCCGCTTCGACGTCGTCACCGCCGGCCTGTTCATGAAGCCGGAGCGCTGCGCGGCGGTCGCCTATTCGGAACCGGTGCTGTGCGACGCCGAGGCGATGCTGGTAAAGAAAGGCAATCCGAAGGGCTTCAAGAGCTACGAGGATGTCGCCAAGGACACGTCCGCCACCATCGGCGCGCCGGGCGGCGGCACCGAGGAGAAGCTGGCGCTCAACGCCGGCGTGCCGCGTGAGCGCGTCATCGTCGTGCCGGACGGCCAGAGCGGCCTGAAGATGGTGCAGGACGGCCGCATCGATGCCTATTCGCTGCCCGTGCTGTCGATCAATGATTTGATGAAGAAGGCCGCCGATCCGAACCTCGAAGTCATCGCCCCGGTGCAGGGCGCGCCGGTCTATTGCGACGGCGCTGCCTTCAAGAAAGGCGACGAGGCTCTGCGTGATGCCTATGATGTCGAACTGGCCAAGATGAAGAAGTCGGGTGAGTTCGCCAAGATCATCGAGCCCTATGGCTTCTCGGCGGCGGCGGCGATGTCCACCACGCGCGAAAAACTCTGCGCGGCGAAGTAGCCGTTCTTTTTGCCTTCTCCCCGTTCACGGGGAGAAGGTGGCCCGAAGGGCCGGATGAGGGGCGGCGCCCGGTTTGCCGGGCTAGCGCTGCCCCTCTTCTGCCTGCCGGCATCTTTTCCCCGTAAATGGGGAGAAGGACCCCAGTACTACAAACGTTGGAAACTCAATGACCCAGTGGTCCGGCTATTTCGGCCTGATATTGCAGGGAGCGCTTGTCACCATCGAGCTGACGCTGATGGGGTCCGTGCTGGCCCTGATCATGGCCTTTCTCGCCGGCTTGGGGCGCCTGTCGCGCTTCTTCGCGCTGCGGGCCTTGGCGACGGCCTATATCGAATTCTTCCGCGGCACATCGATCTTCGTGCAGCTGTTCTTCGCTTATTTCGTGTTGCCCCTGCTGGGTCTCGAACTGACTCCGCTGCAGGCCGGCGTATTGGCGCTGGGCTTGAATGTCGGAGCCTATGCCGCCGAGGTGGTGCGCGGCGCCGTGCAATCGATCGGCCGCGAACAGCATGAGGCCTGCATCGCGCTCAATCTGGGCCGCTGGCAAGGGATGCGCCACGTCATCCTGCCACAGGCGTTTCTGGTGATGCTGCCGACCTTCGGCAACAATGCCATCGAGCTGCTCAAGGCGACATCGGTCGTCTCGCTGATCTCGCTCGCCGACCTCACTTTCCAGGCACAGGTGGTGCGCTCCCAGACCGGCAACACCATGGTGCCGTTCACCACCATCCTCGTCATCTATTTCATCCTGGCGCTGCTCATCTCGTGGGGTGTGCGCTCGCTGGAACGCCGCATGGCGCGCGGCCTCGACGGAGTACGCGTCTGATGGCCGGGGCATTCCTGATGAATTGGGCCCGCTGATGGATTGGGATTGGGATTTTGTCCGGCAGATCCTGCCGACGCTGATCCAGGGGGTAAAGATCACCATCCTGGCGACGCTGCTCGGCTCGGTGCTGGCGGCGATCGTCGGGTTGGGGATCGCGCTGGCGCGCCGCTCGCCCAACAAGGCGGTGTCGCGCACCGTCGGCTGGGTGGCCGAATTCATCCGCGGCACACCGCTCCTGGTGCAGCTCTATTTCATCTTCTATGTGCTCCCCGACATCGGCATCCTGCTGCCGCCGCTGGTCGCCGGCGTCATCGGGCTCGGCCTGCATTACGGCACCTATACGGCGGAAGTTTACCGTGCCGGCATCGACAATGTACCGCGTGGCCAATGGGAAGCCGCCAAGGCCTGCAATCTCAGCGCCCGGCAGACCTGGACGCACATCATCATCCCGCAGGCCATTCCGCCGATGATCCCGGCATTGGCCAACTACTTCATCGCCATGTTCAAGGAGACGCCGCTGCTCTCGGCGATCACGGTGCTTGAATTGATGAACCAGGCAAAAAGCGTCGCCAACACTTATTATCGCTACCTCGAGCCGATCACGCTGGTCGGTGCCTTCTTCCTCGCCATCAGCCTGATTTCGGTCGTACTGTTGCGCTGGCTGGAACGCCGCTACGGCAGGATCGAGAGGTAACGCATGAAGCCCTTGCCCGAGATCAAAGTGGCATCCAACCGTCCAGCGCTCGATGACCGCCCGCTGAGGCGGCGTGTCGGCCTGATCATCCTGGCCACCGACCATACGACCGAGCCGGATTTTCGCCGCATGGTGGCGAGCGAACGGATCGGCGTCTACGTCGCGCGCATTCCCTATGCCAATCCGACGACGCCTGAGAATCTGCGCAAGATGCAGCCGGCGCTGACGGCGGGCGCGGCCTTGATCCTGCCCGATGAGCCGCTCGACGCCATCTGCTATTCCTGCACGTCGGCCTCGGTGGTGATTGGCGATGGAGAGGTCGAGGCTGCGATCCAGGCCGCCAAGCCAGGCGTGCCCGTCGTCACGCCAACAATGGCCGGCGTGCGCGGGCTGAACGCGTTTGGCGTGCGCAGGATCAGCATCCTCACGCCCTATACGGCCGAAACCTCCAGGCCGATGGCGACCTATTTCGCCGAACGCGGCTTCGAAATCCTAAGCTTCACTTGTCTCGGCTTCGAGGACGACCGTGAGATGGCGCGCATCGCCCCGGCGACGCTTGTCGATCTCGCGCGCGAGGCAATGCATCCTGAGGCCGATGCGCTGTTCGTGTCGTGCACGGCACTGCGCGGCGCGCTTGCGGTCTCCGGCATGGAGCAGGCGATAGGCCGCCCAGTGGTGACCAGCAACCAGGCGACGGCCTGGAATTGTCTGCGCCTTTGCAGTGATGAGACAGCTTATCCCGAATTCGGCCGTCTGATGACGCTGCCCTTGCCGCGCGACTGACGATCATGGCGACAGTAACCCTTGGCGATATCCGTGCCGCCCGCGAGCGAATTGCCGGCAAGATCGAGCGCACATCGATCGTGCTTTCGGCGAATCTCTCCGAACGGCTGGGCGTCCCGGTTCATCTCAAGCTTGAGCACCGCCAGACCACCGGCAGCTTCAAGCTGCGCGGCGCTTCGAATGCCGTCGCTTCGCTTGATGCCGAGGAGAAGGCGCGCGGCGTCGTTGCGGCATCGACCGGCAATCATGGCCGTGCGCTCGCCCACGCGGCGAAGCTGGAGGGCATGCGTGCAGTGATCTGCATGTCTCGACTGGTGCCCAAGAATAAGCTGGACGAAATCCGCCGCCTAGGCGCGGAAATCCGTATTGTCGGCAACAGCCAGGACGATGCCCAGCAGGAGGTCGAGCGGCTGGTGGCGGAGGAGGGGCTTGTCATGCTGCCGCCCTTCGACCATCCGGCCATCATTGCCGGCCAGGGCACGCTCGGACTGGAGGTGATGGAGCAGGTCCCGGATGCCGCTCTCGTCCTGGTGCAGCTCTCCGGTGGCGGACTGGCCTCCGGTGTTGCTGCCGCAATCAAAGGCATTAACTCCGGCACAAAAATAATCGGCGTGTCGATGGCACGTGGCGCCGCGATGAAGGCCAGCCTCGATGCGGGCCGCCCTGTCTTGGCCGAGGAACTGCCGACGCTGGCGGATTCGCTCGGCGGCGGCATCGGCCTCGACAACCGGCTGACCTTCGCCATGTGCCGCGACCTGCTCGACGATGTCATCCTGCTCAGTGAGGACGAAATCGCCGCCGGCATTCGCCATGCCTATGAACAGGAACGCGAGATCGTCGAAGGAGCAGGTGCGGTAGGCATCGCGGCGCTGCTCGCCGGCAAGGTCAAGGTGCAGGGGCCGGTGGTGGTTCTGCTTTCCGGCCGCAACATCGACATGGAACTGCACAGGAAGGTCGTCTGCGGGGAGATACCATCGATTTCGGAGCGCGCCGCATGAGCAGAATGACCATCCTCACCGAAGCTGAACTGCGCACAATCGTGACGCTCGATCTCGATGCCGTCGCCTGTGTCGAAAATGCCTTCCGCGCGCTTGCCACGCTGCCGGTGGCGATGCCGCCGATCCTGCGGCTCGATATTCCGCAGCATCGCGGCGAGGTTGATGTGAAGACCGCCTATGTGCCTGGTATCGATGGCTTCGCCATCAAGATCAGTCCCGGCTTCTTCGACAATCCCAAGCTCGGCCTGCCCAGCGTGAACGGCATGATGGTGCTTTTGTCGTCGAAGACAGGGTTGGTCGAGGCCTTGCTGCTCGACAACGGTTATCTGACCGACGTTCGCACTGCCGCGGCCGGCGCCGTCGCGGCCAAACACTTGTCGCGACCGGACTCATCCGTCGCCGCGATCTTCGGTGCCGGCGTCCAGGCAGGGCTGCAGCTGGAAGCCCTGATGCTGGTGCGGCCGATCACGCAGGCGCGCATCTGGGCGCGCGATGCCGCCAAGGCGGAGACTGCCGCGGCCGCCTTGCGCGAAAAGCTCGGCATCGACGTGCGCGCCGAACCCGAAGCGGCCAACGCTGTTGCCGGCGCCGACATCATCGTCACCACCACGCCGTCGACCGAACCACTGATCAAGGCAGGGTTTGTCTCGGCCGGCCAGCACATCACCGCCATGGGGTCCGACGCCGAGCACAAGAACGAGATCGCGCCGGCGATCCTGCGCATGGCCGATCTTTATGTCGCCGACAGCGCGAAGCAGACGCGGCGCCTGGGCGAACTGCACCATGCCATTGCGGCGGGCGTGATGCCGGCCGAGACGGATGTGACCGAGCTCGGCCAGATCATCGCCGGCGCGAAGCACGGCCGGCGCTCGACCAGCGACATCACCATCGCCGACCTTACCGGCACCGGCGTGCAGGATACGGCGATCGCCACGCTCGCCCGCGACCGCGCGCTGGCCGCGAAAGCCGGAACGATTTTTGAAAGCTGATGCCGGCCGCAGGAGCATGATCCGGAACAATGGCAACCGGTTTTCCCGGCAGATCATGCTGCGACAAAAAGAACTAGCTGGAGCCCGATTCAACGGAGTTGAAACAGCTCCAGCCCTAACAAACGAGGACCAACAAAATGCAGCCGAACTTGAGATTCTCGCGGAGCGAATATGGGGAACGCCTCGCCAAGACGCGGAAAGCCATGGAGGCGAAGGGCGTCGATCTCCTTGTTATCAGCGATCCCTCCAACATGGCCTGGCTGACCGGCTATGATGGTTGGTCGTTTTACGTCCATCAGGCGGTCATCGTGCCGCCGTCGGGCGAGCCGGTCTGGTACGGCCGTGGCCAGGACGCCAACGGCGCCAAGCGCACCGCCTATCTCGCTCACGACAACATCGTCGGCTACGCCGACCATTATGTGCAATCGACCGAGCGCCATCCGATGGATTTCCTGTCCAGCGTGCTGACCGATCGCGGCTGGGGCAAGCTCACCATCGGCGTCGAGATGGACAATTACTGGTTCTCCGCCGCCGCCTTCGCCTCTTTGCAGAAGCATCTGCCCAACGCTCGCTTCGTCGATGCCACCGCGCTGGTCAACTGGCAGCGCGCGGTGAAGAGCCCGACCGAGATCGACTATATGCGCAAGGCCGCCCGCATCGTCGAGGCGATGCACCAGCGCATCTTCGACAAGATCGAAGTCGGCATGCGCAAATGCGATCTGGTCGCTGAGATCTATGATGCCGGCACGCGCGGCGTCGACGGCATCGGCGGCGATTATCCCGCGATCGTTCCGCTGCTGCCGTCAGGCGCGGACGCCTCGGCACCACATCTGACCTGGGACGACAAGCCGATGAAGCGGGGCGAGGGCACGTTCTTCGAGATCGCCGGCTGCTACAACAGGTACCATTGCCCGCTGTCGCGCACCGTCTTCCTCGGCAAGCCGACGCAGGAATTCCTCGATGCCGAGAAAGCGACACTGGAAGGCATGGAAGCAGGCCTTGCCGCCGCAAAGCCGGGTAATGCCTGCGAGGACATCGCCAATGCCTTTTTCGCCGTGCTGAAGAAATACGGTATCGTCAAGGACAACCGCACCGGCTATTCGATCGGTATTTCCTATCCGCCGGACTGGGGCGAACGCACGATGAGCCTGCGCCCCGGCGATCGCACCGAGCTCAAGCCCGGCATGACTTTCCATTTCATGACCGGTTTGTGGCTGGAGACGATGGGGCTGGAGATTACCGAGTCCATCCTGATCACCGAAACCGGTGTGGAGTGCCTGGCCAATGTGCCGCGCAAGCTGGTGGTGAAGGATTGAGCCCGATGTCCAGTCTTCGCCCGTCGCCGATCGCACCGACCGTCGATTTCGATCGCGACGGCGTCCAGCATGGTTTCCTGCGCCTCCCCTATAGCCGCGACGACTCGGCCTGGGGCTCGGTGATGATCCCGATCTGCGTCATCCGCAACGGCAAGGGGCCGGCGGCGCTGCTGACCGGCGGCAATCATGGCGACGAGTATGAAGGGCCGCTGGCGCTCTACGAACTCGCCCGCACGCTCGATCCCAGCCAGGTCGGCGGCACGGTGATTATCGTGCCGGCGATGAACTATCCGGCTTTTCGGGCCGGCACGCGCACCTCGCCGATCGACAAGGGCAACATGAACCGCAGCTTTCCCGGCCGGCCCGACGGCACGGTGACGCAGAAGATCGCCGATTATTTCCAGCGCGAGTTGCTGCCCCGCGCCGACATCGTCTTCGACTTTCATTCTGGCGGCAAAACGTTGGATTTCGTGCCGTTCTGCGCCGCCCATACTTTGCCCGACAAGGCGCTGGAGAAGAAAGCCTTTGCCGCGGTGGCGGCATTCTCGGCGCCGTTCTCGATGCGCATGACCGAGATCGATGCGATCGGCATGTATGACACGGCGGCCGAAGTGATGGGCAAGGTCTTCGTCACCACCGAGCTCGGCGGCGGCGGCACATCGCGAGCCGAGACGGTGCGGATCGCCGGGCGCGGCATCCTCAACGTGCTGCGTCATGCCGGCATCGTCGCCGGGGCGGTCGAGACGGGCAAAACCCAGTGGCTGGACATGCCGTCGGGAGATTGCTTCTGCTTCGCCGAGGACGACGGCATGATCGAAACCATGGTCGATCTTGGCGAGCCCGTCGAAGAAGGCGCGGTGCTCGCCCGCATTCATTCTACCGGCCGCACCGGCGTTGCGCCGCAGGAAATCCGGGCGAAAATGTCGGGCATGCTGACAGCGCGGCATTTCCCTGGCCTGGTCAAGGCCGGCGACTGCGCCGCGGTGGTCGCCGTGCAGGTCGATTGACCGACGTGATTTCTCCGCCCGGACCATGCCGGGCGGACCCAGCCATCCATAGCCCCGGTGTCACTCCTCCGCTGGAAACCAAACCGCTCTCGTACACGGGGATACTTATATCCCCGCAGGTTTTCCACTAGGCTGGCCATCGCGTGGCACGGGAGCATCGATTGCGCGGATTTATGGAAGGCCTGATCGAGAGGCCGCAGACGGTGGCCGAACAGGTCGCCAACGTTTTGCGCGAGGCCATAGCCAGCGGATCGTTGAAGGCCGGCGCCACGCTGCGTCAGGATGAACTGGCCGAGCAGTTCGGCTTCAGCCGCATGCCCATCCGGGACGCGCTTCGCCAATTGGAGGCAGAAGGCATTGTTTCCATTCATCCCACGAAGGGGGCGCATGTCGCGGGGATGGACGGCGCCGAGATCACCGAAATCTACGCGGTCCGCGAATTGCTGGAATGCGAGGCGCTCCGGCTGTCCGTTCCGGTCCTGCCCGGAGCCAAGCTTGAAGAAGCCGAGCAGGTGCTCGATCAGATCGACGCGGGGCGCAATGTCGGCCGCTGGGGCGCCCTGAACAGGGTCTTTCATCTCTCGCTCTACAATGCCTGCGGCAACCGTCGTTTGCTTGACCTGATCGACGCGCATCACAACGCGGCCGACCGCTATGTCCGTATCCTGCTGTCGAACCTCGACTATCGCACCCACTCGCAGACGGAGCATCGCGATCTGCTGGCCGCTTGCCGTCAGCGCGACGGCAAGAAGGCCGTGAGCGTTCTGAGACAGCATATGCGTGAAGGCAGCGAGACGCTCGTCAATGCGATAGACGGCGGCGGGCTATCGCGAAAATCCTAGACCGAGGGCAGAGCCGTCCGCGATCAATGTCGTAGCGGTTGCCTGCGGACCGGTTCGCTGCTGTTCGGACTGGAGTGCATCACCGCGCGCGCCACCGGTGCGTAGGATTACGCCGAGTTTCAGCCCTGCGCCGGCTTGCGCTCGACGATGTAGATATGGTCGGCCGCCAGCACCACTTCATCGCGCTGGTTGATCACCTCGCAGCGTTCGATCACCCGTCCTGAAGCCGGTCGCTTGGGGTCGTCCTCCTTGGCCGCGATGGTGGTGCGCGTGCGGATCGTGTCGCCGATGAACACCGGCTTGATGAAGCGCAGCCGGTCGTAGCCATAGGAAAAGGCGACAGGGTTGATCACGTTCGCCGTCAGCCCGATCCCGACCGAGAACACCAGCGTGCCATGCGCGATGCGCTGGCCGAACGGCGTCGTCTTCATGAACTCGGCGTCCATGTGGTGCGGGAAGAAATCGCCGGTGTGGCCGGCATGGACGATGAAGTCGGTCTCGGTGATCGTGCGGCCGCTGGTCAGCCGCATCGAGCCGATCTCGTAGTCCTCGAAATACTGGATCTGTTCCATCAGGGTCTTTCCGCGATCGGCGTCGCTGGCGCCGCACTCGAACGATAGGCGGCTTCCACCAGAGCCATGGTGTTCCAGGCGTCCTCGACCGGGCTGATCAGCTCATCGTCTTCGCCTGCGGCAAAGCGCTGGACATTGGCCATGCGCCCGACGAAGGCATCGGGAAACCATTCGCCGGCCAAAGGCACGGCAATCCAATCGGCCCCGCCTTTCGGATAGATCTCCAGAATGTCCGGTTCGCCTCTGGGATAGTCGAGATTGAGACCGAGCTTGAGGTAGGCGGCACCCTCGGTGCCGCAGATGCGGAACTCGCAGGCCTGATGCCGGCGCCCGAACTTGTGGTCGTGGTTGATCGACAGCGCGCAGCGCACCGTGTCGCCATAGTCGAGGATGGCGCTGGTGCGCGTCTGCGCCACCTTGTGGTTGGGATGGCCAAGCGTCTTGGCGTGCACCCCCTTGGGATCGCCGAGCAGTTGCCGGATCAGGTCGAGATAGTGGATCGAATGCATGGCGATCTCGACGCGCGGCGCCTTGAGCAGGAATTCCCACAACTGCCACGGCGTCGCCAGCGCCAGCCAGGCGTCGAAATCGACGACCTCGCCGAGCCAGCCCTTGGCGATGGCGTCCTTCAGCGCCAGCATCATCGGCGCGAAGCGCAACTGGAAATTCACGGCCGCCTTGAGGCTCTTGGCGCGGCAAATCTCGAGGATTTCGGTTGCCTCGCCGAGATAGTTGCCCATCGGCTTCTGGATCAGTGCGACCGCTCCGTCGGGCAGAGCCTTCAGGATCTCGGCATGCCGCCCCGGTGGCGTTGCCAGATCGAAGATCGCATCCTTGACCCCAGCGGCTTCTTCCGCCGAGCGGAACGCCGTCACGCCCCATTTGTCGGCCAGGGCCTGCGCCTTGGCCTGATCCGGATCATAGAGACCCGCGATCGAAAATCCCGCCTTCCGGTAGGCCGGAAAATGCGCGTCGTCGACGATCGAGCCGGCGCCGAAGGTGATGATCGGCCGGGTTTTCGAGGGTTTTGGCCAGGACTGGACGAGCGCGGCAGGGTCGAAACCCCTAGTCATGATGGAAGACCTCGTCCATCGAAGCCCACCACTCGCCATCCTTGCGGGTCGGCAAGGGCTCCTGACAGGGTATGCAGACAGCCCACCATTCCTGCGTCTTCGGGTCGGCCGCCATCTTGGCCATGTCGGCCGCGTAGTCGGTGCCGTGATATTCGAAATACGAAAACAGCAGATTCTCCGGCCGCTTCAGGTAGATCGAATAGTTCTTGATGTTGCAGGCCGAGATCATGGTCAGCACGTCGGGCCAGACGGCGGCGTGAAGGCGGACATACTCCTCGACCTTCTCCGGCTTCAGCCCCAGAACCATTCCCATCCGCTGCATGTTCATTCCCCTATTTCGTGATCGCCGTGGTGAATTCGGCGATGCTCATGGCCTTGATCGCGTCCCAGTCCCAATCGATGCCGATACCGGGCTCGTCGGGCGCCAGCGCCTGCCCATCCTCGATGCGCATATGCCTGCCGGTCAACTGGTCGAGTTGCGGAATGTACTCGACATACCTGCCGTTCTGAACAGCGCAGGTCAGGCTGACATGCAATTCCATCAGGAAATGCGGGCAGACCGGAATGTCGAAGGCCTCGGCCGCATGGGCGATCTTGAGCCAGGGTGTGATGCCGCCGATGCGGCCGACATCAACCTGCACGATCGAGCAAGCGCCTTTCTGCATATATTCGCGGAAGTGGCGCATGGAATAGAGCGACTCGCCGATGGCAATCGGCGTCGGCGTCGAGTTCGACAACCTGATATGCCCGTCTATGTCGTCGGCCGGCAGCGGCTCCTCGATCCAGGCGAGATCGAGTTCGCGCAACCTCGCCGCGCGCCGGATCGCCTCGTCGACCGAGAAACCCTGGTTGGCGTCGGTCATGATCTCGTAACCATCGCCGACCGCCTTGCGCACCGCCGACAGGCGCTCAAGATCCTCGGACCCATGCGGCCTGCCGATCTTCACCTTCGAGCCGCGAAATCCCTTCGCCTTGGCGGCCAGCGCATCATCGACCAGCGCTTGGGTCTCGATGTGCAGCCAGCCGCCTTCGGTGGTGTAGAGCGGGCAGCGGTCCTTGGCGCCGCCGGCGAGCTTCCATAGCGGCAGGTTCTGTTTCTTCGCCCTGAGGTCCCAGAGCGCTGTGTCTATTGCCGCGATCGCGATGGCCGTGATGGCGCCGATCGTGGTCGCATGGGTGGCGAATTCGAGATCGTGCCAGATCGCCTCGATCATTTCGGGGTCGCGGCCGATCAGGCGCGGCACCAGGTGATCGGCCAACAGCCGCATCACCGACGAACCGCCGGTGCCGATCGTGTAGCTGTAACCGGTGCCGACCGCGCCGTCGGAATCGGTGATGGTCACAATTGGCGTTTCCTGGCTGACGAAACTCTGGATCGCGTCGGTGCGCTTGACCTTGGGCACAAGGTCGACCATCCGCAGTTCGATCTTTTCGATTCTTGCCATGTAGGTCAGCTCCGCAATGTCTTTCCGGTCTCGGTGGCAAACAGATGCGCCTGTGACAGGTCGAGGCTCATGGCGACGCGTTCGCCAGACCGCAACGGTCTCGGGTTCAGCATGCGCGAGACCCAGTCGCTGCCGTTGAACTCGACGAACACCAGTGTCTCGTTGCCGAGCGGCTCGGTCACCGTGATCGGCAGTTCGATCTGATGCACGTCGGCGGCCGCGCCGGAACTGATGCCGTGGCCGGTCGGATAGATATCGTCGGGCCGCAGCCCGAACACGACCTTGTCGCCGGCGGCGACATTGGCCTTGAACTGGCCGGGCAGGGGCAGCTTGGCACCACTGGCGAAAACCAGCTGGCCGTCGTCAATCGTCGCCTCGTTCAGATTCATCGGCGGCGAACCGATGAAGCCGGCGACGAAGCGTGTCGCCGGTCGGCGGAACACCTCGTCGGGCGTGCCGACCTGCTCGATATAGCCATCGCGCATGATGACGATGCGGTCGGCAAGCGTCATCGCCTCGACCTGGTCGTGGGTGACGTAGATCACCGTCGACTGCACCTTGGCGTGCAGCTTCTTGATCTCGGTGCGCATCTGCGTACGAAGCTTGGCGTCGAGATTGGAAAGCGGCTCGTCGAACAGGAAGACATCGGGGTCACGCACGATGGCACGGCCCATGGCGACACGCTGGCGCTGGCCACCGGAGAGTTGCGACGGGCGGCGGTCGAGCAGCGCATCGAGCCCGAGGATGGCTGAAGCTTCGGCGACGCGACGGTCCATATCGTCCTTGGCGGCACCCGCGATCTTGAGGGAGAAGCCGAGATTCTCGCGCACCGTCATGTGCGGATAAAGCGCGTAGGACTGGAACACCATGGAGATGTTGCGCGAGCGCGGCGGCAGGTCGTTGACGACGCGCCCGCCGATCTCGATCGAACCGGCGCTGATCTCTTCCAGCCCGGCGATCATGCGCAAAGTCGTCGATTTGCCGCAGCCTGACGGGCCGACCAGCGCGATGAATTCGCGGTCGGTGATATCGAGATCGATGCCGCGCACGATCTGGATATTGCCGTAGCGCTTGGTCAGCTTTTTGAGGGAAACCGTTGCCATGAGATCAGCCTTTCACCGCGCCGGAGGTCAGGCCGCCGACGAGGTGTTTCTGGACGATGTAGGTGAGGGTGAGCGCCGGGATGATCATCACCACGGCCAGCGCGCACATGCCGCGCCAGTCGATGGTGAACTCGGCCGTGTAGTCGAGCAGGCCGACCGGCAGCGTCTTGGCGCTGACAGAGCGGGTCAGTTGCGAGGCCAGCGCGAACTCGTTCCAGCAGGTCAGGAAGGCGAAGATCGCCGCCGACGCGATGCCAGGCCCGGCGAGCGGGAACTCGACCTGCCAGAAGGCCTGCCAGCGCGTGCAGCCGTCGATCTGTGCTGCCTCCGCGAGGTCCTTCGGCACCTGGCGGAAGAAGCCGTCGATAAGCCAGATGGTGAACGGCACATTCAGCGCGACATAGGCAAGGATCAGCCCGAAATGCGTGTCGATGATGCCGAGCCGCACATAGAGGAAGAACAGCGGCAGCGACAGCGCGATGCCTGGCACCGTGCGCGTCAGCATCAGGCCGAGGAAAACGCTGGACTTGCCGCGGAAGCGGTAACGCGCGAAGGCATAGCCGCCGGCCATGCCGATGGCGACCGCTATCACCGTCGAGGTCACCGAGATGATCAGCGAGTTGCGGAAATATTCGATGACGGGAATGCCGCCCTTGCCGATGCCTGAGAACATCGCGACATATGCGTCGAACGAAATATCCTGCGGAATCCACACCGGCGGCTTGGCCATGATCTCGACCGTCGGCCGCAGCGACGACAGCACGATCCACAGGCCGGGCAGGCAGATCGTCAGCATCGCCAGGAACAGGGCGATGCGATAGACGATACCGAGCAGCCGGCGCTTGAGGCGGGCGGAAGAATTCTCGTCCATTCTCACCACTCGGCACCGATCTGCGTGCGCGCCGCGGCGAGCTTGTTGAAGAAATAGACGGTGAAGGCGATCGACAGCAGGATCGAGAAATAGGCCATGGCGTTGGCCATACCCATGCGCCCGTCGCTATAGGCGGTGCGCGCCACCAGCGTCCACAACAGCTCGGTGCGGCCGGCCGGTCCGCCATCGGTCATGATCTTGACGATGTCATAGGCGCGCGCCACGTCGAGCGAGCGGATGGTCATGGCGATGTAGGCGAAGGGCATGACGAAGGGCCATGTGACATAGCGGAATGTCTGCCACGGCGTGCAGCCATCGACACGCGCCGCCTCGATCGGCTCCTTGGGCATGGCGAGCAGCCCTGCGAGGATCAGGATGGCGAAGATCGCCGTCGAAGACCAGATCTCGGCAATCGAGATGGCGATGAAGGCGAGGTGGCCCTCGATCAGCCAGGGTATGGCGTCGCTGGTGATGCCGAGCGACTGCAGCGCATTGTTCACCAGGCCGATATTGTCGTTGAACATGAACTTGAACTGGAAGCCGACGAGGATCGGCGAGAACATCATCGGAAACATCATCAGCGTACGCAGGATGCGCTGGCCGCGTGTCGCCTTCTCGACCAGCATGGCAAGCCCGAGGCCAAGCAGCAATTCGAGATTGAGCGCGATCGTCAGCAAAAGAACGGTGCGCCCGAACGCCCACCAGAAATCGGTGTTGGCTAGGATCGAAAGATAATTCCGCAAGCCGATGAAGACGAAGAATGTCTCGGGCTTGGTCAGCCGGAAAGGCGTGAAGCTGGAATAGAGCGACAGAAGCAACGGCACCACGACGACCGCCGCCAGCACGATGATGGCCGGAAGCAGCAGCAGGAATGGTGCGGATGGCTTGAAGCCCTTCATCGGGGTCCTTTGGTATGTGGCATGCAATTTTGGGCCGAGCCCGACCGGCTGAATGGACAGCACAGGAAAGACGCGATCGCCTCCCCCATTCACAATGGGGGAGGCGGTCTTGGGAACAACGCCTAGAGCTTGCCGGCGTCCTGCAGGATCTGCGTCGCCTTGGCGACGGCTTCATCCAGTGCCTGCTTGGAGGTCTTGTCGCCGAGGATGGCGGCCTGCAGCTCGGGATAGACGGCGTTCGAGATCTCGATCCACTCAGGCGTCTGCGGCACGGCTAAGGCGTGCTTGGCTTCTTCCTGGAAAGCGGAAAGAACCTCTTTCTTGTAAGGATCGTTCGCGGCCTGCTGCAGGTCCCAGTCCCAGACCGCGGTGCGGGTTGGCAGCGGGCCGGCGGCGGCCTCGAGCTTCTGGCTGTCCTCGTTGGTCAGCCACCAGACGAGCGATGCGGCTGCCTCTTTGTTCGGGCAGTTCTCGGTCACCGAGAAGCCATGGAAACCCGACCAGCCGGTGCGTACTCCAGCGGAGCCTTTCGGCGCGACCTTGACGCCGACATTGCCCGCCACCTTCGACGACTTCGGATCGTTGAAGAAGCCGGCCCAGCCCGGCCAGTCCAAATTGATGGCGATGGTGCCCGAGGCAAAGCCTTGGCCGAGATCGTCCCAGAGGTAGTTGGTGGTTCCGGCCGGTACGGCCTTGGCCTTGTAGAGGTTGACGAACCAGTCGAGCGCCCGGATGCCGGCCTCGGAATTGAAGACCGGCCTGCCGTCCTTGTCGAGATATTCGCCGCCCTCGGCGACGACCATTTCATAGAAGCGGCCGTTGATCGCCTCTTCCTTGCCGGCGAATTGCGTGCCGTAGAAATTCGGCGGGTTGGCGAAGAACTCGGCCTGGTCGGTGACTTCCTTCCAAGTGTCCGGCGGCACCAGATCGTAGCCGTATTTGGCCTTGAACTTGGTCTTGTTGTCGGCGTTCTCGTACAGGCTCTTCTGGTAGTAGAGCGCCGAAACGTCGAACTGCGCGCGCGGCAGCATCTCCAGCTTGCCGTCGATGGTTGCAGCCTTGATCGTCGACGGCACGAAGGCGTCGATCTCCGACTTCGGCAATAACTTGCTGAGATCGGTGTAGAGGCCGGTGTACTGCGGCGCGAACGACGAATGGTTCCAGCCGACGCACCAGTTGGTGCTGCCCGAGGCGATGTCGGACTTGAGTTCCTTGTCGATGTCGAAGCCGTTCTTCTTGGTCAGGATGTTGACCTTGGCGCCGGTCGCCTTCTCCCATTCCGGGATGCGCTCGTAGAGCTTTTCATATTGCTGGCCGCCGATCAATTTAACGTCGACGGTCACGCCTTCGAACTTGCCGGGCAGGTCGTCGGCAAGGGCAGCACCCGCACCAAATGCGAGCGCCAATGCACCGGCGGACACGCCGGAAAGCAGTCTGTTCATTGATATCCTCCCTGGGTGCGCCTCAGCGGCGACCGCAACTCGTCTGATGACAAGAAGTGCTACATTCATATACAAACAAAACATTCATAGACACGTCAAGGCGAAATTTGTTTCCGTCGGTCGCGTTCCTGCGTATATGAAGAGCTGAATTCACTGGAGGGATGCCCCATGGACGACAGCGAAGACGAGCGCTATCGCGCGCCGGCGCTCGACAAGGGGCTCGACATCCTCGAATTGCTGGCCGGCGTCGACGGCGGCCTGACCCAGGCGGAAATCGCCAAGAAACTCGACCGCAGCCCTAACGAATTCTACCGCATGCTCGACCGGCTGGTGCGGCGCGGCTATGTCACGCGGCTGGATGGCGACCGTTATTCGCTGACGCTCAAGCTGTTCGGCCTGGCGCAATTGCACGCGCCGGTGCGCAGGTTGGTTTCCTATGCCACGCCGCTGATGCGCGAGCTGGCCGAGACTTCGCAGCAGGCCAATCAACTCGTTGTTTTTGATCGCGGTTCTGCTGTCGTGATCGGCCAGCAGGAGGCGCCGAACTATTGGGGGATTTCGATCCGGGTCGGTTCGCATATCAGCCTGTTCGACACCGGTTCAGGCCATGTCCTGCTCGCTTTCCGCTCACCGGAAGAGCGGCAGATGATGATTTCGGAGCACGTCCGCAGCACCGACAAGACTGCGCAGCCGGCCGAGTTCTTCGCCCGTCTCGACCAGATCCGCGACCGCGGCTACGAGATGATGGCTTCCATGCAGACCGCGGGCGTCTTCAACCTTTCCGCCCCGGTGCGTGGTTCCGACGGCAAGGCCATCGCGGCGCTGTCGATCCCCTACATCACCGTGGTCAACGCGCCGTCCGCGCCCGATGTCACCCGAACCATCGAGTTGCTGTTGGCCACCTGTGAAAAGCTTTCGCACCTGGCCGGGTCGGCTGTCGGTTCATCAGCGTGAATTCTTATTTGAATGAAGAATTCCCCCGTGAGATGATCTAGTAAAGCTACCGGAGGAGCCTCGCCATGATCATCGACACCCATTTGCATCTCATCGATCGCTCGGCGCTGCGCTATCCCTGGCTTGCGGGAGTGCCGGCGCTGAACCGCGATTTCTCCTACGAGGAATATGCGGTGGAGGCCCAGCGTGTCGGCGTCGGACGTGTGCTGCATATGGAGGTCGATGTCGACCCGGCCGACATCGAGGCGGAGACCGCACGTGTGGAGGGCCTGTCGCGGCAAGCGGGCAGCATGCTCACCGGGACGATTGCATCTTGCCGTCCCGAAGAGGCGGATTTCCAAGCCTATCTTGAACGCCAGCGGGCAAATCCCTTCGTCAAGGGCTTTCGCCGTGTCCTCCACGTCGTGCCGGACGATCTTTCGGAAGGCGCATTGTTCCGTGACAACATCAAACGGCTTGGCGGCACCGGCCTGACCTTCGATCTCGTCGTGCTGCCGCACCAGATCCCGAGGGCGATTGCGCTCGCCGATCTGGCGCCCGATGTCCAGTTCGTGCTTGACCATTGCGGTGTCCCCGATATCAAGGGCAACGCAGAGCATCCCTGGCGCGAACATATGAGCGAGATCGCGCGGCGTCCGAACGTGATGGCCAAGATTTCCGGCGTGGTCGCCTATGCAGACCCCGGCAGTTGGACCGTCGAGACGCTGCGGCCTTACGTCGAACACACCATCAATTCATTCGGCTGGGACCGTGTCGTCTGGGGCAGCGATTGGCCGGTCTGCACGCTTGGTGGCGGCCTCTCGACCTGGGTGGCGGCGACACATGCGCTGCTTTCGGGCTGCAGCATTTCAGAGCGCGACAGCCTGCTGTCGGGCAATGCCCGCAAGCTATGGCGGCTGAAATAAGACCCAGGCCAGGTCCCTCAGGTGATGTTGGTTGCCTGGGTACTGGCCCGGAACAGGCTGATGAGATCGGCGACGACCTGGCCGGCCGGGCGGCCGGAGGCCAGGCCGGAATTGATGCGGTCGGACGCCGCCTGCTGGAATGCCATGTAGCCGTCATGGCGCGGCCGCACCCAAGCCCCCTCAAGCGTCGCGCGCGTGTCCCGATAGAAGTCACCGGTCGCTTCATTGACCGTCTGGTCTTCCCAGGCAGCCGCATGGCCCGGCTGGCCGCCGGCGCCGGCGTAGATGCCGCGCTGGACGTCGCCGCTGGCGACCCAGTAGGCGAAATCGATCGCGGCGTCTTTCGCCTTGGAAAAGGCCGAGACCGCAATGCCCGTTCCACCGAGCGCCGAGCCGATCGGGCCATCGGAACCAATGACCGGAATGTCGGCAAAGGCCAGCCTGTTCGCGCGAAAACCCGACGCCGCATAGGAGACATAGCCATAGATCAGCGGCGCGCAGACAATGCGGGAACCGGCCTCGGCCATGCGCTCCGAAACGGCGATCGGGTCCATGTCGAAGCAGGTGGGGCCGACCAGCGTCGCGATCTCACGCATCGTCTCGAAGACTTCGCAGCCCATATCGACATCGATGAGATCGCCCGACGGATCGGTCTCGCAGGGATGCCCGAGATTGCCGGCCAGCGTATAGAAGGTCATCAGCGAGTGGGGTGGCCGCAGCGGCAGCAGCACGCGGCCCTGCCGGGCGAGATCGAGCACCTCGCCCCACGTCGCCGCCGGCGCATCGAGCGCGTCCGGCCGCCAGGCCTGCACTTGGGCCGCCGCGTCTATCGGAAACGCCCATTGCCGGCCCTGCCAGGCGTAACTCGGATAGGACTGGCCGACGCTGCCCGAGGCAAGCGCGGCGCGCTCCGCCTCGCGGCCGGCGACGTCGAGAGGCTCGAGACAGCGCTCCGCCGTGACCTGGCCGACATGCGGATGATCGATGACGATAAGGTCATAGGCCCGCGCCAACTCCTCGACCGGGAAGGATTCGAAATCCTGCAGCGAACGCTTGTCCCATTCGACGACAACGCCGGTTTTCTGCTGCCACAGAGATGAACACGCGACCATCGGATCGTAGCCGCGCGGGTGGCTCCAGGTCATGCCCCTGAGTGTGGGCTTAAGGAAGCGCGTGGTCACAAGCCGAACTCCGCGCGGATTTTCGCACTGTGCTCGCCGATGCGCGGCGCCGCGCGGTCGACCTTGGCTCTGATCCCATCGACCCGGAGCGGCGAACTGGTGGTGAGGATCGAGACATCGTCCTCACGCGTCACCGTCTGCAGCATGTCGAGCGACTGAAAACCTTCGCTTGCCAGCATCTCGGGCCAGTTCAACACCTTCGCGCACCAGATGTCAGCGGGCTCGAGAATGGCAAGCCATTCGTCGATGGTTTTCGTTGCAATCCTCTGGGCGATGATCGCCTTGATATCGTCGCGAGCGGTGAACCACGATGACGGCTTGTCGCAGTAGGGCGCCAGCTCATCGAGCGACAACAGGTCGGCGAGCTTTGGGATCGGCGTCATGGCGATGGCGAGATATCCGTCCTTGGCCGGATAGACGCCGTAAGGCGCCGAGAGATAGGCATGCGCGCTGCGGAAACTCGAGCGTCGCGGCAGGCGGCGGCCGTCATTGAGATGCGTGGTCAGCACCTCGAACTGGAAGTCGACCAGCGCTTCCAGAAGGCTGGTCTCGATATGGCTTCCCTGACCGGTGATGCCGCGCCGCACCAGTGCCGCCAGGATGCCTTGCGCGCAGGCCGCACCCGCCAGCATGTCGCCGATGGCGAGCCCGAACGGCACCGGCCCCTGGTCTTCGTCGCCGTTCAGCCACATCACGCCGGAGCGCGACTGCGCCAGCAGGTCCTGGCCGGGACGCTTGACCCACGGGCCTTCCTCGCCATAGCCGCTGATCGAGGCATAGACCAGGCGCGGATTGATCTGGCGGACGGCTTCGTAGTCGAGGCCAAGCCGCTCGATGACACCCGGCCGGAAATTCTGGATCAGCACATCGGCCTTGACCAGAAGGCCGCGCAATGCCTTGAGGTCCGCCTCGTTCTTCAAATCGATGGCAAGGCTTTCCTTGGCCCGATTGATGGCATGGAAGATGGTGGAATCGCCGCCGATCTCGGTGTCGCTGAGATAGAGCTGGCGCGACAGGTCGCCTCCATCCGGACGCTCGATCTTGATGACGCGTGCGCCGAGATCGAGCAATCTCAGCGAACAATAGGGCCCGGACAGGAACTGGCTCATGTCGACGACGACGAGGCCGGCAAGCGGCAATTCGGCTGCTGCCGGCATTTCTATTTCTCCGTCTTGCCGATGAAATCGGCAGGGTTGCGGTACTTCACCGTTTGCAGGTGTTCGCAATAGAGCACCAACTCGCCTTCGCCCTTGAACACCTCGTAGCTGGCGCGGATCAGTCCCATCTCCTTGTAGCGAGGCTTTTTGTCGAGGTTGGAACGGATCGAATAGATCGTGTCGCCAATGAAGACAGGCTTAATAAAGCGCAGCTTGTCATAACCGTAGGAGAAGGCGTTGATGCAGTTGGTGGCGACCAGTCCCAGCCCAGCCGAAAAAACGAACGCGCCGGCGATCAGCCTCTTGCCGAAAATGCCTTCGCTCTCGGCAAACATCTGGTCCTGCACGTAAGGATGGATATCGAGCACCAGCGTGTTGAAGAGGTGGCTGTCGCCTTCCGCCATGGTGCGTCGCAAGGAGCGGATCTTGTGGCCGATCGGCCAATCCTCGTAGAACCAGTTCTCGGCGTTCCACACCGGCAGGGCGGCATGATCCGCAGGCATATTCCTCGGATGCGTCGAAGCAATGCCGACGGTCGGTGCGAAATCGTTCATGGCTCAATCCACCGGTCTCGCGAGAGCGCCCTGGCAATCCTTCGAGCACACTTCGAAGCGCTTGATTGCACGATGTCTCCTCCCGCCAATCTTCTTTTGTAAATACTATTTTCACATATGGGATTGCGTTGCAAGCAAGGACGGGCGAAATTTTGACCGGTTTTTGCGCGCGGAAGCGCGCGCAGGGCAGGAGGAAATCATGCGCGGTGTCGGGAATGCGTGTCTCGTGTTTGTCGGCAGCCTGAACCGGGAGGCGCCTTATTTTCAGGACGCCCGCGGTGTCGGTCTCCGCCATCGGGATCGGCACGCCGATGTGCGTCCAGATCGTGAGTTGGCCGTCAGCAGGTAAACTCGCGACGCTCAAGCCTCTTGTATCGCCGAGAGCTTCCAGTTCGAGCCGTTCTGACGCGTGAATGTCCACAACTCGATCGTCTCGGTGGGATGGTCTTGGTCGCCCTCGACGACCTTGCCGCTCGCCCGTTCGCGCATCACGTCGCGAGACTCGTAGCGCAACGCGGCCGTCGCGTAGTCGCGGTCATCCTCGCGCCAGCTTTCCGCGATGTCGGCCTGCAGCAGGGTGACATCGGACACTTCGTTCCTGAGACCTTTCTGGGCATTGTCGGCCAGTTCTTCCGACAGATAGGACACCATCTCGGGCGTCACCGACCGGCGCAGGGCGGCATGGTCCTCGCGGCCGAATGCTTCCTGGACCTCGGTCAACAGCTGTTGGAAGGCGTCGAGGTCGGCCTGGGCCAGCGTTATCTCTTCGGAGCGGGTGGCCTCATGGCCTCCGCCCGAACCGCCGCCAAAACCGGGAATTGTGAAGGAGCCCGCGGTTCCTGTCTCCTGCTTTGCCGTTGCGCGGTTCTCGAACCGTGAAGCCTGGGCATTGCCCACGCCGGCGAGCGCGGGCGCGGGACCTCGCGCGGATTGCGACCGGAAGAACCTGATGGCCAGCATGATCGCGCCACCGATGAGCAGCGCCTGCAGCAGGAAGCCGAACATGCCCGCGAGGCCGCCGAAACCATGGCCCACGAGCAGGCCGATCAGGCCGCCGAGCAGCAGGCCGCGCATCATCGTTCCGCCGAAGCCGCTCATGAAGCCGGGCCTCTGCAGGCCGGCCTGCGGCTGCCGGGCCGCATTGTTCACGCCGGTGTTCGGTGTCATCGAACGCTCGACCGGCGCGGTCGGCGCCGGCGCGGTCCTGGTCGGCGGTGCCGACTGGAAGGTGCGGGTACCACGACTGCCGAAACTGCCGCCGCGCCGCGCCTCGGCATGATCGATCGCGACCATGGAGAATGCGAGGAACAGTCCGGCGAGGAGGGCGGCAATTCGGCTTGTGCGGGAAGTCATCGGGGTGACCTTTATCGATGTGGTTTCGGAAATTTCAGCAAAAACGTTGGCCGGGTGGCGGGCCTCATGCGGTCAATCGAACAGCTCTTCGAAGAATGATTTCTTCCGCTTCGGATAGCGTTGGCCATGCGAGCGGGAATAGTTGTCATCGCGGTCCCGGCCATCGCGCGGCTGCGAGAACGCTGCCGGCTGCGCTTGTGGCGCGGGCGACGCATCCC
Organism: Mesorhizobium sp. B3-2-1; assembly: GCF_006439515.1. Lineage (NCBI taxonomy): Bacteria > Pseudomonadati > Pseudomonadota > Alphaproteobacteria > Hyphomicrobiales > Phyllobacteriaceae > Mesorhizobium > Mesorhizobium sp. B3-2-1. Next base: position 59,902 of record NZ_VFTI01000001.1, on the reverse strand, counting down.
TGCTGGAACGCTCGATGATCTTGTCGAGTTCGCCTCGATCGAGCCAGACACCACGGCACTGCGGACAGTAGTCGATCTCGATCCCCTGGCGTTCGCTCATCACGAGCGCGACGCGGCAGGAGGGGCAAACCATACCAAGGAGAGATGTCATCAGGGGCTCCTAACCAGAAAGGAAATGAGCCCGCTTGACCGAAAGGATGGAAACGGGCCCGTTGAAGCGGTCCGACATCACGGTCGCCAAAAGCGACAGTCAGAGGGGCCCGGCCCGCACACGGGAGTTAGGCATGCGGCACGGCGCCTTCAAGGGGCAATATTGCCCGTGAGAATGATTGCTGCTCAAACCGTCACGACGATCTTGCCGAACTGCTCGTTCGATTCGAGATAGCGATGCGCCTCGACGATCTGGTCGAATGGAAACGTCCTGTCGACGATCGGCGTGAGAGTGTCGTCCTCGAGGCCTTCGAGGATGAACGCCTTGGCAGCCTCCAACTTCTCCGGATTGCCGGTGATCTCGTGGACGAGATAACCGCGCAACGTCAGTGTCTTGCCCAACACGGCAGCCAACGGAAACGGCGTCGGGTCGCTGCTGAGGCCGCCATATTCGATGAGAATGCCGCCTTTCGACATGGCCGCCGTCAACGGCTCGAAGATCGGCCCGCCGATCGGATCGAACACGACGCGTACGCCTTGCGGCCCGGCAATCTGGCTCAGTCTTCTCACAAGATACTCTTCCTCGAGGACCACCACATGCGTTGCACCGGCGTCGAGCAGTGCTTGCCTCTTCGCCGACGCCCGCGTCACCGCGATCGTTGTCGCGCCAACCCTGTTGGCGATCTGGATCGCCGCAAGGCCGACGCTGCTGGAGGCGGCGGTGATGACGATGCTTGGCGATCTCGACCAACGCACCATAGGCGGTGAGGTACGGCATCCAGATCGCCGCCGCAGTTTGCCAGTCGAGGGACGCCGGGTGTTTGACGATAAGCCTGGCGGGAAAGGCGACAAGCTCGCCGTAAGCCGGCCAGCGAACCATCGATTGCGGCGGGATGACACTGACGGCGTCGCCGGGGGTCAGCCCGGTCACGCCTTCGCCGATTGTCTCGATGACGCCTGCCGCTTCCAGCCCGAGCCCGGAGGGCAGGGTGGGTGTCTCGATATAGTTGCCCGCGCGCAGCAGCGCCTCGGCGCGGTTAAGGCCGAATGCCTTGACGCGGATTTGAACCTCACCATGGCCCGGCGGAGGAAGATCGACCTCCTCGATGCGCAGGACCTCGGGACCACCATGCTGGTGGAAGCGGACGATACGGGTCATTTTGCTCACTCCAAATTATCTGAACCGAATGGCTATGAGGCGAAGCCTTTTGGCGATAAATGGCTGTTTAGATTGTGCAGTAGAAACCAAGAGTTTCGAAAATGGATAGGCTTGAAAGCATGGCCGTGTTCGTCAGGGCCGTTGATCTCGGCTCGTTCGCGGCGGCGGCCACCGTGCTCGATCTATCCGGACCGATGGTCGGCAAGCATGTCCGGTTTCTCGAGGACAGGCTTGGCGTGCGTCTCATCAACCGGACCACGCGCCGCCAGAGCCTGACCGATTTCGGACGCGCCTATTATGAGCGGTGTCGGCTGGTGCTGGCCGAGGCCGAGGCCGCCGATGCGCTCGCCGCCGACCAGCTCTCGGAACCGCGAGGAAAACTGCGCGTCACCATGCCGGCGCATTTCGGCCGCCACTGCGTGACCCCCGTGTTGCTGCAACTGGCGCGGCGGTATCCGACGCTGGAGCTCGACCTGTCGCTGAGCGACCGCTTCGCCGATCTTGCCGAGGACGGCTACGATCTCGCCATCCGGACCGGTGATCTGGACGACAAGGCCGGCGTGATCGCGCGCCGCGTTGCACGCCAGCACATGGTCGTCTGTGCCGCGCCTTCCTATCTGGAAATTCATGGCGAACCACGGCGGATCGAAGACCTCGCCGATCATCAGGCGATTGTCTACCGCCGGCTCGGCATGATCGTTCAGCCCTGGCTGTTCCCGCGCGAGGAACAAGCTGCGGCCGAGTTCGTCCCAACCGGCCGGCTTCGGCTCGACGATCTCGATGCCATCGCCGATGCCGCCGCCGGCGGCATGGGCCTCGCGTGGCTGCCTCATTGGCTGGTTCGCGAACGAATCCAGGCCGGCGCGCTGGTCGAGCTGTTGCCGGACCGGCCGCGCTATCCCTACGACTGTCATGCACTATGGCTGCGGACGCCGCATCTGCCGCTCAAGGTCCGGCTGGCCGTCGACGCATTGGCGGCCGCCTTGCCGAAAATGATGGCGTGATCGCTGGCAGGCGACTTGCGCTCTTTGAGGTGTCGCATTCCGGTGCCATATGAAGGTGGCTGACGGAATGCGCGCATTGCAGGAGAGACGGTTCATGATCAAAGGTTCGGATCTGTTCGTGGCGGCCCTCGAGAACGAAGGAGTCGATCGGATTTTCGGTATTCCGGGCGAGGAAAATCTCGACATTGTCGAATCCATCCGCCGCTCGTCGATCCAGCTGATCCTGACCCGCCACGAGCAGGCGGCCGCCTTCATGGCCGCCACCTATGGCAGGCTTACCGGCAAGCCGGGTGTGTGCATCACCACGCTCGGCCCCGGCGCGCTCAATCTGACGACCGGCTCGGCCTATGCGCTGCTCGGCGCGATGCCGATGATCATGATCACCGGACAGAAGGGCATCCTGTCGTCCAGGCAGGCTCGCTTCCAGATCGTCGATATCGTCGCGGCGATGAAGCCGCTGACCAAGCTGTCGCGCCAGATCGTCTCGCCGAAGATGATTCCGTCCTTGGTGCGAGAAGCCTTCCGCGTCGCACAGGAAGAACGCCCCGGCCCTGTGCATCTGGAACTGCCGGAAGATATCGCGGCGGCGGAGTGCGAACCGATTGCCTTGGTGCCGACGCATCCGGTCGAACTGCCCCTAGCCAGCGCTGGCGCGCTCGATCGCGCCGCCCGCATGATCATCGAGGCCAAGCGTCCGCTGCTGATGTTCGGCGCGGCGGCGTCGCGGCCGCGCGTGACCCCCGACGTCGCCCAGTTCGTCCTGCGCACGCAGATACCCTATTTCACCACGCAGATGGGCAAGGGCACGGTGCCCGGCGGCACCGAACTCTACATGGGAACGGCGGCCCTTTCGGAGCGCGACTATGTCCACGAGGCCATCGAGCAGGCCGATCTGATCATCACCATCGGCCACGATACGGTCGAGAAACCCCCCTTCATCATGGGCGCGAAGGGGCCGAAGGTCATCCATGTCGGCTACCAGACGGCCGATGTCGAGCAGGTCTATTTCCCGCAAGCGGAAATCGTCGGCGACCTCGGTCCGTCGCTGGCGCTGCTGGCCGATCGCGTCGAAGGCAAGATCCCCAACGCGCAGGCCCTGCTGCCGCTGCGCGAAGGCATTTTGAGCCGCATCGCCGCGCGCGCCACCGAAGACCGCTTCACGCCGCAGCGCATCGTGCACGACGTGCGCGCCGTGATGCCGGCCGACGGCATCCTCGCGCTGGACAACGGCATGTACAAGATCTGGTTCGCCCGCAACTACCGCACGCGCATGGCAAACACGCTGCTGCTCGACAATGCGCTGGCCACCATGGGCGCCGGGCTGCCGTCGGCGATGATGGCGGCTTTGCTCTATCCCCAGCGCCGTGTCATGGCCATTTGCGGCGATGGCGGCTTCATGATGAACAGCCAGGAACTGGAGACGGCTGTCAGGCTTGAGCTCAACCTCGTCGTCCTGCTGCTGGAAGACCATGCCTATGGCATGATCCGCTGGAAGCAGGCGGTCGACGAATTCCCGGATTTCGGCATGACCTTCGGCAATCCCGACTTCGTCAAATACGCCGAAGCCTATGGCGCCCGGGGGACCAGGGTCGGCGCGATCGCCGAATTGCGGCCGGCGCTGGAACAGGCCTTCACCGGCGGCGGCGTGCATCTCGTCGTCGTGCCGATCGACTATTCCGAGAACACCAGGGTGCTTGTCGACGAACTGCGCGAACGGCTGCCGGCGCCGCAGGCGAGCTGACGGTTGCCGATATGACGGCTGCGCGGCCAGTGCGGTGTCGCGCGCGTCCTCGCGGGTTGCGACGACGGTCTCATCTGGCGCCGGGCACCCATTCGGTCTCGATCAGCGGGATTTGCGGGGCCGCACCGCGCGGCAGGGTTCCCTTGATCCGCGGATCGTCGGTGATTTCGAACCCGGCGGCGAAGGGTTCAAACCCGCAAGCTCTGTAGAAACCGATGACGCTGTGATGATCGAAGCTGCTGGTGTGCAGCCAGATGCGGCTGGGCTCCAGGCGCCATGCCTGATCGAGTGCGCCAGCCATCAGCCGCTTGCCGAAGCCTCGGCCGGTCAAGGAAGGGAACAGGCCGAAATAGGTGATCTCGATCTCGTTGCTGTCGGTTACTGAGAATTCGACCATGCCGACACGGCCGCCGCTTTCATCGTGGCCGTAATAGAGATGCTGGCGTGGGTCGGCGAAATGCGCCGCGATGTCGCCGTCCGACATTTCGGCGGCGCGGTCCCAGAGCCAGGGTGCGCCGATCTCCAGGAAGACCGCGCGGTAGACGGCGGAGTCGGGCTCGGTGACGCGCGTCATTGCCAGGGGTTGGCCGAGACCCTGCACCGGCGCGCGCGCCTCCATCCACGTCACCGCATTGACGATCTTGCCGGCCGGCACACGCCGGTAGCCGGACGCGAGGTCGGTGATTTCATCCGGCAATGCGCCCTCGGTGACTTGCATCTGTCCTCGAATCTTCCGCCGCGCAGCCTTGCCGACATGTCAAGAAGCTGATGCCAACTCTGCGACCGCCTGCCAAGAGGCTCCAGGGGGTGGGCCATCATTTTGACCCGCCTGTCTTGTTGCCTTTTCGGGAAATGGCATATGAGATATGATACATCATTCATCGGAAAGCGGAATATCATGCCTGAGCGGATTGCGGATGAGGCCATTTTGCGGGCAGTCGACGAAGGCTTCGACCGCCAGCTCGCCTTCCTGGCCGATCTCGTGCGCTTTCCCTCACAACGCGGCGAGGAACATGCCGCGCAATCCTTCATGGCGGCTGCTTATGAAGCCAATGGCTATGCGGTCGATATGTGGGGTGTCGATGTCGATGCTATCCGCGACCTGCCCGGATTTTCACCCGTCGCGGTTTCGTATGGCGATGCCTTCAACGTCGTCGCCACCCACACGCCGAGAAATGCCACCGGTCGGTCGCTGATCCTTAACGGCCATATCGACGTGGTGCCGACGGGACCGCTCGACCGCTGGGTGCGAAACCCCTACGATCCGGCGATCGAGGACGGCTGGATGCATGGCCGAGGCGCCGGCGACATGAAGGCCGGCCTGTCGGCCTGCCTCTATGCGCTGGCCGCATTGCGCGGCCTCGGCTATCAGCCAGCGGCGAAAGTGTTCCTGCAGTCGGTCGTAGAGGAGGAGTGCACCGGCAACGGCGCGCTCGCTTGCCTGCAGCGTGGCTACCGCGCCGATACCGCCTTCATTCCCGAGCCGCTGGAGCCAAGGCTGATGCGGGCACAGGTCGGGCCGATCTGGTTCAGGGTGGAGGTCGACGGCGATCCGCAGCACGCGTCGGGCGCCTTTTCCGCCGGCGCCAATGCCATCGAGAAGGCCTTCCTCATCATCCAGGCGCTGAAGCAGCTCGAAACCGTCTGGAACGCGCGCAAGGTCGATGATCCGCATTTCTGCGATCATCCGCACCCGATCCGCTTCAACCTCGGCAAGATCGAAGGCGGCGAATGGACATCGAGCGTACCGGCGCGCTGTGTCTTCGAGATGCGGGTCGCGACCTATCCCGGCCGGAAGCTGGAGGATGCCAGGGCCGAACTCGAGGCCTGCATCGCCGATGCGGCGCGCGCCGATCCGTTTCTCGCCAATCGCCCGCCCAGAATGACCTATAACGGCTTCATGGCCGAGGGCTACGTGCTGGAAGGCGCCGACGAGATGGAAGCCGTATTGCGGCGCAGCCATGTCGCCGTGTGGGGCGAGCCACTGACCGAGCATGTCACCTCGGCCACCACCGATGCCCGCTTCTTCGGCCTTTATGCCGACACGCCGGCGATCGTCTACGGCCCGATCTGCCGCATGCCGCATGGCTATGACGAGGCCGTCGATCTCGACTCCGTGCGCAAGGTCACCCAGACCATCGCGCTCTTCATCGCCGACTGGTGCGGTCTCGAACCCATCGATCCCGAGGTCGGGCCATGAACGCGGCCGTGTCGGATGCCTTCGGCGACACGCTTGCCGAGGATGCGCCTGACGTTTCGATCGCCGAGGCGCTTGCCCTGTTGCGCCTGCACTACGGGCTCACCGGCAGCGCGCGCGCGCTGCCGGGCGAACGCGATCACAACTTCCATATCAAGACAGGAGGCGAGGGCGACTTCGTACTGAAGGTCTCGCATCCGGCGGAAGAGGCCGGCTTCACCGATTTCCAGAACAAGGCGCTCGACCATATCCTGACGGTCGATCCGGCTTTGCCTGTTCCCTCGGTGCGCAAGAGCCTCGAAGGCGAAGCGCAGTTTACGGTCAGCGTCGGCGGATCGGCGCCGCGCATCGTCAGGCTGGTTACCTATCTGCCCGGCCAGCTGCTTTCGCGCTCGCCCACGTCGGCGGCGCAGGATCGCAATCTCGGCATCTTCCTCGCCCGGCTTGGCCGGGCACTGCGCGGCTTCTTTCATCCGGCCGCCGGCAGCGACCTGCTTTGGGATATCAGGAAGGTCGCCAAGACACGGCCGATGCTGGCGTATATCGCCGACGCCGGCCATCGCGCCATGGTCGAGCGTGTCATCGATGCTTTCGAGGAACATGCGGCGCCGGTCATCCCCGGGCTGCGCGCCCAGATCGTCCATAACGACATGAATTCCTACAATGTGGTGATGGATGCCTCGCGGCCGGAAGTGGTCGGCGGCATCCTCGATTTCGGCGACATGATCCATTCGCCGCTGATCTGCGATCTCGCTATCGGTGCCGTCTATCGCTGGCCGGCCGAAAGTCATCCGCTGGCGCCTGCGGCACGCTTCGTCGCCGGTTATCAATCGGTGCAGCCGCTCGAGATCGAAGAGCTTGGCATTCTCTTCCACCTCATTCGTGCCCGCCTCGCGCTCATCGCCAACATCGCCAGCTGGCAGGCCGACCGGTTCCCGGCCAAGCGCGACTATGTCCTGCGCCTCATCACCGAGGTCTGGGCCTCGCTCGAACGGCTGGACGGGCTGTCGTCCGCTGAAGCCCGCCGCTATTTCCTCGACCATTCCAAGCCGGAGTAGACGCCCGTGTCCCAGTCCTTTCCAAGTGCCTCCGCCGATGCCGAGCGCGCGCTGCTCGAACGCCGCGCCAGGTTGCTCGGGCCGACCTATCGCGTCTTCTACCGCAATCCGATTCATCTGGTGCGTGGCAGCGGTGTCTGGCTCTACGATGCGCACGGCCGAAAATTCCTCGATGCCTACAACAACGTCGCTTCGGTCGGACACTGCCATCCGCGCGTCGTCGAGGCGCTTTCGGGACAGGCCGCCACGCTCAACACGCACACGCGCTATCTCAGCGAGATCATCCTCGACTACGCGGAAAAGCTTCTCGGCACGCTTCCATCCCATCTCGGCCACGCCATGTTCACCTGCACCGGCAGCGAGGCCAACGACCTCGCCATCCGCATCGCCCAGCACTCCAGCGGCAACACCGGCGTGATCATCACCGATTTCGCCTACCACGGCGCCACCATCGCGACGGCGCAGCTGTCACCGGCGGCGGTCGGGGCCAAGGGCGTGCCTGCGCAGCATCGCACCGTGGCAGTGCCGGACACGTTCCGCGACGGCGGCCGCGCCGCCCATGATTTCGGCAGAAATGTCGCCGCCGCCATCGAGGACATGCGCGCGCAAAACATCCGTCCGGCGGCGCTGCTTCTCGATTCCGCCTTTTCCAGTGACGGCATCTTTTTCCCCGATGCTTCTGTCATGCGCGAGGCGGCCGATCACGTCAGAAAGGCCGGCGGCATCGTCATCGCCGACGAGGTCCAGTCCGGTTTCGGCCGGCTTGGCCAGGGCATGTGGGGCTTCGCCAACTACGGCCTCGAGCCTGACATCGTCACCATGGGCAAGCCGATCGGCGATGGGCATCCAATGGGTGCGGTGATCGTGCGGCCGCAACTGGTGAGCTCGTTCGGCTCGAACACCGGCTACTTCAACACCTTCGGTGGCAACCCGGTCGCGGCCGCCGTCGGCATCGCCGTGCTCGAGGTGATCGAAGGCGAGGGGCTGGTCGAGAATGCATCCAACGTCGGCGCCTATACGGGGGACCTGCTGCGCGCCTTGCAGAGCCGGCACGGCATGGTCGCCGATATCAGGCACAATGGCCTCTATTTCGGCGTCGAGCTGAGGGCGGATGATGAGGCCACCGCCGCTGCCAAGACCTCATCCGTCGTCGAAGCCATGCGCGACGACGGCGTGCTGATTTCGTCCTGCGGTCCGCGCGGCAATGTGCTGAAGATCAGGCCGCCGCTGCCCTTTGCCAGGGACAATGCCGAGCAACTGGCCGAGACGCTCGACCGCGCACTGTCGAAATGGTGAGCCGAGCAGGCGCATGCTGAAGCTCGAGCATCAAACCCTCAATGACCGCGCCTATGGCGCGCTCAAGCAGGAATTGATTTCAGGCGGGTTCAGTCCGGGCCAGACCCTGGTCATCCGCAAGCTCGCCGAAACCTTCGGCATCTCGACCACCCCGATCCGAGAGGCATTGCAAAGGCTGGTCGCCGAGCGGCTTCTGGAAATGCAGAACAACCGCTCGATCATCGTGCCCTTGCTGTCCCAACCCGCTTTCGAGGAACTGACGCGTATCCGCATCGCCGTCGAGGGGCTGGCGGGCGAGATGGCCGCCACGCGGATGAGTGAGCGCGCGCTGGTGGACATACAGGTCGCGCTCACCGGGATGCAGCGGGCCATCGAGGCGCAAGACGCCACGACCTATCTCTCCCTGAACGAGGCCTTCCATTTCGCTATCTATGAGCATGCCGGCGCGCCGATCCTCTTGAACATGATCCGCGATCTCTGGGGTCGGGTTGGACCCTATCTCAAGCTCCTGATGCGGGCTGATCGCTACATTCCGCAGTCCAACGACGCGCACCGAAGGATCGTCGCCGCGCTGGAACAACGCAACGGTCCAGCCGTTCGAGCTTCCCTCGAGCAGGACATCGCGGCGGCGGCCGCTATTCTCTCCGAGAATCTTCGCACGGCGCGCTGATCGCACGGCGGTGGGTCTATGCCGCGTGGTCCATCCGGTCACGCAGAATGCTCCAGCCATGCAGCATGTTGGGTGCGTGCCGCAACAGGGTATGGAATGGGATTGGCGCCGGCGGTGCAAAGGGCAGCGGCAAATCACGCGCTTCGGCTCCAGCGGCCCAGTCGGCCAGCACCTTGCCCATCGCCGTGGTCATGGCGATGCCGCGTCCATTGCAGGCGCGGCCGGCGATCAGGCCCGGGCCGAGGTCCAGGAGGTGCGGCAGGAAATCCGGTTCGACCGCCGCCATCCCCGACCAGATGTAGGCAAGCGGCGGCAAATCAGGCAGGTCGAGGTGGCTGGCAAGCCGCCGCCAGATTGTTTGCGGCACGCGCGTATCGGCGCCGGCGCCAAGAATATGCATGCCGCCGCTGATCAGCCGGTTATCGGCGTCGAAGCGAAAGGTGAAGAGATTGCGCCTGGTATCGCCGACGCCTTGCCCACCGGGAAGTAGACGCGTGCGGATTTCGAGCGGTAGTGGCGCGGTCGCGATCTGGAAAACCTTGAGCGGAAAATAAGTCCGCTGCAGCAAAGGATTGAGCGACCCGCCATAGGCGTTGGTGGCGATCAGCACCCTGGCCGCGCGCACCGAGCCCGATGGCGTTTTCAGCGCCCAGCCATCGGCTATGCGATCGACCGACGTGACACGTGTCCGCTCGAAAATTTGCGCGCCGGCCTTTTCCGCCGCATCGGCCAGTCTGCGTGCGTAGGCGACCGGATTGAGCACGCCGCCGGAGCGATCCATCCAGCCACCGACATAGCCGCGCGCGCCGGTCAACGCTTCGACCTCTCGCCGATCCAGGGTGACGACAGGCCGGCCACGCCGCGCCCACTGTCCCGCGCGTGATTTGACCTTCTCCAGCGCGGCGGGCGAGTGCGCCGGCTGGATCCATCCGCTCTGCACCGCATCGCAGTCGATGCCGTGCCGCCGGATCAGGCCGAAGACGAGGTCGGCACTGCCGGCGGCGAAATCGATCAGCCTTTCGCCGCGTTCGGGGCCGAGATGCGCGAGGATGCTATCGGGGTCCATCTTGGCGAAGTTCGGCACGACGAAACCCGCGTTCCTGCCGGTCGCGCCCCAGGCGATGATTTCGGCTTCGAGAACGGCGACCGAAATGCCTTTTTCCGCGGCGTGCAGCGCGGTCGACAGACCGGAAAATCCACCGCCGACGATGGCCAGATCGACATCGAGCCTGCCTTGCAGCGTCGGCCGGTCCCGGTGATCGCGGCTGGTGGCATGCCAGAGCGAAGTGCCGTTCGCACCTTGGCGGATAGCAGTGTTCATGAACCGGAACTGCCTTTGTCCGTAGCGATCCGCCTGCGCTTGCCAAAGCGCGGCCGCCGCGGCCTGTCGCCGAACAACCCGTTCGGCCTGACCAGAAGGATGACGCAAAGCATGACACCGATCGCGACGATCTGCAGCGAGGCGGCGCGCGCCTGCTGCTCGGGCGCAAACAGCACGCTGGTCAGCGTGCCCGACCCTGCCCAGATCGCCCAGACCAGTATGCTGCCGATGACGGCGCCGAGATTGCTGCCCGAGCCCCCGACGATCAGCATCACCCAGACCTGAAAGGTGAGGATCGGCAGGTAATTGTCCGGAGCGATGAAGCCGGTGAAATGCGCCTGCAGCGCGCCGGCCAGCGCCATGATGGCGCCGCCGACGGCAAACGCCTGGACACGGTAGAAGCGCGCGCTCTTGCCGAGTGAAATCGCCGCCCGCTCGTCCTCACGCAGCGCCTTCAGCACGCGGCCCCACGGGCTTCGCGACAGGTGTTCCAAGGCGAGATAGGCAATCAGCGTCACAGCGCAAACAATGGCAAGGTTCGACAGGTTGAACAGCAGCGGCGTCTCCGCAAGGCCGCCAAAGGGACGCGGGATGAAGCCGATGCCGAATGGTCCGCCGGTCAGTTTCTGTGCGTTGAGCGCGACCAGTTGTACGACGACGGCCACGCCGAAGGTGGTGATCGCCAGATAGTCGGATCTAAGACGCAGCGTCGCCATGCCGGTAAGTGCCGCGGCAATACCGCCAACGACCATGGCGCCCGCCCAGCCGGCGAGGATGGGCAGGCCGAAGCCGCCAAGCCGCGCGGGGTCGTCCGGTGTCGTCAGCAGTGCCGAGGTGTAGGCGCCGATGGCAACAAAACCGGCGAGGCCGACATTGAACAGGCCGGTCAGGCCCCATTGCAGGTTGAGCCCGAGCGTGACCAGCGAGAAAATGAGCGCCGTGGTCAGGAAGAACGCGCCGTAGCCGATGAGATCGATCATCTTTCCCGAACTCCGAAAAGGCCGATCGGCCGCACGAACAGTACCGCCATGAGGATGATGAAGGAGACGGCGGCACGCCACTCGGCGCCAATCAGCTGCACCGCGCCGGCTTCGGCGAGACCGATGATCAGGCCGCCGAGCACCGCCCCCGGGATGCTGCCGATGCCGCCCAAAATGGCGGCGGCGAACATGGGCAGCAGCATGTCGAAGCCCATGAACGGGCGGATCTGCACCAGGATGCCGATCATCACGCCAGCCACGCAGGCGAGCGCGCCGCCGATGATCCAGGTCACCCGTACCACGCTGGCGACGTCGATGCCGACGATGCGGGCCAGTGCCGCGTTCTGGCTCAAGGCCTGCATCGAGCGGCCGACTTGAGTGCGTGTCATCAACAGATGCACGCCGAGCACGAGTATAGCGGTCAGCAGCAACAGGGCGATCTGGTCGGGCGTGATGCGGATACCGAAGCCGACCGGCATGGCGATCTGGATCGCCCGGCTGAAATAGGTAGGCCGTGAGGTGAAGGTGAATTCGAGCAGGCTGCGTAGCGCCATCGACGCGCCGAAACTCGCCATCACCACGATGATCGCCTGGCCTTGCGAGCGCAGCCGTGAAAACAGCACCTTGTCGAGCAGCAGCGCCAGCAAGGCGGTAAATGCCATGCCGACGATCAATGCAACGAGGAGCGGCCAGCCGAACGACAGCGGCGCGATCGGCGCGACCTTGCCGAATGTTGCGCCGATGGCGCTGACCATGGTCAGCGTCGCATAGGTGCCCCAGGCCATGAAGTCGCCATGCGCGAAGTTCGAGAAGCGCAGGATCGAATAGGTGAGCGTCACGCCGATGGCGCCGAGGCCGATCATCGAGCCCGTCAGCAATCCGTCGACGATAAATTGCAGGCTCATGCCGCGCCTCCCTGCTGAGGGCGCCGGCCGAGATAGAGTTCGGCCACGACCGGGTCGTTCCACAGTTCGGAGGCAATGCCCTCGTGCCGGTCCCTGCCCTCGACCAGCACATAAGCGCGGTCGCCGATGGCAAGTGCAGCCTTGGCGTTTTGCTCGACCAAAAGGATGGTGACTCCGGACTTGCGGATGCCGCCCAGCATCTCGAAAACCATCGCGACGAATTTCGGCGACAGGCCGGCCGACGGTTCGTCCAACACCAGCACCTTGGGATGGATGATCAGCGCCCGAGCGACCGCGAGCATCTGCCGCTGGCCGCCCGACAGATTGCCGGCGGCGGTGCGGCGCTGGCGGACGAGATCGGGAAAGGCGGCATACATCTCCTCGATGCGGCCGGGGATTTCGCGACGGTCGAGGATGCCGCAGGCAACCCTCAGATTGTCCTCGACCGACATCAGCGGAAAGATGTTCTCGGTCTGCGGCACGAAGGCGAGGCCAAGCCGCACCATGGTGTGCGCCGGTGCGGCGGTGATGTCCTTGCCGTCCAGCAATACCGTGCCGCCGGTGATCGGGATCAGGCCGGCGATCGCCTTGATGAAGCTCGACTTGCCGGCGCCATTGGGGCCGAGGACGACGACGATCTCACCCTTTTCTACGGTGATCGAGGCGCCGCGCACGATCGGTACGCCAGGTTCATAACCCGCTTCGAGATTGCGGATATCGAGGACGGTCTGGCTCACGCGGTGCCTCCGAGATAGGCCTCGATGACGCGCGGGTCCCGGGCGACTTCTTCCGCCGTGCCTTCGCTGAGCAACTGGCCACTCGCCATGACGAGGACGCGATGGCAGAGCCGCGTCACCATGTCGATATTGTGCTCGATCAGCAGGAAGGTGATGCCGTGCGCGTTGATGTCGCGGATGCGGTCGATGATGACTTCGAGCAGCGTCGCGTTGACGCCGGCCGCGGGTTCGTCGAGCAGGATGATCGCCGGGTCCGCCATCATGACGCGGGCAAGTTCGAGCAGCTTGCGCTGGCCGCCGGAAAGCACGCGCGCCGGCTCATGGGCGAGATGGCTGAGGGTGACGAGTTCCAGCAGTTCGAGTGCCTTTGTCCTGGCGGCTTTTTCCTGTGCCGCCACCCGCCACGGCGTGACGAAGTTGGCGAGCAGCCTTTCGCCGGCCTGGCCCTGTGCCGCCAGCATGATGTTTTCGATCAGCGTCAGATTGGGCAGCGGGCGCGGGATCTGGAAGGTGCGGCCGAGACCTCGACCGATACGCAGATGAGCGGCTTCGCCGGAGACTCGCACGCCGTTGAGAAGGATATCGCCACTGGTGGGCAGGATGCTGCCGGCGAGCAGGTCGAACATCGTCGTCTTGCCGGCGCCGTTCGGCCCGATCAGGCCAAGGATTTCGCCCGCTTTGACATCGAACGAGACATCGTTGACGGCGACAAGGCCGCCGAACCGCCTGACGACGTTGCGTGCCGTCAGAACCGGCGCACGGGTCTCCTTCCCCTGCCTTTCCGCTGCCTCGCTCATCAATCCCTCTGGTCGAAGACGATCATCGCCGCCTCCTGATTTTTGATTTGTGATCACACTTGCTTTGATCACGCTATTCGGCTTTAATTTCCTCCGCAAGCCGAAAACCCGCCGAGAACGGAATTCCATGCAAAAGGCTGCCATCGAAAAGAACAACGAGGCGATCGCGGCCCAGCTCGCGCCGGTCGGCCGTGAGACGGTGCAGGATCGCGTCTATTCCGAGCTGCGTCGCGCGCTGATCGGCGGTCTGTTCGAGCCGAGCCAGGTGCTGACCATCCGCGGTCTGGCCGACGCGCTGGTCACCTCGACCATGCCGGTGCGCGAGGCGCTTGGCCGGCTGATCACGGAAAAGGCGTTGGAGGCGCTGCCTAACCGTTCGGTGCGGGTGCCGCCAATCACGCTGGAACGCCTCGACGATCTCTTGCGGGCCCGCATCCTGATCGAGGGCGAGGCGATCGCGCTGGCCGCCGCCCGCATGGGGTCGCGCCAGATAGCCACCATCGAAACCATTCTCGGTGAATGGGACGAGATGCGGGCGCTGAAACACAAGAAGGATGTCGATCGCGAAGTGACGCTCAACCAGAGCTTTCACTTCGAGATCTATCGCTCCTGCGGCTCGGCCGTGCTGATCCCGATGATCGAGAGCCTGTGGCTGCAATCAGGTCCTTGCATCCGCGTCGCCATCTACGCCTTCTCGGAAGCCGGCGAGGTCGACACCGCCCAGTATCACCGGCGCATCGTCGAGGCGCTGGCCACGCAGGACGCGCGGGCGGCACGTGAAGCGCTTGCCGCCGACATCAGCCGGCCCTTCACCTTCCTGCGCAGCAAGCTGCAATCCGCCGCCGCGAGAGACCAGACATGACCTCCATCAAGATCAGCGAGTCGCGCTCGAAACTTTCCGTCACGGCGCTGTTGCTGCCAGGGAAGGCACCGGAAAACGGCGCCTTTCTCACAGCCTATCTCGCCATGCCACGTGTCGTCCCCGCCATTCACGCCATGTGGACGGGACCTGAGATCTCCTGTCCTGTTCCTGCCTCCGATCTCGAGGGGCAGGCCTATGCCCAACCGCTGCCGGCGGAGAATGCGACACTGACGCCGCAGCCGGGCGACATCGTGTTGTCCTACGTGCCGCCGCGCATGTGGGGCGGCAATCCCAATGCCATCTTCGACATCGGCCTGTTCTACGGACAGGGCGCGCGGCTTCTGTTCCCGATCGGCTGGCTGGCCGGAAGCGTGGTGGCGCAGGTGAAGCCCGAGGAGCGCGATCAATTCGCGGCTGCCTGCTGCATCATCCGCCGCAACGGCGCCTGCGACATCACCTTCAGCCTGGTGGGGGCCTGAAATGGCTGACGACAGTTTCGAGCTCTTCGATCTCCGCGTCGAGGCGGTCATTCCCGAAGGCAAACCGATCTATTGCGGCGCCAAGGCCGGCGACTATTTCGAACTCAAGGGCGAGATGCTGTCGATGCCGGCGGGGCAGGGTTTTTCGATCTATTCGCTTGCAGCCGTGTTGCCGCTGCTGGCGGCAAAGCAGCGCCCGACCCACCCGAATGACTGGATGACCTCGGACGCCGAGATCGCCTGTCCCGATCCCAACTGCGCCAGCCGGCTGAGGATCGTCAGGACCGGCAAGCGGCGGTTCAGCCATGCCGAAACCACGGCCGTGCACCGAAGGAGAATGACCTGACATGACCGCCAAGGCCTTCGAGCTCAGTCCTGGCTACACCATCTCGCGCGTCATACGCGGTGGCTGGCAACTCGCCGGCGGCCATGGCGCCATCGATCGCAGCCAGGCGGTGACCGATCTGATTGCCACCTTCGATGCCGGCATCTGGACCTATGACTGCGCCGATATCTACACCGGCGTCGAGGAGCTGATCGGCGCCGCGCGCCTGCGGCTCGCCAACGAGCGCGGCCTCGATGCAGCGGCCAAAATGAAGGTGCATACCAAACTGGTACCCGACCTTGAACGGCTCGCCACGATCAGCCGCGATTACATCAGGGGCATCGTCGACCAGTCGCTGCGCAGGCTGAAGACCGAGCGGCTCGACCTCGTGCAGTTCCACTGGTGGGACTATGCGCAGCCGCGCTATGTCGAGGCGATGGGTTGGCTCGACGAGCTTCGGCTCGAGGGCAAGCTGCGCAATCTCGGCACCACCAATTTCGACACGCCCCGGCTAGCCGAAATCCTGGCAGCCGGTGTCCCGCTGGTCAGCCAGCAGCTGCAATATTCGGTGCTCGACCAGCGCCCGGCGCACAGCCTCGCCGCACTTGCAGAGGAGAACGGCGTCAGCTTCCTCTGCTATGGTTCGGTGGCCGGCGGCTTCCTCAGCGACAAATGGCTCGGCGTGGCCGAACCCGCCATGCCGCTCGAAAACCGCTCGCTGGTCAAATACAAGCTGATCATCGACGATTTCGGCGGCTGGGACCCGTTCCAGCAACTGCTTCGCGCATTGAAGGCGGTCGGCGATCGCCACGGCGTCGACATCGCCACCATCGCCAGCGCCTGGGTGCTGGAGCAGCCGCAAGTGGCGGCGGTCATCGTCGGTGCCCGCAACCAGGCGCATGCGGTGGCCAACGCCAAAATTATGGACGTCGAACTCGATGCCGAAGACCGCGCAATCATCGCTGCCGTGATCGGGCAAAGCCAGGGGCCGCAGGGCGACGTCTACGCGCTGGAGCGCGACCGCGATGGCCGCCACGGCTCGATCATGCATTACAACCTCAATGCAGGCCGGACATGAGTGCCACCAGCGCGACGCTGTTTTCGCAGGCCAGCGCCGAAGTCGTCGACCTGCATCGCTTTTTCGTCGACTGGTTCGTCGCCGCGCGGGCCGACAAAGTGGATTTCGGCCGCCTCGAAGCCGTCATGGGCGAGGGCTTGACCATGATCACACCAGGCGGCCAGACCCTCGATCGCGATGCCGTGATCGACCATGTCCGCTCCAGCCGGGCCACCTGCGACGACGGCTTTGCTATCTCGATCGAGGACATCAAGCCCGGATGGCAGGATGGCAATACGATCGTCGTCCTCTATGTCGAGGCGCAGCTGCGCGCGGGCAAGCACAGCCGTCGCCAGTCGAGCGCGGTTTTCACCACCAGTTCATCGGCGCCCAACGGCGTCCAATGGCGGCATCTGCATGAAACCTGGCTGCAGGTGCCGGAACACTGAGACTTTCCAGACGTCAAATCAGTTCGTGTAACTCAAGGGGAACAACAATGAGAAAGACGATACTCCAACTCACCACCGCTCTTGCTCTCGTCACGATAGCCAGTGCTGCCCAGGCCGCCGATTGCAAGATCACCGTCGGCCTCGTCATGGAACTGACCGGCCCGGCCGGCGAATACGGCCAAGCCGGCGCCAAGTCGGTCGAGATGGCGTTCCGCGACATCAACGAAGCCGGCGGAGTGCGCGGCTGCGATCTCGTCACCGACACGCGCGACAGCCAGAGCCAGGGCAACATCGCGGTCGACGCCGCCACCCAGCTGGTTCAGGTCAAGAAAGTGCCTGTCATCATCGGTGGCATCATTTCCTCGGTGTCGATTCCGATCCTGACCTCTGTCACCGCGCCGGCCAAGATCGTCCAGGTCTCGCCGGCATCGTCTTCGCCGACGCTGACGACACTCGGCCGCGACGGCAAGACCAACGGCATCTTCTTCCGCACCATCACCTCGGACGCGCTGCAGGGCGTGGCCGCTGCCAAATACGCCGTCGACAAGGGCTTCAAGAAGCTGGCGATCATCCACGTCAACAACGACTTCGGCGTCAACATGGTGGCCGAATTCTCGCGTGCCTACAAAGCGCTCGGCGGTACCATCGTCTCCGACACGCCCTACAACGAGAAGCAATCGAGCTATGCCTCGGAAGTCACCGCGGCGATGGCCGGCGAGCCGGATGGGCTTTACCTAGTCAGCACGCCCGTCGACGGCGCGACCATCGCCCGCACCTGGATTTCGCAGGGCGGCGTGCAGAAATTCCTGCTCAATGACGGCATGAACAGCCCTGATTTCATCGAGTCGGTCGGTGCCGACTATCTGAAGGACGCCTATGGCACGTCGTCCGGCACCAGCCCGACCGCATCGACGGAGTATTTCACCAAGAACTACAAGGCGTTCTCCGGCATCGAACCGTCGAACCCGGCGGCCGACCGCTCCTATGATGCCGGCGCCATTGTCGGGCTCGCCATCGCGATTGCCGGCTCCGAGGATCCGGCCAAGATCAAGGACGCCATGTACAAGGCGGTCGACCCGGCCGGCACGCCGATCTATGCCGGCAAGGAAGAATTCGCCAAGGCGCTCGGCCTGATCAAGGATGGCAAGCCGATCCGCTATGAAGGCGTCATCGGTCCGGTCGCCTTCGACAAGTTTGGCGACATTACCGGCCCGTTCCGGCTGTGGAAGATCGTCGACGGCAAGGTGATCACCGATGGTGAAATGACCACCGACGACGTCAACGCGCTGCAGGCCAAGCTTCAGTAAACTGCGCGGCCCTTCCGGCATCAATCTCGGCTCTCGCGATTGATGCCGGCATCGCCTGGGCAGCCGATATCGCTTGCACTGAATGCGATCACGAATAGGATCGGCCGGCTGCAATTCAGGGATGGCGAGCGTGTTGGACAAGAATACTCATCGGGCCATCCGGTTGTTGGATGCTGACGATGCGCCTTGTCACGCAGGCGCCTGAGCCGGATGTCGCCTGAAACGACGCGACTTCTGTCCGCTCTTGGCGACAGGCTGGGCGTGGGCGGCGTGCTCGCCGGCTCCGACGTCGACCAGCGCTACCGCGATGATCCCGACGGCAAGTTCGGCACGCTTCCCGAAGCCGTGCTGCGCCCGCGCGACACCGATGGTGTCGCGGCAGCACTCGCCGCATGCGACGCTCTTCGCCAGCCGGTTGTCATCCAGGGCGGACGCACCGGACTGGCCGGTGGCGCGCGCGTCCAGCCGGGCGAGATCGTGCTGTCGCTGGAGCGCATGACCGGCCTTGGCGCGCCGGACCGGCAGGCCGCCACCATCGTCGCCGAAGCCGGCGCCACGCTGCAGGCGGTACAGGAGGCCGCCGACGGCGCCGGGCTGATGTTCGGCGTCGACATCGGCGCGCGGGGTTCCGCCACGGTGGGCGGCAACATCGCCACCAATGCCGGTGGCATCCGCGTGCTGCGCTACGGCATGTACCGGGCGCAGGTGCTGGGCTTGGAGGCCGTGATCGCCGATGGCAGCGTGCTGACGTCGCTCAAGGGCCTGCCAAAGGACAATTCCGGCTACGACCTCGGCCAGCTCTTCATCGGCGCGGAAGGGACGCTCGGCGTCGTCACCCGCGCCGCGCTCCGGCTGCATCCGAAGCCTGCGTCCGAAGTGAACGCCTTCTGCGCGCTGCCTTCGCTCGATGCGGCGATAGCCCTGCTGGGGCTGCTGCGGCACAAGCTCGGCCCGTTGTTATCGGCCCATGAGGTCAACTTCGCGCCGCTCTATGACGTCATGGTCGCCAGCATGGCCATGCCGGCGCCGTTGCCGGTTGGATCACCCGTCTATGTGCTGGCCGAAATCCAGGGCAGCGAGCCCGACCGCGACGGTGAGCGCTTCGCCGAGGTTCTGATGCAGGCGGTCGAGGACGGCGTCGTCGACGATGTGGTCGTCTCGCAATCGCCGCGCGAATTCCGCGCGCTCTGGGATGTGCGCGAAGACGCCAACCGCGTCCTGTTTTCGATGAAAGGTCTGATCAGCGTCGACATCAGCATCCCGTTGGCTCGTATGGCAACTTTCTTGCAAGAAGCGGACGCCGCCATTCATGCCGTCGATCCCGGGGCCGGCATCTATGTCTTCGGCCATCTCGGCGACGGCAACCTGCACTATCAGGTTCTGACCGAGGATCCGGCGGCGGCCTACGGCATCATCTATCGCGGTGTGGCGGCCGCCGGAGGCGGCGTGTCGGCCGAGCACGGCATCGGCCTCGACAAGAAGCACTGGCTGCATCTGGTGCGCAGCGACGCCGAAATCGCCACGATGCGGCGGCTGAAGGCCGCGCTCGATCCGAACAACATCCTCAACCCAGGTCGCGTCTTCGACCTCAGCCCATTGGCTTAAACTCAATTCCGTTCCGTCGCCATTTGCCTCGGGATCAGAAAACGGGCGGCAAGCACGCACAGCAGCACGGTGAACATCAGGATCAGCGCCACCAGCGCGTTGATGTCGGGCGAAAAGCCAAGACGCATCATCGCCCACAGCCTGACTGGCAGTGTGCTTTGCGTGCCGGTGACGAGGATGGTGATCATCGTCTCGTCGAACGACAGCGCGAAGGCCAGGATGGCGCCGCCGACCATGGCGCTCGACAGGTTCGGCAGGATGATGCGCCAGAAGGTCTGCCAGCCCGTTGCGCCGAGATCGTAGGATGCTTCGACCAGCGTGCGGCTCATCGACTGCAGCCGCATCAGCACGGTGCGATAGACGATCGCCAGCACGAACACCGTATGCCCGATGACGACCGTCAGCAGCGAGCGTTCGAGCCCGATCTCGCGGAAGAAGATCAGCAGCGCCAGGCCGCTGATGATCGGCGGCATCAGGAATGGCAGGAAGATGATGAACTGCAGGATCGAACGTCCCGAGCGGCGGCCGTGATAGTAGAGCGCCAGCAGCGTTCCGCTGACCACCGAGAGCACGACGGTGCAGAGCCCAACGATGAGCGTCGTACGCAGGGCGGCCAGGATGTCATGGTTCCCGGCCAGCGCCCGATAGGTCGAGAGGGTGGGCGACGACCAGTCGACATCGCCATGCGCAATGCTGAAGAACGACGAGACGATCGGCACGAACAGCGGGCTGTAGAGCAATACAGCGACCAGCGCCGTGATCGCGGCCAGGAAGATGGTGGACGGCCGGGGCAGCGCACTCATACCGATGTCCCCCGGCTGCGCCCGAACCGTTCGCCGACGAGAATGGCGGCGATCACCACGATCGCCAGCGCCACCGACAGCGCCGCGCCGAACGGCCAGTTATAGGCCGTGCCGAACTGGCTGTAGAGGATGCGGCCGAAGGTGAAGCCGCTGATCCCGCCGACCATCTGCGGCGTCAGGAAATCGCCGATCGCCAGCACGAAGACGAAGCTCGCCGCCGAGGCGACGCCGGGCAGGCTGAGCGGCAAGGTAATGCGCAGGAACGTCTGCAGGCTGCTGGCGCCAAGATCGTCCGAGGCGCGCAGCAAGGTCTGCGGGATCCGCTCCAGCGACAGGAAGATCGGCAGGATGGCAAACGGGATCAAAAGCAGGCTCAGCGTCAAAAGGATGGCGTTCATGTTGAACACGAAAAGCGTCGATGGCTGATCCAGGATGCCGAGCGCCACAAGTGCCTTGTTGAGGAAGCCGTTGAGGCCGAGAATGCTGCGGATCGCGTAGATCTTGATGACATAGCTCATCAGCAGCGGCACCAGGAGCAGCATCAGCAGGGCATAGCGCCAGCGCCCCTTCAGCGTCGTCAGGAAATAGGCGGCGGGATAGGCGAGCAGGATGCAGATGACCGCAACCGACACGCACAGCACGATGGTGTTCCAGAACACCGGCAGAAAGATTGGATCGGTGAAGAACCTGACATAGTTGCCGAGCGTCGGCGCATAGACGATCGTGCCCTGGTCGACGCTGAAGAAGCTGTAGACCAGGAAGATCGCCAGCGGCACGAGGACGAAGATCACCGGCAGGGCAAAGGCCAGCACTGTGACCAGCTGCGACAAGCGCCTTTCCGCGGAGTGTGTCAAACCCGCTCCGCTCACGCCAGCACCAGATGGCCTTCATGAGGCGCAAAGCAAAGCGAGACCGTCTCGCCTGACTTGAGCGCGCTGCCGTCGATCCGGCTCGGCACGCGCAACCGGAGGCGTTGCGGGGCATTGTCCGGCCCCGCCATGATCGTGGCGACCGTCGACGAGCCGGCAAAGGCCAGATCGGCAATGGTGCCGGAAAAGCGGTTGCCGCCGTCCGTGTCCTGCGCAAGGTGCAAGGCCTCGGGACGGAACGCTGCGAAGGCGCTGGCGCCGTCGGGGGCGGCCTTCAGATGCGGCTGGTCGCCGATCGAGCAGACCAGTTGTCCAAGCGCGGTCTCGATCGACCGTTGCTCGCCCTGCACGGGCCCGAGCCTTCCAGCCACCAGATTGTTCTCGCCGAAGAACCGCGCCACGAACTCGCAATTCGGCTTGTAGTAGAGCTCATGCGGCGTGCCAAGCTGGCGGATATGGCCGGCCTGCATGACGCAGATCCGATCGGCCATGCCGATGGCTTCTTCCTGGTCGTGGGTGACGAACAGGAAGGTGGTCTTGATCTCGCGCTGGATGGATTTCAGGAACTCCTGCATCTGCCGGCGCAACTCGAGATCGAGCGCGGCGAGCGGCTCGTCGAGCAGGATCAGGCGCGGCTGGCAGATGAGCGCCCGGGCGAGCGCGACGCGCTGGCGCTGGCCGCCCGAAAGCTGCGCCGGGAAGCGCTCGGCGAAACGCCCGAGCTGCACAAGCTCGAGGGCTTCTCCGACACGGCGCGCGATTTCCTTGCGCTTGAGATGGCGCACCGAAAGCCCATAGCCGACATTTCCGGAGACGGTCATATGCGGGAACAGAGCATAGTCCTGGAACACGGTGTTGAACGGCCGCCGGTTGATCGGCATGCGGCTGATGTCCTGGCCGTCCAGCCGGATTTCGCCCGAGCTCAACGGCTCCAGCCCGCCGATCAGCCGCAGGACCGTGGTCTTGCCCGAACCTGACGGTCCAAGAACGGTGAGGAACTCACCGTCCCGGATCGACAGGTCGATGTCGTGCAGCACGGGAACCGTGCCGTAGGATTTCGAGACGGACCGCAGCGTCAAGAGGTCGGTGTTCTGGCTCATGGAATATTCTCGCATACGCTTCGGCGGTCCGGAACGTCCGGACCGCCGGGTCCTTCGAGGTCAGGCGCGGAAGGGATCAGGGCGTCGCCTTGACCTCGTTCCACATGTCCGAACGCTTGAGCGGGTCTTCGACATTGTTGAGCCAGACCAGCTTGTCGTTGCCGCCGGCGCTGCCCGACTCGACCACGGTGTTGCCGAAGCCGGTGCGCTCGGAAAGCTCGCCACCGATCTTCTTCGTCAGCATGAAGTCGATCCACTTCTCGGCCGCCGCATTGTCGCGGACGCCCTTGGAGATCACCCAGTTGTCGAGCCAGGCAAGCGCGCCTTCGCTCGGGTTGACGTAGGCGACATGGGCGCCGATCTTCTGCAGCGCCTTGACCTGCTGCTGGCCGTAATTGGCCCAGATCAGCGCAACGTCATTGTTCTGGTAGATCTGCTGGGCCTCGTCGGCGGTGGTGTAGAAGCTCAGCACATTGCGCTTGAGTTCGACTAGCTTGGCCTTGACCGCCGCCATCTGCTCCTCATTGAGGTTGAACGGATCCTTGTAGCCGAGTGTCAGCGCGGTGAACGAGAAATTGTGCTCGCCATTGTCGTAGGCGAGGATCTTGCCCTTGTAGGCCGGATCCCACAGGACCGACATCGAGGTCGGCGCCGGCTTGACCTTGTCGGTGTCGTAGATCAGCCCGATGGAATCGAAGCAGAATGGAATGCCGTAGACCTTGCCGTCCTTGGTGTCGCCGCTGACCTGGGACAAATCGCGGAAGCGCGGCAGCACGTCCTTCTGGTTCGGCAGCTTGGTGATGTCGATCGGCGATACCAGATCGGCCTTGATGTAGCGCTGCAGCTGGGCGGTGTTGACGGCGAAGACGTCGAAGTCCTGACCTTCGCTGCCCTTGATCTTGGCCCAGATCTCGTCATCGCTGCCGATGAAGACGACATCGACGCCGATGCCGGTGGCGGCGGTGAAGTCCTTCACCCAGTCCGGGTCGGCGTAACCGTCCCAGGCCAGCACGCGCAGGTTCGCGGCGAGCGCCGCCGATGTCATCAGGCCGATACCGAGCCCGATCGTCGCTAGTCTCAAAAACGCTTTCTTCAGTCCCATTCTCAATCTCCCATTGTCGTTCTGGTGGACCGTAATTTCCGGGGCTTTTGCCATCACAGCTGGATGACGGCGACCAGCCCCTCGTCCGGCACCGACACCATCCGGTTGCGCAGCGGCTTGCCGAATGTCTGTGCCTGGATTTCAAACTCGTCGCCGGAAGCCGTCTTGACGCCGGAGGCGTAGCTCATCACCGCCGCGCCGAAGAAATAGGCGTGCAGGTCGCCCGCCCTGCGGTGCATCGGATAGCGGAAATGGAAATGTTCGAGATTGGCGATCGAGTGCGACATGTGCGCCTCGCCGGACAGGAACTCCTGTTCCCAGATAACAGTGCCGTCGCGCAGGATGCGGGAATGGCCGCGCACTTCTTCGGGCAGGTCGCCGATCAAAAGCTCCGGGCCGATCGAGCAGGAACGGAGTTTCGAGTGGGCGAGATAGAGGTAGTTCTCGGCCTCCGTCACATGGTCGGAATATTCGTTGCCCAGCGCGTAGCCGATGCGATAAGGGCGGCCATCCGGCCCATTGAGGTAAAGCCCGACGATCTCGGCCTCTTCTGCGCCGGCGCGTGCGAAGGCCGGCATGGGCAGATCGGCGCCGGGTGGCACGACACAGGTGCCTACACCCTTGAAGAACCACTCGGGCTGGATTCCGATCTTGCCGGCGCCGGGCTTGCCGCCTTCCAGGCCCATGCGGAAGATCTTCAGCGAATCCGATTCCTCGGCGTCCTCGCCATGGGTCAGCACATGCATCTTGTCGCGGGCGGCGGCACTTCCGGTGTGGGTGAGGCCGGTGCCGGTGACCAGGAACCGCGCCGGTTCCGGATGGTCGACAGGAGCGAGCACGCGGCCATCGCGCAGCAGTTCGCCATAGTCGACCGTGGCCGTACCCGTCCGCTTCTCGACCAGCGACGCGATGGACGCGCCATCGGCGATTGCCGCTTCGGCGAGTTCCAGTACCGTGCCGGTCTTGTCGAGCGGATGCAGGCGATTGCCGTCATCGGAGACGCGGCCGACCCGCCTGCCGCCATCGAGCGTTGTGTACTGAACAAGACGCATGAAATACCCTTTTTCCCTTGAGGCCGTACCGGTCACACCCAGCCCGCATCGACGATGAACTGCTGGCTCGTGCACATCAGGCTGTCGTCGGCGGCCAGGAACAGCGCCATGCGCGCTATGTCGGATGGCTGCAGCCGGTCGGGCAGGCACTGCCGCTCCGCGATCTGGCGTTCGCCGGCCGGGTTCAGCCACAGCCGCATCTGGCGCTCTGTCATGACCCAGCCAGGCACCATGCAGTTGACGCGGATGCGCTCGGGGCCGAGTTCGCGGGCCAGCGCCCGCGTCATGCCATAGACAGCGGCTTTCGCGGTGACATAGGCGGGACAATCGGGATCGCCGACCATCCAGGTGATGGAACCAAAATTGATGATCGAGCCGCCGCCATGCGCGCTCATCTGAGGGCGCACCGCCTGGGCCGCGAAGAACTGGTGGCGCAGATTGACCGCCATGCGGTCGTCCCAATAGGCCACCGTCACGTCCTTGGTCTGATGGCGGTCGTCATTGCCGGCATTGTTGCACAGCACCTGGATCGGACCGTTGTGCCGCATCGCCTCCACGGTCGCTGCCTGCAGATCTTCGACATTGCGCAGGTCGCAGGGAATGAACAGTGGGGCGGGATGCCCTTCGGCCGCGATCGCATCGACCAGGCGCCGTGAAGGCTCCTCGGCCAGATCGATGAAAGCGACGCGGCTGCCTTGCGCGCAGAAATGGCGCACCAGGCTTTCGCCGATGCCGCTGCCGCCACCGGTGATGAACACGCTGCGGCCCTGGAGGCTGGGGTAGGTCGCGTAGCTGCCGATCTGATCCGTCATCGCGCGCCTCTCTAGTGGGAATGCCGGGGTATGCCGGCATCGCGCCGGCCGACGAGAAAGTCGAAGTCGCAGCCCTTGTCGGCCTGCAGCACGCGCTCGACATAGAGGCTCTGGTAGCCGCCTTGCGGCGGCGCCGGCGGCTTCCAGTCGCGGCGGCGGATCGCCAGTTCCTCGTCCGAAACCAAAAGCTCCAGCCGGCGGCCGGCGACGTCGAGCTCGATGAGATCGCCGTCACGCACCAGGGCGAGCGTGCCCCCAGCCGCGGCCTCGGGCGCCACATGCAGCACCACCGTGCCGTAGGCGGTGCCGCTCATGCGCGCGTCCGAAATGCGCACCATGTCGGAGACGCCTTCTCTGAGCAGCTTGGCCGGCAGCGGCATGTTGCCGACCTCGGCCATCCCGGGATAACCGCGCGGTCCGCAGTTCTTCAGCACCATCACCGAGGAAGCATCGATATCCAGCTCCGGATCGTCAATGCGGGCGTAGTAATGCTCGATATTCTCGAACACGACGGCCTTGCCGCGATGCTGCATCAGCTCGGGCGTTGCCGCCGACGGCTTGATGACCGCGCCGTTGGGCGCCAGATTGCCGCGCAGGATCGAAATGCCGCCTTCCTTGGTCAAGGGCTCGCTCAGCGGCCTGATGACTTCGCTGTTGTAGTTGGGCGCGCCGTCGATCAGTTCACCGATGGTCTTGGCGCTGACGGTCATGGCGTCGCGATGAAGAAGCCCCACTTCATCAAGCGACGCCATGACCGCAGCTAGCCCCCCGGCATAGTAGAAATCTTCCATCAGGAACCGCCCCGACGGCATCAGGTCGACAATGGTTGGAACGTCGCGGCCAAGGCGGTCCCAGTCATCGAGGCTGAGATCGACGCCGACGCGGTTGGCGATGGCGATCAGATGCAGCACCGCATTGGTCGAGCCGCCGATCGCGCCATTGACGCGGATGGCATTCTCGAAGGCTTGCTTGGTCAGGATCTGCGAAATCGTCACGTCGCGGCGGACAAGATCGACGATCTGCCGTCCGGCCAGCTGGGCAAGCACGCCGCGGCGCGAATCCACCGCCGGGATCGCTGCATTGTCCGGCATGCCGATGCCGAGCGCTTCCACCATGCTGGCCATGGTCGAAGCGGTGCCCATCGTCATGCAGCTGCCCGCCGACCGGCTCTGGCCTTGTTCGGCGGCGAGAAAGTCGGCGATCGGCATGCGGCCGGCCTTGACCTCCTCGGCGAATTTCCAGACATGCGTGCCCGAGCCGATATCCTGTCCACGGAACTTGCCGTTGAGCATGGGTCCGCCGGAGACGGCGATGGTCGGCAAGTTGCAGGAGGCAGCCCCCATCAGCAGCGCCGGCGTGGTCTTGTCGCAGCCGACCAGCAGGATGACGCCGTCGATCGGATTACCGCGGATGGATTCCTCGACATCCATGCTGGCCAGGTTGCGGAACAGCATGGCGGTGGGGCGCATGTTGCTTTCGCCAAGTGACATCACGGGGAATTCCAGCGGCAGGCCGCCGGCTTCGTAGACGCCACGCTTGACGTGGTCTGCCAGTGCCCGCAGATGCGCATTGCACGGAGTCAGTTCCGACCAGGTGTTGCAGATGCCGATCACCGGGCGGCCGTCGAAAGCATCTGCCGGAATGCCCTGGTTCTTCATCCAGCTGCGGTGCATGAAGGCGTTCTTGCCTTCACCGCCGAACCAGGCTTCGGACCGCAGTTTGCGTTTGGTCTCTGTCACGATTGCTGGCCCCGGCCGTTGCGGCGTTTGTTGCGGTTCTCGACGCTGCGGCGCACGTCGTCCTCGGCATTGTCGATGAGCACCAGCAGCGCCTTTTGCGCGCCCGCTGCATCACCGGCGGCGATCTTCTCGGCGACTTCCCGGTGCAGCGGCAAGGAGTGGCGCTGGCCCTCGGGATTGTCGTTGGAGAGGCGAAAGCTCATCACCAACGCGGTTTCGACCAGTGCCGCCAGCGAACCGATCAGCTCGTTGCCGGTCATGCGCAGGATGGTCTGGTGGAACACCAAATCGGGCTGGGCGAAGCGGTCGCCGTCATCGCTGACTGCTTCCATTTCGGCCAGTGCCGCATGGATCTCGGCGATCTGCGCCGGCGTGGCGCGCTGGGCGGCAAGGGCCGCCGACATTGGTTCGATGGCCCGGCGCAATTCGAACAGCGCCCGCACATCCTCGGCGCTGACACCGCCGGCGTAGCGCCATGACAGCACGTCCGGATCGAGGAAATTCCAATCGGCGCGCGGACGCACCCGTGTGCCGGTCTTCGGCCGCGATTCGACCAGCCCCTTGCCGGCCAGCACCTTGATCGCCTCGCGCAGCACCGTGCGGCTGACCCCCAGCATCTCACTGGAATCGTCGGCATTGGGCAGGGCCTCGCCGGGCAGGAAGTCACCTTGCACGATGCGCAGGCCGATCTGCTCGACGACGGTCGCGTGCAGCGCGGTGGAACCGCTGGAAACCGCCACGGCAACCCGTGACGTGCGCGCGGTGCTGAACGATTTTCTATTCTTCATACTATTCATATGATATGTCTTATAGCCGTGGCGATTGGAGTCAAGGGATGGGGAGTGCCGATGGCAAAGAATTACGCTGCCGTTGCCGTGCAACGCACGGAACTGGTCTCGATCAGTGACGGCGTCGCGACGGTCGAAATTGCGCCCGCCGCTGGTGGAGCTCTGGCGTCGTATCGGTGGTGGCGGGATGGCTCGGCCGTGGATTGGCTGCGCCCGGCCGGCCCAGCGGCGATCAGCCGTCGCGATGCCGGCGCCATGGCTAGCTTCCCGCTTGTGCCCTATTCCAACCGCATCAGGGACGGCCGCTTCGAATTCGCGGGGCGTCCCATTCAACTGCCGACAGGGCCGGACGATCCACATCATGAGCACGGCCATGGCTGGCGTCGTCCGTGGACGGTCGTGAGCCATGAAGCGAGCACGATCGTCCTGCGCCATCGCCACGCCGCCGATTCCTGGCCGTGGAGCTATGAAGCCGAGCAGGAGATCTCTCTGGCCGAAGGCAGGCTTTGCATGACCATTGCGGTGCGCAATTTGTCGGACGCGCCGATGCCGGCTGGCTTCGGCCTCCATCCCTATTTCCCGTCGACACCGTGGACGCATGTCCAGGCACCGGTATCAGGCATGTGGGAAACCGATACGGAGATCCTGCCCACCCGGCATGTCCTGCCACCCGTTGGGGCCGATCCATCCATCGGTTTTGACGTGTCGGAGGTGGACTTCGACACGGTCTTCACCGGATGGGCGCGCCAAGCCCGGATTTCTTGGCCCGAATACGGACGGCAGTTGGACATCGAGGCCGAGGCGCCGCTCGATTTCCTCGTCCTCTACACGCCGCCGGGCGAGCCGTTCTTTTGCGCCGAGCCGGTCAGCAACATCACCGATGCTTTCAACCGGATGGGCGACGAGGAGATCGACGCCGGCGGCATCGTGCTGGCGCCTGGCCAGAAGCAATCCGCCAGCGTTCGTTTCACGCCGTCGCTGGTCATTTGACCTTCGCTCCCAGTCGTCCGAAGCGAAGCTGGTTCAGAACGGATAGTGCTGGCCCGGATCCTCGATCGTCACCCAGCGCAAATCGGTGAATTCGGCGATAGAGGCCTTGCCGCCGAAACGGCCATAGCCGGAGCCCTTGACGCCGCCAAACGGCATCTGTGCTTCATCTCCGACCGTCGGTCCGTTGATATGGCAAATGCCTGCCTGGATGCGGGCGGCGACCGCCATGGCACGTTTGATGTCGCGGCTGAACACCGCTGACGAAAGGCCGTATTCGGTGTCGTTGGCGACCAGCACCGCCTCGTCCTCGCCCTTCACCCGGATCACCGGCTTGACCGGTCCGAACGATTCCTCAGCGTAGACACGCATCGCCGGGGTGACGTGATCGAGAAGTGTCGCCTCGACCACGGTGCCCGTGCGCATGCCGCCGGCGACGAGCTTCGCGCCTTTGGCCACCGCATCGGCGACGAGTTCCTCCATCTTGTCAGCCGCCTGGCTGCTGATCAGCGAGCCGAGCACGACATGACCCCGCGGGTCGCCGGCTGGAAGCTGGGACGCACGGGCGGCGAGCTTGGCGACGAATTCGTCGACGATCTTTTCATCGACGATCAGCCGCTCTGTCGACATGCAGATCTGGCCCTGATGCATGAAGGCGCCGAAGGTGGCCGCGTTCACCGCGGCGTCGATGTCGGCATCGTCCAGCACCAGGAGCGGCGCCTTTCCGCCGAGTTCGAGCAGCGCCGGCTTCAGATGCCGGCCGGCGAGCTCGGCGATGATCCGGCCGACCTTGGTCGAGCCGGTGAAATTGACGCGTTTCACTGAGGAATGCGCGACCAGTGCTTCGACGATTGCCGCGGCATCCCTGGGGTCGTTGGTGACGACATTGATGACGCCCTTTGGCAGGCCCGCCTCGACCAGCACCTGGCCGATCAGCCGGTGCGTGCCCGGGCACATTTCCGAGGCTTTCAGCACCACCGTGTTGCCGCAGGCGATCGGCATCGCCACGGCGCGCGTGCCGAGAATGACCGGCGCGTTCCAGGGTGCGATGCCGAGGCACACACCGGCCGGCTGGCGGATCGCCATGGCGAGCGTGCCTGGCTTGTCGGACGGGATGATCTCACCTGAAATCTGCGTCGTCATTGCCGCCGCCTCGCGCAGCATGTTGGCCGCCAGCATGACGTTGAAACCAGCCCACGGGCCGGTGGCGCCCGTCTCTTCCATCATCAGCTTGGTGAATTCGCCGACCTTGGACGCCATCACGTCGGCTGCCTTTGACAGCAAGGCGCGGCGTTCGCCGGGACCAGTCTTCGACCATGCCGGGAAGGCGGCGGCCGCGGCTTCGACGGCTGCGTTGGCGTCGGCCACGCTCGCCGCGGCTGCACGCGTCGCCAGCTTGCCGGTGAACGGGTCGATACGGTCGTAGGAGGCCGAACCGGACGCATCCCTTTTGTCGCCGTCGATCAGAAGTCCGATATCCATGGCTGTCTCCTTCGCTCCATCCCGAGCGCCTTGATGGTTTTAGAAGCCGAGCACTTCGGCATTGATCGATGCTTCGAGGCCACCGTCAACCGGCACATTGGCGCCGTTGACCCAGCGTGCGCCATCCGAGCACAGGAACAGCACGACCGGCGCGATGTCACCCGATGTACCGGCACGTCCGACCCGGGCGATGTCGCTGTCGACGCGGGCGTCACCAAGCACGGTGCGGAATTGTTTCAGGGTCGGCGTTTCGACCGGGCCGGGGCTGACCGCATTGACGCGGATGCCTCGGCGCTTGAACAGATCCTGATGCGCAGCGCGGAAGGTCCACAAGAGCAGCAGCTCCTTGGAAACGGGATAGCCTTCCTCGTTCTTCACGGCGTGGTCGGCGACCACTTTGGCGACATCGGGGAAACCCTCGATGGCGACCATCGAGGCGGCGCGGTTGAGATTGGCGCGCCAGCCATAGCCGGCGATCGAAGCGACGTTGACGATGGCGCCGCCTTCGCGAAGTCTTGGCGCAAGCCCTTCCGAGAGTGCCCTGAGACCGAAGAAGTT
The DNA here is from genome assembly GCF_006439515.1 of Mesorhizobium sp. B3-2-1. Classification (NCBI taxonomy): domain Bacteria; kingdom Pseudomonadati; phylum Pseudomonadota; class Alphaproteobacteria; order Hyphomicrobiales; family Phyllobacteriaceae; genus Mesorhizobium; species Mesorhizobium sp. B3-2-1. The sequence continues at coordinate 28,511 of NZ_VFTI01000001.1, read as the reverse complement.
GACGGCCAGCGTCGATGCCGCGCCGGTGTTGCCGGAGAGGCCGGCGACATTGCAGAGAGCGTCGATGCGTTGCGGCAGGCGCGTGATGAGCTCATCGACGCCCGCCTTCGACGAGATGTCGGCCTTGACGAAACTGCCTATCGGTGCGGCCGGCTCACGCACATCGACGCCGATCACATCGGCACCAAGCTGGCCGGCGAGTTCCGCCGTGCGCGCACCGATGCCGGAGGCGACGCCGGTGATGAGGATGGTCTTGCCGAAAAGCATGGTCATGCCTTCTCCTGATGCGGTGTGGTTTGCCGCGCCGCGGGCGCGTCGTCGGCTGGCGCGGCCGGATTTCCGGGAAGCTTGACGCGGTAGCCGACCGGCAGCAGGCGCAGCCCGAAGCGCTCCTCGATCGTCCCCCAAAGGCCGCGCGGCAGGAACAGCGAGAACAGCACGGCAGTGGCGCCGAGGCCGACGAGGTACCAGACGCCGGCGCCGCCGAACCATGTCTCGATGAGGAAGAACACCACAGCGCCGAGAATGGCGCCTTCGAAAGTGCCGATGCCGCCGACCAGCACCATGAAGATCATGTAGGCGGTCCATTGCACATTGAAGTAGGTCTTCGGCTGGAAGGTGATGGACGTCGCCAGCCACAGCGCGCCGGCGATGCCGATGCCGAAGGCGGCAAGCACGAACAGCAGTCGCTTGGTGCCGGTGACGCGCACGCCGATCGAAGCGGCGGCATCCTCGTTATCGCGGATCGCGCGGATGGCGGCGCCGGTGCTGCCGCGCAGCAGGCCGAAGAGGACAGCGAGCAGCGCCGTCATCGAGGCCAGCGCCAGCCAGTAGATCGTCACCCGCCTTATCGAGGCATCGTAGACATTGAGCGAGATCAGCGACGTGCCGGTTTCGCCTTGCACCAGCCGGTCGAGATTGACCAGCAGATGGGTGAGGGCCGCGATCACCCACATGCCGATGGCGAACTCGCCGTACCTGAGCTTCAGCATGAACAGCGACAGCGGCCAGGAAACCGCGCCGACGACAATTCCGGATGCAAAAAGCGCCAGGAAAGGGTTGAGGCCGGCATCGGCAAGGCGGATAGCGAAATAGGCGCCGAGCCCGAAGAACACTTGCTGGCCAACCGAGACCAGGCCGCCGAAGCCGGCCAGCGCATTCCACATCGCCGCCAGGATCACATAGACGAACAGTGCCGTCATGCGGTCGACGGCGCCGGCCGACAGGAATTGGGGCGCGATGGCGAGCAGCACGATGATGACGGCGACCGCGATCGCCGCGATACGCGACGCCGCTGTGCCGCGCTCGATGACGGGCGAGGTCGGAACGACGCTCATGGCGCGCTCCGGGAAGGCAGGCGTAACAGCCCGCGCAGGCCGAGGCCGGACGCCGAAAGCCGCACGAACAGCACGACTAGGAAGATAGCATGGCCGCCGATCAAAAAGCCTTGCGGATGCACTTGCGCACCGAGTGTCTGGGCCAGCGCCAGCACGACGCCGCCGATCAGCGTTCCCCACAGCGAACCGGCGCCGCCGATCACCGCCGCCTCGAAGGCGAACAGCAGTTGCGGCGCGCCGGCATAGGGATCGAAGGTGGCGCGCATGCCGAGGAACGCGCCGGCAAGGCCGACGGTGACCATGGCTATCGCAGCGGCAATGGCGTTGGCACGCCGCGCATCGACGCCGACCAGCCCGGCTGTGTCTGGGTCTTCCGAAGTGGCGCGGATCGAGCGCCCAAGCCGGGTGCGGCTCAAGAACAGCTGCAACCCGCCAAGCAGGGCCACGGCGGTTGCGAACATGATCACCGCCAGCTTGCCGACATAGACGCTGCCGGGCCATTCCCAGGAATCGTAGGACAGGCTGCCGATATAGGGCGCCAGCGAACGCGTGTTCGCGCCGAATTGCTGGAAGAGCATGTTATCGATGACGATGGCGAGACCGAACGTCGTCAGGATCGGCAGCAGCGCGCCGCCGCGCGCGCTGCGCTCGAGCAGGAAGCGCTGCAGCGCCCAGCCGATCACGGCCATCGCTGGCAAGACGATGAGCAGGCCGAGAAACGGTGAGACGTGGAACCGCGAGGCCAGAAACCACAGCGCATAGGCGGCGAGGACGGCAAGACTGCCATGGGCGAGGTTGATGATGCGCATCACCGAAAACATGAAGGACAGACCGCAGGCGATCAGCGCGTAATAGCCGCCGAGCAGGATGCCCTGGATGATCTGGTTGCTCATGCGGGAACACTCCCGGAGCTTTTCCGGTGCAGGCCGAAATAGGCCTTCGTCACATCCTCACGCGATACGCTCTTGCTGTCGCCCTCGAGCGCAATTCGCCCCTCCAGCATGCAGATGACCTTGTCCGAGACAGACAGCGCCCGATTGAGGTCCTGTTCGACGAGGATGATTGTCGTGCCTGAAGCGATCAGCCCTTGCAATGCGGCATAGACACGGTCGACGATCAGCGGCGACAGGCCGAGCGAAATCTCGTCGAGCAGCAGCAGTTCCGGATTGCTCATCAGCGCCCGGCCGATCGCGGTCGACTGCTGCTCACCGCCCGACAGGTGTCCCGTCTTGGCATGACGGCGCGGCTTCAGATTGGGGAACATCTCGAGCACCTTGTCGACGCTCCAGTCGCCTGGCCGCCCAGCGGTCCTGCCGAGCAGCAGGTTCTCCTCGACCGTCATCTGAACGAACAGCTTTCGTCCTTCCGGCACCAGCGCGATGCCCATGCCGACCCGTTTGTGTGATGGCACGCCGGTGAGATCGGCGCCGTCCAGCAGAACGCAGCCGGCCGCCGGCTGATGCGCGCCGGCGATGGCCCTGAGCAGCGTCGTCTTGCCGGCGCCGTTGGCGCCGACTAGCGCCAGCGTCTCGCCGCGCTCGATGCTGAAGCTCACGCCGCGCACCGCCTGCAGCAGGCCGTGCCGGACAACCAGCTTCTCGACGGACAGCAGGCTCATTTCGGACCTCCGCCGAGATAGGCGCGCACGACCTCCGGGTCGGCCATCACCGCTTGGGGTTCGCCATCGGCGATGATTTTCCCCGCATCCATGCAGATCAGCCGCTCGGCCACCTGCAGCAGGATGTGCACGATGTGCTCGATCCAGACGATACCGATCTTGCGGCGGCGCAACTCCTTGATCGTGTCGACCAGTTCGCCGGCCTCGCCGTCGGTCAGGCCGCCGCCGATCTCGTCCAGCAGCAACAGCGTCGGTCTGGCCGCCAATGCGCGCGCCAATTCCAGCCGCTTGCGATCGAGCAGCCCTAACGTCTCGGCGCGCCGGTTGGCGACGCCAATCATGCCGCACAGTTTCAACGAGTTCAGCGCCTCCTCATAGGCCTCGTCGCGGGCGAGACCGGCACCATGCGACGCGGCGACGAAGACGTTCTCGAAGGTGGTCATGCCGCTGAACGGTTTCGGCACCTGGTGCGTGCGCACCAGGCCGAGCCGGCAGCGCTGGGTCGCCGGCAGGGACGTCACATCATCCCCCTTGAAGCTGACCGTGCCCGAGCTTGGCGGAAAGGCGCCGCCAAGCACGCTGAGCAGCGTCGTCTTGCCGGCGCCGTTAGGGCCGACAATGCCGACCGCCTCGTCCGCTGCCATGGTGAAGTCGACGGCATCCAGCACCACGAGCGCGCCGAAGCGCTTGTGGATGCCGGCGGCAGCGAGAACAGCCTGTTGTTGCGGATGGGTCACCAGGCGTTCCTCGTCAGCGGTTCATCAGCCGTTGTAAGGCAGAAGCTTGGCTTCAACGGGCACTTTCGGATCGGTGGCGTTCTCGGTCACGACGTAGTCGAGCGGGAACTTGGCTCCTTCCTTGGCGGCGATCCACTGCGTGCCGATGATCGGGCCGGGCGAGACATTGGCCACGGGGCCGCTGGTGAAGTCGACCTTGCCGATCATGGTCTCGGTGTTGAGCGTGCTCAGCGCCTTGGCCACAGCCGCCTTGTCCTTGGCGTTGGAACTCGATTTCAAAGCCTCGAAGCCGGCATCGAGCAGCGACATCGAGGCGCCGAGCTGCTGCGTCCACTGCTTGCCGCTTGCCGCCTCGTAGCCGTCTGCCAGTTCGGTTCCCGAAACGCCGGTCAGCGGCGACTTGTAGGGGAAGGCCTTGTGCCAATAGGCGGCGCTCGAAATCTTCATGCCGAGGTCGCCGAGCGCCTCGATATCGGACGGGAACAGCCCGGTCTTGGCGACCTGGCAGATCTTGATCTGCCTGATCAGGCCTTGCTGCGCCGCCTGGCGCCAAAAGGCGGCGAAGTCAGGCGGGATCGGGAAGGAGTTGAAGATCTCGACGCCCTCCTGCTTGAACAGCGCGATCTGCGAGGAATAGTCGGTGGTGCCGGTTTCGTAAGCGCCCGGGTCGACGATGGTGAAACCCTGCTTGGCCAGCAGCGGTGCGAGATGAGCGCGGATGGCGTTGCCGTCGGCGTCGTTCGGATACATGACGCCGACCCTCTTGTTGGTCGCGATCAGGTTCCACTGCGAGACGTAGGCCCTGAAGAATTCGTCGACCCCGAAGCCGAAATGATAGGTCCATTTGAACGGCGAGGGCGCGCCGGGCTTGGCGCCACGGCCGAAATACCAGGCCTCCCACGGCATGACCGTCGACAGGCATGGCACGCCGGCGGCTTCGCAGGCATCGGCCACCGGATTGATCACTTCGGGCGTCGATGTCGCGAGCATCAGGTCGATGGCCTGATTGTTGATCAGGTCCTTGGCGAGCTGGCCCGCGCGGGAGGGATCCGATTGCGTATCCTGATCGAGGATTTCCACATTGTATTTCTTGCCGCCGAGTTCGATGCCGCCGGCCAGCGCCTTGCGGGCAAGATCGAGCACGTAACCGTCGGTCTCGCCGAAGCCGCCGAGCGGTCCGGTGCGCGGGCTGACGAAGCCGACCTTCAGCGTGTCGGCGGCCTGGGCGAAGGCCTTTTTGCCGCCAAGTGCCAGGGCAGTGCCGCCGGCAATCGAGGTGGCGATGAACTGGCGTCGCGAAATGCCGAAAATGCCGGGTTTGCTGCCGATAGAATGGGCCATATGTTCCTCCCTCTGTGGCTCCTCCATCGCCACAGTGCACCAGCGTTTTGGTTCGGTAAAATGATATTTTGCGGCGTTTCATTAACCTCTGGGTTAGCAGAGTTTCGATGAGACGAAGGGCAGTTGGCCGTTCAGCGTCTCAGTTGACCGGCCTTGCCGCCTCGCGAATGGTTTGCAACAGGATGGAGAAGGCGGGCGAGGGGGCGGTGTCGGTGCGCATCGTCAGCCCGACAGGCCCCTTGGTTTCCTCGGTGTCGACCGGCAAGGCGACGAAAGCGCCGCTCGCGATCTCGTTGGCGACCACGCCGGCCGAAATGATCCACACCGCATTGCTCTGCCGCATGAAGGCGCGGCCGAACGAATCCGAGACCGTCTCGATCTCGGTGGCCGGCGCGGTCATGCCGTTGGTTATGAACAGGCGATCGACAAAAGGCCGGATGACGGATTCCCGGGTCGGCATCAGCACCGGAAATTCGTCGAGCCTGGCGAAGATGTCGGCCCCCGGCTCCAGCAGCGGATGTCCGGCCCGCACCACGAACAACACCTGTTCGGAGTAGAGATGCTCGAAGAAGAAACCGGTCATGTTTTCGGGTGCCGCCAGCCGCCCGACGACGAGATCGAGCGCGCCGGTGCGCAGTTGTTCGAGCAGCACGGCGTTCTCGCCGGTGACGATCTTGAGCGCGGCGCCCGTGTTTTCCTTCAGGAACAGGCTCATGGCCCGCGGCATGACCTTCGCCGACACCGTCGGCAGCGCGCCGATGCGGATCGGATGGCGATTGACGGCGCCGTCCTGGCGAACGGAATCGACGCCGCGCTTCAGGGCCGTGATCGCCGAACCGGCATGGCTGAGGAAAATCTCGCCAAGCCTCGTGACGCGGATGCCGCGCCCGTCACGCTCGACGACGGCGACTCCGAGCGCTTCTTCCAGTTCACGCAGCGTCTTGGTCACCGCCGGAGCGCTGACATGCAGGAAATCGGCGGCGCGAGCCACGCTGCCCTGTCGTGCGACTTCCAGGAATGCCTGCAGGTGACGGAACCGGATGCGGCTCTCGGACATGGATTTGATAACCTCTGAGTTAATGAAACGGCGCAAAATATCATTTTACCGAACCAAATGCCTTGTGCAATGTGGAGATGGAGGATCGAAATCGTGCCATTCGTTACCCTTGGCGGCATCACGCTGCATCACCGATATGTCGAGGCGAACGGCAGGACGCCACCGGTGGTGTTCATCAATTCGCTCGGCACCGACTTCCGCATCTGGGACGAGGTCGTTGCGCTTCTGGCCGGCGAGATGTCTCTGCTCGTCTATGACAAGCGTGGTCACGGCCTTTCCGACAATGGCGGCGGCGTGCGCTCCATTGACGACCATGCCGACGATTTGAGCGCCCTCATCGACCATTTCGGTTTCGACAGGGTTGTTCTGGTCGGACTGTCGGTTGGCGGCATGGTCGCGCAACGCCTCTACGCCCGCCGGCCGGAGATCGTCCAGGGCCTGGTCCTCAGCGATACGGCCCACAAGATCGGCACTGCCGAGAGCTGGAACGGCCGCATTGCGACCATCGAGCGCGACGGCATCGAGGCGATAGCCGACGGCGTGATGAAAGTGTGGTTCACGCCGGATTTCCATGCCGCGCGCGCCGCCGACCTTGCCGGCTGCCGCAACATGCTGACCAGGCAGGCGCTGCCTGGCTATGTCGGAACCTGCATGGCGGTCCGCGATGCCGACTTGACCGAGGCCGCGCGCCGCATCGCGGTGCCGACGCTGTGCATCGTCGGCGACAAGGATGGCTCGACGCCTCCCGATCTTGTCCGCTCGCTGGCCACTCTGATCCCTGGCGCGCGCTTCGAGGTGATCCGCGACGCGGGACATATCCCTTGTGTCGAACGGCCCGAAGCACTCACCACCTTGATCCGCGACTTTGTCGCCTCGCTTCCCAAGGGAAAGCCCGCTCATGGATGATGTCTCCAAAACCCCCAACCGATACCGGACCGGGGTCGAAGTCCGCCGCGCCGTGCTCGGCGATCCGCATGTCGATCGGGCCGAGGTAGCTGCCACCGATTTCGACCAGCCTTTCCAGGACCTGATCACCGAGGCCGCCTGGGGAACGGTGTGGGCCAGACCAGGCTTTTCGAAGCGCGAGCGCTCGATCGTCACGCTGGCGTTGCTGGCGGCACTCGGCCATGATGAGGAGGTCGCCTTGCATGTGCGCGCCACCGCCAACACCGGAGCGACGCGCGAAGATATCTGCGAAACGTTCCTGCATGTCGCCATCTATGCCGGCGTGCCGGCGGCCAACCGTGCCTTCAAGATTGCCAAGGAGGTGTTTTCGGAAATGGACGGAGACAAGGCTGCTCATGGCTGAGCCGGGCTCCAACCGGACGCCGGAAACCGGCGCCTTCTTCCAGCGCGACCGCCAATGGCATCCGCCGGCGTTCACGCCGGCCTACAAGAGTTCTGTGCTGCGTTCTCCGCAGAAGGCATTGCTGTCGTTCGACAACACGCTATCGGAACTGACGGGCCCGGTGTTCGGCCATGCCATGATCGGTGAACGCGACAACGACCTGATCCACAATTTCGCCAGGCCGGGCGAGAGCGCCATCGGCGAGCGCATCATCGTCCATGGACGGGTGCTCGACGAGCGCGGCGTTGGCATCCCCGGTGCGCTGCTCGAATTCTGGCAGGCCAATGCCGGCGGCCGCTACCGCCACAAGAAGGACGGTTATCTCGCCCCGCTCGATCCGAATTTCGGCGGATGCGGCCGCACCATCACCGGCGAGGACGGCTCCTATGCCTTCCGGACCGTCAGGCCCGGTCCTTACCCCTGGCCGAATGGCCCAAACGATTGGCGGCCGGCACATATCCACTTTTCGCTTTTCGGCCACGGCTTCGCGCAGCGGCTGATCACGCAGATGTATTTCGAGGGCGATCCGCTGATCTGGCGCTGTCCGATCGTCGGCGGCATTCGCGACAAGGCGGCCGTCGAAGCGCTGATCGCCGCGCTCGACATGCAGTCGACCATCCCGATGGACGCGCTTGCCTACAAATTCGACATCGTGCTGCGCGGGCGCCGCTCGACGCTGTTCGAGAACAGACCGGAGGGCAATTGATGGCGCAGTCGCTCGACCAGCCGAAGGAGAGCCCTTCGCAGACCGCCGGACCTTATGTCCATATCGGGCTGACGCCGAATTTTTGCGGCATCGGCGGCGTTTATGAGAGCGACCTTGGCGCAACAATGGTCAATGAACGGACCAAGGGCGAGCGCATCGAGCTGCGCATTCGCGTGCTCGACGGTACCGGCACGCCCCTGAAGGACGCGCTGATCGAGATCTGGCAGGCGGATGCCGACGGGCTCTACAATTCGCCTGCGGAGATGCGCGGTGCCGCCGATCCGAATTTCCAGGGCTGGGGTCGCTGCCCGACCGACATGGAAACCGGCCTCTGCATATTCGAGACCATTAAACCGGGCCGCGTGCCGTTCCGTGACGGCCGCCTAATGGCGCCGCACATCACGCTCTGGATCGTCGCGCGCGGCATCAACCTCGGTCTGCACACACGGCTCTATTTTTCCGACGAGGAAGAGGCCAATGCCGAGGACCCGATCCTGGCGCGCATCGAGCACCGCATCCGCGTGCCGACGCTGATCGCCGAGCGCAGGGGCAACGCTTACGTCTTCGATGTCCATCTCCAGGGGGAGAAGGAAACGGTCTTCTTCGACAGCTGATGGACGCAAGGAGCAGGACATGACCGTATCGCCCTTCGATCATCCGCTGCTTTCCGGCCTGCTCGGCGACGAGGAAGCGGCGCGGCATTTTTCGGTGGAAGCCGACATTGCCGCGATGATCGCCTTCGAACGCGCGCTGACCGAGGCCGAGGCCGACTGCGGCATCATTCCCAGGGAGGCCGCAGCGGCGATCGTCAAGACGCTTGCCTCGTTCCGGCCGGATACCGGCAAGCTGCGCGCCGGCGTCACCAGGGACGGCGTCGTGGTGCCCGAACTGGTGCGCCAGATCAAACTGGCCGTCGGCGAACCGCATGGCGGTTCCGTCCATTTCGCCGCGACCAGCCAGGACGTCATCGACACCAGCCTCATGCTTCGGCTGAAATCCGTCGCCGAGCATCTTGGCCTGCTACTGACCGAGACCATCATAAGGCTCGCCTCGCTCGAGGAGCGCTTCGGGGGTAGGGCACTGACCGGGGTGACCCGCATGCAGGCGGCGATCCCGATCAAGGTGGCGGATCGCGTGACAGCGTGGCGGGCGCCGCTGCAGCGGCATCAGGAGAGGCTGTCGCAACAGTTGGCGCGCCTGCTCGCCGTGCAGTTCGGCGGCGCCGCCGGAACGCTGGAAAAGCTTGGCGACAAGGGGCCGGCGGTGCGCGCGGCGCTAGCGGGCAGGCTCGGCCTCGGCGACGCCCCGCAATGGCACAGCCAGCGCGATGCGCTCGCCGATCTTGCCGGCCTGATGTCGCTGATAACGGGCAGTCTCGGCAAGTTCGGCCAGGACATCGTGCTGATGGCGCAGGGCGGCACCGATATCGAGCTATCGGGCGGTGGCGGCTCGTCGGCCATGCCGCACAAGCAGAACCCGGTGAAGGCCGAGGCGCTGGTGGCGCTTGCCCGTTTCAACGCCACGCAGCTTTCCGGCATGCATCAGGCGCTGGTGCATGAGCAGGAGCGCTCGGGCGCGGCCTGGACGCTGGAATGGCTGCTGCTGCCGCAGATGATCGTCGCCACCGCCGCATCCTTGCGCCTTGCCGCCGAACTGGCCGCGCGGATCGAGAGTCTCGGCCACTGATGCGCACCCAGGTCGTCATCGTCGGCTCGGGACCCTCCGGCCTGCTGCTCGGCCAGTTGCTCGCCACCATCGGCGTCGAGACCGTCATCCTCGAGCGATCGAGCCGGGAACATGTGCTTGGCCGCGTGCGTGCCGGCGTGCTCGAAGAGGGCACCGTCGACCTGCTCGGCGAAGCGGGCGCCGCGGATCGTCTGCATGCCGAAGGCTTGCCGCATTCCGGCATCTCGCTCGCTTTCGACGGGCGCCTGCACCGCATCGATCTCGCGGCACTCACCGGCGGCAAGCATGTCACCGTCTATGGCCAGACCGAGATGACGCATGATTTGATGGAAAAGCGCGACGCGATGGGGCTCGTCACCGTCTATGAGGCAGCCGATGTCGCGCTGCACGATTTCGATGGCGCGGCGCCGTTCGTCACCTATGAGAAGGACGGCATCACTCATCGCATCGATTGCGACTTCATCGCCGGCTGTGATGGCTATCACGGCGTCAGCCGCAAATCGGCGCCGGAGCGCGCGCTGAAAACCTTCGAGCGGCAATATCCGTTCGGCTGGCTGGGCGTGCTGGCGGAAGTGCCGCCGGCCGATCCTGAACTGGTCTACGCCAACCATGAGCGAGGCTTTGCGCTGTGCTCGATGCGCTCGACGCATCGCAGCCGCTACTACGTGCAATGCCCGCAGGATGATCGGGTCGAGGCATGGTCCGACGACCGGTTCTGGGACGAGTTGCGCCGCCGCCTGCCGGAGCGGACGGCAGCAGGTGTCACCACCGGGCCGTCCTTCGAAAAGTCGATCGCGCCGCTGCGCTCCTTCGTCGCCGAGCCGATGCGTTTCGGCCGGCTGTTCCTGCTCGGCGACGCCGCCCATATCGTGCCGCCGACGGGCGCCAAGGGGCTCAATCTCGCCGCCAGCGACGTGTGCTATCTCTTTGCCGGTTTGCGCGACTTCTATCGCGAAAAATCCATGGCCGGCGTCGAAGCCTATTCGGGCAAGGCGCTGGCGCGGGTCTGGAAGGCGGTCCGCTTTTCCTGGTGGATGACCACAATGCTGCACCGTTTTCCCGACACCGGCGATTTCGGTCAGCGTATCCAGGAGGCCGAGCTCGATTACCTCGTGCACTCGCGCGCGGCCTCGACCGCGTTGGCGGAAAACTATGTCGGCCTGCCCTATTGAGGGTGGCTAACCATGGCGCTGCGCGGCGAAGGTCGCTGGCCGGGCATCGGTGCCGATCATTGGGGCCTAGTCCGTTGCTTCGGCGTAGATGTCGAGAACGTCCGTCACGCTTGCGATCAGGAGTTCCCTAGCTTTTGGCGCGACGGATCCGCTCGCCACCGCGCCGTCGAGACGGCCGAGATACTGGCTGATCAGGGGTGAGGGGATATCGCGTTCGCCCAGTGCCTGCGTCAGCGCGTTCACGGCCTGCCGGGCCGCCTGCGCCGGCCAGTAGTAGCGGATACGGTCGCTGTAGGAGAAATGCCGCTCGATCCGCTGCTCGGCCTCGCCGCCATGATAGTAGTTCTTCCAATTGCCGGGCGCCGCCAGCATGACGCGCTCCATCGCCGCCGGCAGGTTTTCGCGAGCCGGGTCAGGAACCAGAATGTCGGCGATGTGGCTCAGGCCATAGAGCGCTTCACGCAGCGCGAAGGTCAGCCAGGGTCCGACTTTCAGGATGGCGAAGCCATCGTCGACAAGTGCCGTTAGAGCTTCGACCGGCTGGTAGTCGGTCGAGTGGGCCTCGAAGACGAATTGCGGCAGGTCTCGCAGCGTGCCGGCGAGCGCCCGGGCGCGTTCCGGGCGGTAGGCGATCACCTCGGCATTGCCGAATTCGACACCCGGCTGCACGACGACGCCGATCGCCCGCGAGAAGGCCTGGTCGAGGCCACGCCGGCTGAAGGCAGCGCGATGAATGCGCACCGTCTCGCCCGCGGCCTCCGGTGTCGTCACCGCCAGATGGTCCATCGCTTCCAGGGCGCCGCCCGGCACCGGCACTTCCGTGCCGATGACATAGACAGGCCTGGTGCCGCCTGTTCGTTCGACCGCGGCCTCCGCCACCTCGGCCAGTTCGGCGGCGCGCGCGGCGATCGTGGCGTCGGGCGGTGCAGCGCCTTCGCCGGCGCAGCCCATGCTGGCGTCCAGGTGGATCTTGGTGAAGCCGGCCTCGGCATAGGCATCCACCATGCGCGATGCCTTTTCCATGGCCTCGGGCGCCGCCAGGTGCTTCCAGGGGTTGGGGCCCAGATGATCGCCGCCGAGCACCAGCCTGCCCAAGGGAAAGCCGGCCTTGCCGGCGATCGTCTCGACGAAGCGGCGGAAATCGCCTGGCGTCATGCCGGTATAGCCGCCTTCGTGATTGACCTGGTTGCAGGTGGCCTCGATCAGCACGTCGGCGCCGCGCGCCTTGCCATGGCGCAGCGCCGCTTCGATGACCAGCGGATGGGCCGAGCAGATCGAGGCGATGCCGGCGCGGTCGCCGGCCGCACGGCGCTTTGCAATGGCGGCCAGCCTGTCGGTCGCCTGGCTCATGCCGGTGTTCCGGTCCTGGCGGTCGCGATGAACGCCTCGACAGCGGCCAGCGAGGCGATGCCTTCCATCGGCCCCTTCTTCGTCACCGCCAGCGCGCCGCAGCCATTGGCGATCTCGAGCGCCCTTTCGGGGGCTTCTCCACGCAGCCAGAAGGAGACGAAGGCTGCCGCAAAACAGTCTCCGGCGCCGGTCGGGTCGATTTCCTCGACGACGAAGCCGGGTGACGCGATGCGCCCTGACCGGTCGTAGTGGACGGCGCCCTGGGCGCCCTTCTTGACGACCACCGCGGAGATGCCGCGGTCCAGCATTTCGCGCGCCGCGCTTTCCTCGTCGGTTGCCTCGGCGAAGGTGAAGAGTTCAGGCCCGCTCGGCAGGAATACATCGGTCTTGGACAGCACGAAATGCAAGGCATCGCGCATGCCTGGCAGATCGAGCATCTCCTTGCGGATGTTGGGGTCGAAGGAGACCGTGCCGCCGCGCGTCTTGACGGCTTCGATCCCGTTGCGGGCAACCTCGATCACCTCGGGCGAGAACAGCGATGTGCCCATGACGTGGAAATGGTCGGCGCCGGCCAGCAGCGCGCGCGCTTCCGTGCCGATCTCGATCAGCCCGGCGGCACTCTGCTTGATGTTGTAGACGAAGTGCCGGCTGCCATCGCTCTCATAAGTGACGAAGGCGGTTCCGGTCGCGGCACCCTGATGGACCTTGATGGCGGAGATGTCGGCGCCATCGGCGCGCAGACGCTCTATGTTCAAATGTCCGAAATCGTCGTCACCCACTGCCGCGATCAATCCTGCCGGCTGACCGAGCCGCGCCGCCTGGTCGATGAAGATGGCGGGAGCGCCTGACGGAAACGGACCGATCAGCGGGCCGGGAGCGCGAAAACTCTGGCCGATCCGCTCGGCCATGATCTCGGCCAGGATCTCGCCGGCGCAAACCAGTTTCTTCATGTCCTCACCATCTGCCGGACGGTCGGCTGCCGCGTGCTCCCCTATGTCCGTGCGGTTCAAAACCTAAGTCGTCGTTTTCAGAGCGTCAATAAATAATTTGACGTGCGCAATTCTTTTGCGTTGTACTGGAAACGTGGAAATTTGACTGAATAAGTTCGGTCAAGCAATGCTGCCTCACCGCGACGGTCGCAAGACTGATTCTGGCCAGGGCGCGAAGGCTAGCATTGAGAGTAAGGGGCTGAAATATCGATGGCGGAGAAGACCCACCGCACGATGGATGATTTCGCCAGGGCGTCCGGCGTGTCGCGGCCAACCCTGTCGAAGTATTTCGACGATCCGGCCAGCGTGAAGCCGGCGACACGGGCGCGCATCGAGGCGGCGCTTCGTTCCTCGGACTATCAGCCAAACGTTTTCGCGCGCAATCTCAACCGCAAGCGCACCCGCAATGTCGGCATCGTCGTGCCGACGATCACCGATCCGTTCTATGCCGAAATGGTCAGCCGCATCGAACTGCGCTGCCGCGACGAAGGGTTTTGGCCGATCGTCATTTCCTCGCACGGTTCGCCGAAGCTGGAGGCGGAGTCGGTGAGGACGCTGATGTCACTGAAGGTCGCCGGCGCCATCGTCGCTCCTTTGGGAATAGTCTCCGAACCCGGCGTCTTCGAGCGGATGAGCGAGGACATTCCGATCGTCTATTTCGACACCTACATCGAGGGCGACACGCCGTTCGTCGGCAATGACAACCACCAGAGCACCTCGACGATCGTCGATTATCTCTGCCGGTCCGGCGAACCGCCGGTCTATGTCGACATTCCGCACGTCAACCACAATTCGAGCGAACGGCTGCAGAGCTATATCGACACGATGCACGCCGCCGGCCTGGAGTCCGTCGTTCTCAAGGCGGCGGGCGACTACAGCTGGGACTTCGAGCGCATCGGTCACGAATGGATGGACAGGACGCTCGAGAAAGGCGGCCTGCCGGCCCGCACGCTGCTCTGCGCCAATGACCGTCTCGCCTTCGGCGTGATGTCGGCTGCCTTCTCGCGCGGGCTGAAGATCGGCCGCCGCGCCGATTGCGATTTCCGTGTCGCCGCTCACGACGATCATCCGCTGAGCCGCTACACCTGTCCCGCGTTGACCACCATGGCGCAGGACTTCGCCGCCATGGCCGGCCGCAGTGTCGAGATCCTGCTGGCCTTGCTGGACGAGGCTGACCCGCCCGGCCAGGATCTGATGCGCAACGTCAAGCTTGGCGCGACCCTGGTGATGCGTCAGTCGGCCTGAGCACGCGTCTGCCGCTGAAGCCAGGCCGCCGCCTCGCTCACCGCTTGCCGCGCGGCCAGGATGTGGCGTCCCATCGAGACGAAGCCATGGATCTGACCCGGCCAGTGCCGCAACGCCAGCGGCACTCCTTCGGCCTGCAGGCGCCCGGCATAGGCCGTGCCTTCGTCGACAAGGATGTCGTGGCCGGCGATCACGACGAAGGCCGGCGGTGCGCCGGCAAGGCTGGAGGCCAGCAGCGGCGAAACGCGCCAGTCCGCGATATCGTCCGGCGTTCGCACATAGTGGTCGCGGAACCAGGCCATGGTGGCGGCGGTGAGCCCGAAGCCGTCGCCGAAACGCCGGTAGCTGTCCGCCGTCTGGCGGGCATCGGTGTTCGGATAGATCAGGATCTGGGCGGCAAGCGGCGGCGCCAGCCCGTCGCGGGCAAACAACGCCAGAACGGCGGCCAGATTGCCGCCAGCGCTGTCGCCGGCAACGGTGATGCGGCCTGAGTCGATGCCGAGTTCGCCAGCGTTCCCAGCCATGAAGCGCAGCGCCGCCGCGCAATCCTCGAGCCCGGCGGGAAACTTGTGCTCCGGCGCCAGCCGGTAGTCGGGGCAGACGACCACGGCGTTGCCGAGATTGGCCAGCCAGCGGCAGATCTCGTCATGCGAATCGAGATTGCCGATCACCCAGCCGCCGCCGTGCAGGTAAAGCACGGCGCGCGCCCCGGTGCGCGGAGCGCCTATACCGCGATGGATGCGGATCGTGACCGGGCCGTTCGGCCCATCGATCTGCCGTTGCTCGGTTGCCGCGACCGGCTCGTGCTCGCCCTGCTGGGTCGGGAACGAAGCGATATACGCGGCCCGCGCCGCCGCCACACTGCCATTCTCGAACGGTTCGCCACCGGCGGCCCGGACGATTTCGAGCGCACGCAGTGCATCCGGATCGAGTGTCATCGTCATCTCCGTGCGGATCAGGCGAGCAGGCCGCGTGCCTCGTCTTCGCTCAGCAGGGTCGGCTGGACGACGTCACCGGCAATGGCGACCGAGCTTTTCGTCTCGCCTGAATGAAGGATCGCTTCCATGATCTCCAGCACATGCAGCGCCAGAGTGCCGGAAGCGCGAGGCGTTGCCCCAATCTGCAGCGATCGCACCAGGTCGGCGACGCCGAGCATCCGGTAATTGGCGCGGTCGGGCGCCGCGTAAGGCCAGTTGCGGGCGCCGTAGAGTTCGCCTTCGCTGGCGAAATCCTTCCAGTCGGCGCCGCGTTCGGAGAGCGACACCGTGCCGCCGAACGTGTCGGGGTCAGGCAGGCGCAGCGAGCCCTCGGTGCCGTGCAACTCGATCGGATGGTTGGAATGTTTGAAGACGTCCCATGAGGCGCCGAAGGTGACGGTGGCGCCGGAGCGGAATTCAAGCAGCGACAGCACGTTGGTCGGCGTGCCGACCTTGAATTTGGTGTTCTTGAACGGGCCTTCGGCCGATATCAACCGTTCTTCCTGGCCACGCGTCGCCATCGCCATGACGCGCGCGACAGGACCGAGCAGGTTGACCAGCATGGTGAGATAGTAGGGGCCCATGTCGAACACCGGGCCGCCGCCAGGCTGGTAGTAGAATTGCGGGTTGGGATGCCAGTGTTCCATGCCGCGTCCCATCATGAAGGCGGTGCCGGCGACAGGGCGGCCGATGGCGCCCTCGTCCATCAGGCGGCGCGCTTTGCGTCCGGCGGCGCCAAGGAACGTGTCAGGCGCCGAGCCGAGCAGCAGGCCACGCCTGGCCGCCTCGGTCACCAGGCGGCGGCCGTCGCTGGCCGAGGTTGCGAGTGGCTTTTCGGTGAAGACATGCTTGCCAGCAGAAAGGGCGGAGAACGAAATGTCGAAATGCGCCGCCGGGATGGTCAGGTTGAGGACGAGGTCGATTTCGGGGTCGGCCAGGAGCGCATCGACGCCGAGAGCGCGAATGCCGTATTCCTTGGCCCGCAACGCCGCCATCTCGGCCGAAATATCGGCGCAGGCGCGCAATTCGATGCCGCCGAAAAGCGCGGCGTTGCGCAAGTAAGTCATCGAGATGTTGCCGCATCCGATGACGCCGATGCCGAGTTTGGTCTGTGATTTTGCCTGCATTTTCTGTCGTACCCTCCCAATGCGGTCGCGCTGCCCGATCCGTCGCGATGGTGCCGGATCGCATTCGAAATCGATATACAACATTTTAAATATTGACGCGCGTAAAATTTTTATAGAACATGCGGAAATGCTGGCGTGACATCGGGAGGCTGCCAGCGCTGGGAGGAGAAGATGAGAGGCAGGAAAATACGGCTGGCCGATACGAATCCCGTGGGCCATCCGCATCGGATCTTTCGGTTGCGGCCAAGGACCGCGACGGGTTCAGGCATAGATCACCTTGGCTCCCGTTCTATCCAACTGGCTGCGTATTGGACCGGGCAGACCATCGTCGGTGATCACCACATGGACGCCCGACAGCGAAAATGCCTTGGAGGTCCCGCTGACGCCCCATTTGCTCGAATCCGCAAGGAGGACAACGCGCCGGGCCATGCGCACCAGGTTTCGCTTCGTTCGCGCCATGTCTTCGTTCACGTCGACCACATCCAGTGACGAGTCGATCGCATGCGCTCCCACGAAGACCTGATGCGCCACCAAGCCGCCGAGAGCCGTGTCGGCATCGGTAATCAGCGTGCTCACCGTGTCTGGATAGACCCGGCCGCCGATCATGTGCACGTCGAGCCCGGGCCGATGCATCAGATGCTGCACGATATTCATCGCCGTGGCCGCGACCACGACATTGTTGAGTGGCGGTAACTGCATGGCAACCTGCATCAATGTCGAGCCGCCGTCGAAGATGACCGATTGGTTGTCCTCGAACAGTTCTACCGCTGCCCGGGCGATGCGTTTCTTCGCATCGAGGTTCGTTTGCATCCGCCGGGCGAACGCGGCCGTGGTCGAATCCGTGGTCCGGGTCACCGCCCCTCCACGGGTCTTGGTTAGTAGTCCCTTGCGGTCCAGTATCTCGAGGTCGGAGCGCACCGTGACTTCCGACACGCCAAAATCGTCGGACAGATCCTTCGTGCGAACCTGTCCGCTGCGTTGCACCTCACTCAGGATCGATTGGCGTCTCTGCTCCGATAACATTGCCCTGTCCTTGCCTCCATGCGCCGAGCAATCGCCCCGGCCTCGACCCACCTTACCAAAAATACGCAAATTCGAAAGCTTTCGAAAGATTGCATTTATCGTTTCTTTCGAAAACACTGGTTCCAGGATTTTGAAACCAAACGATTGGGACATTTTGCACTCATGAGCCTAGGAACCAAAGTGCGCCTTGCGCGCCTCTTTTCGCATCCATCGGGAAATCTTTTTGGCGGCGCGGTCGACCACTTTGTCGGCTATGGAGACGTGCGCAAAGGAGGCCTTGCCGATCTGCCGGGCGCGCTCGCTCGCGTCATGGTGGGCAAACCCGATTACGTCAGCATCCAGCCCGGCACTGCGCGCCATCTATGGCCGCAATACGCGGGCAAGGCTTCCCTGGTCATCCAGGCCGGCTGCTTCACCCCGGACGATCGCATCAGTGAGCTGATTGCAACGCCCGAGGATGCGGTGCGCGCTGGCGCCGATGCGTTGGCCGTGGCCATTCCGGTACGCGGCGCGACCGAGGGCAAATACATACGCTGGCTGACCGATTCGGTGAATGCGGCGGCCCGCTACGGCATGCCGGTAGTCGCGCATATCTACCCTCGCGATTTCACCGACGGGGCAAAGATCGTCTTCACCCCCGACGAGATCGCCTATGCGGCGCGCATCGGCTACGAGTCCGGCGTCGACGTGATCAAGATCGGTTACACGGGCGATTTCGAGTCGTTCCGAGAGACCGTTCGGACCTGCCCGGTGCCGGTTGTGATCGCGGGTGGCCCGAAGACAGATACGCTGCTCGGCGCCCTCCAGCAGACGGCGGACGCCATCCGTGCCGGCGCGCGCGGTGCCGTGGTGGGCCGCAATCTCTGGGGGCATGGCGATCCGGAGAAAGCAGCGATTGCCTTTCGGGGCGTCATCCATGACGGCCTTTCGGCGCAAGACGCCCTGGCAAGAGCGGGTGCCTGAACGATGCACACCGTCCCTTCAATCCTCGGCTTCGGAGCTATTGCGATCGACGACATCGTCTATGTCGATCAGCCGTTGTCGGCGGGCAAGGGGAAGGTTCTGCAAAGCACCAGAGCTTTCGGCGGAAATGTCGCGACGGCCCTTGCCGCCGTCGCGCGGCTCGGCGGAACCGCCGGGTTCGTCGGATGGCTGGGCAGTGCCGAGGACGACGCCGTGCTGTGCGATCTCGTTGCGAGCGGCGTTGAAACCGCATTCGCGCCTCGCCACCCGCACGCACGCCCGGTGCGCTCGCGGATCACCGTCGGCTCGGATGGGGAGCGGTTCATCGCGTATGACGACGAAGCGATGCTGGGCACCGCGCCGGACTTTCCGGACGAGGTCCTCAGTCGCGCGACAGTCCTGATCGTGGATAGTTACGCGATCCGATCGCTGGATGTCGTGGTTCGGGCTCGCGATCTCGGCCTTGCGATCCTCGGCGATATCGAATGGAGCAGCGGCCCGGCCACCGAGAGACTGATCGCGCTCTGCGACCATCTCATTCTTCCCCTCGGCTTTGCGCGGGCTTTCACGGGGTGCCGATCGCCCGCCGAGATGCTCGATGCATTGTGGTTGCCGTCGCGGTTCGCCGTGGTTCTGACGGATGGCGGCAAGGGCGTCTATTATCGCGGACGCGACGAGACCGGGCTCTGGCACCTGCCTCCGCATCGGGTCGCCGTCGTCGATTCGACCGGCGCCGGTGACTGCTTTCACGGCGCCTATGCCCTTGCATTGACGCGCGGGGCCGACACCGCAGGCCGGGTCGCATTCGCCGCCGCAGCGGCGGCCCTTTCGATAACGGGGCGGGGCGGGCGCGAAGCGCTTCCGACCGACGGCCAGGTGATGGAATTCCTGGCATCGACGAACGCGCCGTCGGCAGTCGAATTGAAATATACGCAGCTCGATACCGGAACATAGCCTGAAACTGTCCGAGGAAACATTTCACAGGCGGAATAAGCCAAGGAGCACAATAAAAATCAGTGGCTTAGACTTGTGGAGGGAGGAAGATGGCAGAAGTCATTCTTGAGAATATCTGCAAGACCTACGGGAACAATTTTCGCGCAATCGACCACTTGAACCTGTCGGTCGAGCACGGTGAGTTCTTGATTCTCGTCGGGCCGTCCGGCTGTGGCAAATCCACCGCGTTGCGGATGATCGCGGGGTTGGAGGACATCACCAGCGGCAGCCTTCGGATCGGCGGGGTCGACGTCGTCGACATGCCGCCCAAGGACCG
This sequence comes from Mesorhizobium sp. B3-2-1, assembly GCF_006439515.1. NCBI lineage: Bacteria > Pseudomonadati > Pseudomonadota > Alphaproteobacteria > Hyphomicrobiales > Phyllobacteriaceae > Mesorhizobium > Mesorhizobium sp. B3-2-1. Next base: position 8,565 of record NZ_VFTI01000001.1, on the reverse strand, counting down.
CGATATCGCGATGGTCTTCCAGAGCTATGCGCTCTACCCGCATATGACCGTGTTCGAAAACATCGGCTTTTCGATGCGGCTGGCAGGCAAACCGAAGGCCGAGCGCAAGAAGCGCGTGGACGAGATCGCCAAAACCCTGCAATTGACGTCGCTGCTGGACAGCAAACCCGCAAACCTCTCAGGCGGGCAGCGTCAACGGGTTGCCATGGGCCGCGCCATGGTGCGCGAGCCGGCTGCCTTTCTCATGGACGAACCCCTTTCCAATTTGGACGCGAAACTGCGTGTTCAAATGCGCGCCGAAATCACCAGTCTGCAAAAGCAGCTCGGCGTTACGACCATATACGTGACCCACGACCAAACCGAAGCGATGACGATGGGGGACAGGGTCGCGGTGTTGAAAGGCGGAGTGCTGCAGCAGGTCGACACCCCCAAGAGGCTCTATGAATCGCCGGTGAACGCCTTCGTTGCCGGCTTCATCGGCTCTCCTTCGATGAACCTTTTCGAGGCAACCCTGAAAGGTAGCGAACTGATTTCCGGCACCTTCGCCATCCGGCTGCAGGATGAGGCCTTCGTGCGCAGGCCGGGCTTGAGATCGTATGCGGGACGCAAGGTCGTGTTCGGGGTCCGACCGGAGCATCTCTATGACAGCAACCTCGAATCCGGCCGCAAGTATCAGACGATACCGGCAAAGGTGACCTCGATCGAAGAACTCGGGTCCGAGCACATCGTCCATCTGAACATCGAAGCGGTCCGGGTGGACTCCGGCGACCCGGACGCGGTGGATGATTTCGGCCGGGCGTCGAACGCGGTGGCGAAATTCGAACCGGTCAGCGCAGTCCGCTCCGGCTCGGAAATCCAGTTGGCCCTGGATGACTCCAAGCTCCATTTCTTCGATCCCGAGACGCATCTGGCGATCTGAAGATCCGGGGCAAGGCCCGCAGGCGAGAGCGAGGGTGTCTGCGTAAGAAGACTTCTGAATAACCACACGATCGGCAGCATTGTGCAGCCGATCCCAAAAGAAGGAGGAGAAAATGACCTTTCGTATAAAACCCGCGATGCTGAAAATAGCCGCGGCCGCGTGGTTGCTTGGCGCAACCGGCGCCATGGCGGACACGACGCTGGAATTCACCCAATGGTGGGAGCCCGAATTGCCGGCTGGCTCGCTCAGGGCAATCATGGACGATTTCGAGGCCGCAAACCCCGGAATCAAGGTGACGCTGGTCAGCGGCCCCTACGCGACCACGCGAGACCAGATCTCGGTTGGTGCTGCAACCGGAACGCTCAGCGACGTCGTCGGTCTCGACGGCGCATGGGTGAACAATCTGAATGCGCAGAACGCGCTCGCCGACATGAACCCGATGATGGATGCGAGCAAGTTCGACAAGAGCCAGGTCGCCGACATCATCAAGGTCGACGGCAAGGCGGTGATGTTCCCGGTCGCTTCGTTCGTCTATCCGGTCTTCGTGAATATGGACCTCGCCGCCCAGGCAGGCGTGACCAAGCTGCCGTCGACCCGCGCGGAATTTCTCGAAGCCGCCAAGAAGATGACGCACGCCGACAAGAACCAGTATGGCTGGGTGCTGCCCCTGTCGTTGCAAACGCCGTCCGGTGTCCAGAACGACATGATGTCGTGGGTCTGGGCTTCGGGTCAATCGATGATGGCGAACGGCAAGCCCGACCTCGAGGGCAAACCGGTGGTGGACATGCTCACCTTCGTCAAATCGCTCAACGACGCCGGCACCATCTCGCCCGGCATCGCCACCAAGACCGAGCAGGAAAAGGTCGAGGAATTCGTCAACGACCGCGTCGGGATGATGATCGACTCGCTCGCGCATGTGAACCTTATCCGCAAGCGCAATCCCAAGCTGAACTTCGACCTCATCCCGGTTCCGGTCGTGGAAAACTATACGGGAAAGCGCGGCCTTCCCTATGCCTCCTGGGGCATCGGCATCTCCGCGGCCTCGAAACACCAGGAGGAGGCCTGGAAACTCGTCCAGTATTTGATGAGCGAAAAGGTGAACGCCAAGCTCGTTTCGCTTGCAAACGCCTTCCCGGGCAACGTCAACGCCAAGCCTGACTTCGTGACGTCCGACAAGGCTTTCGGCAAGGCTTTCGAGATCTTCAAGACCGGCTATCTCGCCAACGAGTTCACGGGCTTGCCGGTGGCTGAAGACCTGATGACCCAGTTCGACGTGCAGGCGCAAAAGATGCTTGCCGGTGAGCAAACGCCGGAAGAGGCGGCCGCTGCCGCGCAAAAGGCCTGGATGGCGAAATTCTGATCGCCATGCTTCGCTCTTGCGGCCCACTTATCGGCTGGCCCGCCACTAGGCGGGCCAGCCGGCAAATGACGAACCTGAATGGTATTTGAAGCTCTTTTCTCTTGTCGCGAGGTTGCCACCATGACCCGGCAGAAGCGCTCCCATCACAAGCTCAGACGAGCTGTGGCGCCCTATCTCTATCTGTCGCCCTCGCTGCTCATAGTCGGGCTCCTGATGCTGTTGCCGATGGTCACGGTGATTGCCTATTCCTTTCAGAACAGCGCGGTACTGCGTCGTGATCCATCCTTTGCCGGGCTAAAGCACTACCAGGCGATCTTTGACGATCCCGTGTTCTGGGCTTCGCTGTGGCATACGCTCTATTTCACGTGCATGAGTGTCGTTTTCCATATGACCATCGGCATGATCTTCGCACTCATGCTGAACAGCGACCGCATCAATCCAACGCTGCGCAATGTGCTGCGCGTGCTCTACATACTGCCTTGGCTGTTCACCGCGGTGATCATCGCGGTGATCTGGCGTCTCCTGCTCGAGCCGAACGGTGTCGTGAACAGCATTCTCATGCAGATGGGCATCATCGGTTCCAAGGTCGAGTGGTTTTCCTCGCCCGAGACCGCGCTGCACGCCGTCACTTTCGCCAATATCTGGGCGGGCTACCCGCTTTTCATGGTCAGTCTGCTTGCAGGCCTGCAAGGCATTCCCAAGGATTTCTACGAGGCCGCCGATATCGACGGGGCGAAGGCCTACCAGAAGCTGATCTTCATCACCATCCCGCAGCTGATGCCGATCATCATCAGCATCTCGCTGCTCGATTTCATCTGGACCATGCAGGTCTTCCCGTTGATCTGGATAACCACGGGCGGCGGCCCGATCTACGCGACCGAGGTCCTCAGCACCTACACCTACAAGCTGGCGTTTTCGAGCTACAACCTGTCCCAGGCGTCGGCGAGTGCTGTGGTCATCCTGCTGATCTCTCTCGGACTGACGTTGTTCTATATTCGCTATCAGCGGGCCAGGTAGGACGCCATGAGGAAGCGGAATTCTGGCAAAGACAAGCTGATCACCGTCGCGCTGCATGTCGCTCTTGCGGCTGGACTGTTCTTCGCAGCCTTCCCGATCTATTGGATGCTCAGCAGCTCGTTCAAGTCGAATACCGAAATCTTTGCGCTGCCTCCAACCATCCTGCCGAAGGCCTTCACGCTGGAAGCGTATGCAGCCATCCTTGGCGATCCGGTGAAGCTGCGTTTCTTCTTCAACAGCTACTTCGTTGCGGGAGCGGTGACCGTGCTGACGGTGCTGATCGCCTTGCTGGCGGCCTATGGGTTTAGCCGCTTCAACTTCCGCGGCAAGGGCAGCCTGAACACACTCATCATCAGCACGCAGACGATCCCGCCGATCACACTTTTGATCCCCTTCTTCGGGCTTGTCGTCTCGTACGGCATCTTCGACACCTATGCCGCGCTGATCCTGACCTACCTGGTGTTTACGTTGCCCTATGCGATCCTGCTGATGACAGGGTACTTGAACACGTTGCCACGCGATCTCGATGAAGCCGTTGCCGTTGACGGCGGCACGAGTTGGACGGCGCTCTGGCGGGTGATCGTCCCGATCTCACTGCCTGGTATCGTGGCGACCTCGGTCTACACCTTCCTGTTGTGCTGGAACGAATTTCTCTTTGCGCTGACGCTGACGAAGTCGACGTCCATGCGCACCGTCCCGATCGGCATACAGCTGTTGATGGGGCAGCACGCCTTCGAATGGAACCAGATGATGGCGATGAGCGTGCTCGGCTCGCTGCCGCTCTTGCTCATCTACCTCGTTGCCCAGAGGTTCTTCCTCGCCGGCATGACCGCGGGCTCGGTCAAGTAGGATGTTCTTCCAGCGCCACATCATCGAAGGACTGACACAGGGCGGCCCCAAGGAATAGGCGGAATCAAGGAATGAAAGGATGAACGTGAAAGACCTCAAAGTCGGCTGCCAGACCTTCACCTGGGAAATGCTGGGCAAGGACTGGACGGGTGGCCCCGACGATCTGTTGAAGGCGATCGCGGATGGCGGTTATGCCGGCATGGAGATCACCGACACCATGATCGGCCGCTACGCCGGCAAGCCGGCCGAGTTCGCCGCCGCGCTGAAGTCGTCCGGCTTGGCGTTGGTTTCCTTCGCCTTCGGCTCGAAGAGCGGCTTCACGCTCAAGGATGAGATCGGCGCCGACCTCGAAACCGCCAGGCGCTGGATCGATTTCGTGGCAAACTTTCCCGATGCGCTGGTGTCGATGGGCTCGGCGACCGTCGTCTCCGAGGGGCCGCGCGACGGCAAATTCGCTATCGCGGCCGAGCTGTACAACAAGGCCGGCGAGCTCGGCCGCAAGGCTGGTGTCCAGATAGCCTTGCATCCGAGCTCGCATCACAACACGCTGCTGTTCGACCGCGCCGATTACGACGCGATCTTTGCCTTGCTCGACCCAGATCTGGTCGGCTGGGTGCCGGATACCGGCCACATCCTGCGCGGCCACAAGGACATGGCGGATACACTCACCACCTACCGTGACCGCATCCGCTACATCCACCTCAAGGACGTCGACGCCAAGGGCACATGGGCGATGCTGGGCGAAGGCGTCTGCGACACGCCTCGAGTCATCGAGATCGCCGGTACCGCGCCGAACTTCAACGGCTGGCTGGTGCTGGAAGAAGAATCCGACACCGCTGCCGCCGATCCGGCCGGTGCGGTCAAGACCAACCGCCAGACGATGCGCGGCTACGGGGCCTGAGACGATGATCAAGAAACAGGACAGACGCCTCAGGGTCGGTGTGCTTGGCTGCGGCCCGATCGCGCAGTTCGCGCATCTGGAATCCTGCGTCAAGGCCGGCAATGCCGACCTCTACGCTATCTGCGACGCGGCACCCGATCTCCTCGCCCGCATGGGCGCCACCTATGAACCGCAGAAGATGTATGCCGACTATGACGCCATGCTCGCCGATCCGGATCTGGAAGCAGTCATCGTCGCCACATCGGATGCCTATCACGTGCCGATGTCGATCAAGGCACTCGATGCAGGCAAGCATGTTCTCTGCGAAAAGCCGATCGGCACCTCGATCGAGGAAGGCGAGGCGCTGGCCGCAGCGGTCAACCGCTCCGGCAAGGTGCTGCAGGTCGGGCACATGAAGCGTTTCGACCCGGCGCTGGAGGCCGCGCGCGATTTCGTCCGCGACGAGATCGGCGAGGTGCTGGCGCTGAAGGCCTGGTATTGCGATTCCACCCACCGCTACACCAACACCGATGCCGTGCAGCCGCTACCCGTCACCAGCAAGTTGGCGAAGAAGCCGGGCGGAAATCCCAAGGCCGATCTCAGGCAATATTTCATGCTGGCGCACGGCTCGCATCTGGTCGACACCGCCCGCTTCCTCTGCGGCGAGATCACCGCCGTGCGTGCTCGCCTCAACGAGCGCTTCGGCGCCTATTGCTGGTTCGTCGAGACCGAATTCGCCAGCGGCGCGCTCGGTCACCTCGATCTGACCGTCGCCGTGCGCATGGACTGGCACGAGGGTTTTCAGCTCTATGGCGAGAACGGGTCCGTCATCGCGAAAACCTTCAACCCCTGGTACTTCCGCGCCAGCGAGGTCGACATCTTCCATGAGAAGGACGCGACCTCGCGAAAACCGCTCGGCGCCGACGGCCATTTCTTCCGTCGCCAGCTCGAAGGCCTTGCCGACACCGTGCTCACCGGCGCACCGATGCATGGCGCCAATGTCGAGGACGGCATCGCCTCGATCCGCGCCATGGTGGCGATTGCCCGTTCTGTCGAGACCGGCGAACGGGTTGAGCTCGCCTCGGTTTCGGGTGCGGTCTGATGCGTCTCGGCATCTTCGCCAAGACCTTTTCGGGCACCGACCCGGGTGCTGTGCTGACGACGGTGAACCAGGCCGGATACGAGACGACGCAGTTCAATCTCGCCTGCGCCGGCCTGTCGTCGATGCCGGATGTCGTGCCGGCGGATGCCGTCGCCGCCATCCGCACCGCAGTGCGATCGTCGGGCGTTTCGCTGGCCGCGCTGTCGGGCACCTACAACATGGCGCACCCCGACAAGGCTATGCGCGACGACGGACTTCGCCGCCTTGGCATCGTCATCGAGACTGCCGCCGCCCTCGGCATCCCGCTGGTCACGCTCTGCACCGGCTCGCGCGATGCCGCCGACCAATGGGCCTACCACCCCGACAATGCCGATCCGTCCGCCTGGTCCGACATGGCCGCCGAGATGGCAAAGGCGCTGGCGCTGGCCGAGGAGGCCGGCGTTGATCTCGGCATCGAGCCCGAGCAGGCCAACATCGTCACCTCGGCCACGGATGCGACGCGCCTGATCGCCGAGATGGGCTCCAGGCACCTGAAGATCGTGCTCGACCCCGCCAACCTGTTCGAACATGCGACGCTGGATGAGGCGCGCATGATCGTCGCTGCCGCGATCGATGAGGCCGCCGGCCACATCGCCATGGCGCATGCCAAGGACCGTTTCGCCGACGGCCGCTTCGCTACTGCAGGGCAAGGCATCGTCGACTTCCCGGATTTCGTCGCGCGGCTGAAGGGCGTGGGTTTCGATGGCGCGCTCGTCACGCACGGTCTGTCCGCCGATGAGGCTGCTGGCGTAGCCACCTTCCTGCGAGGGCTGCTCTGATGGACGTCGCGCCAACGATCATGCTGCGAGATGACGCCGCGCTCCGTGTCTTCGACACGGGGCAGGGACTTCCCATCGTCTTCCAGCACGGTCTCGGCGGCGACGCCGCCCAGGTGGCGCAGAACTTTCCCGACGGCCCCTCGCGCCGCCGGCTGACCGTCGAATGCCGCGCGCAAGGCGGCGCCAGTGCCGGCAGTAGCCGTCCGTTCTCGATCGCCATGTTCGCCGACGATGTGCTGGCCGCTGCCGATGCGGCGGGAATGGAGCGCTTTGTCGCCGGCGGTATCTCGATGGGTGCCGCCATTGCATTGCATCTGGCGGCCCGGCATCCCGATCGCGTCTCTGGCCTCGTGATGGTGCGCCCAGCCTGGGCCTTCGACGCGGCGCCTGGGAATATGCAGCCTTACGTCGAAGTGGCGGAACTGATCGACCGGCTTCCGCTGGACGAGGCGCGCGCGGCCTTCGCGTCCTCCGCGACAGCAACCCGCTTTCGCAGAGAGGCGCCAGACAATCTCGCTTCGCTGCTCGGCTTCTTCGAGCGTGACAACGCGACCGTTTTTGCCGAGGTGATGCAGGCGATCGCAAATGACGGACCTGGCGTGACGCGGGCCGAAGCCGCCGGCCTTGCAAGGCCCACGCTCGTCATCGGCAGCGGCATCGATCTCGTCCATCCCTTGGCGACCGCCCGCGAACTCGCCAACACCATCCCCGGCGCGGCCTTTGCCGAGGTGACGCCGAAGGCTACCGACAAGAATAGCCACTTCGCCGAAATCCGTGCCGCCATCGGCGGCTTCCTCGATAGAAATTTCAACAACCAGGACCAGTCATGATCTCGAAACCCCTGTCAGGCCCGGCCGCCATCGCCGCATTGCCGCGCGACCGTCTGATCGCCGAATTCTCATCGTGGTCCGCCAATCTCGCCAATTTCGAGAGCGACCTCAGGCGCATCGAACCCTATGTCGATCTGCACCACATCGACGTCGCGGACGGCCATTTCGCGCCGTCCTTCCTGTTCTTCCCCGATCTCGTCGCCCGTATTGCCAAACTGACGGCCAAGCCCATCCACGTCCATCTGATGGTCGATGGGGCAATCGTCGAAGAACAGACGCGTCAGTTCATCGAGGCTGGCGCCGACATGATCAGCGTCCATGCCGAGAATGGCGAAGCGGGCCTGCGCGCGGTGCAGCTGGCGCGTGCACTCGGCGCCGAGGCCGGCGTCGTGCTGAGGCTGGAGACCCCGGTCGAGGCGGTGACGCCTTTCGTCTCCGAGGTGGCTTTCGTCACGCTGCTCGGCACCGCGATCGGGGTCAAGGGCCAGGGCCTGTCGGAGAATGCCTGCGACAGGCTGGGGGAGGCTCGCGCCATCCTGAGGAACCACGGCCGCGAGGCGGCCGTGGTGCTCGCCGCCGATGGCGGCATCCGTCACGAAACGGTGCCGCTGCTGCGCGCCGCCGGCGCCGAGACCGTGGTGCTCGGTTCGCTCGCTTTCGGCGACAAGGATCTCGCCGGCCGCATCGGCTGGCTGCATGGTTTGAAGGTCGCGGCATGAGACTTCCTGTGTCAACCTGTTGTGAGCAAGAAGCTAGCGGCGGGGTGTTTGTTGGGGTCGTAGGATGTGCC